>PAQU01000023.1 GCA_002709395.1 Roseibacillus sp. | reverse complement strand
CAGGTCGCTCCGGGAAACCGGCAGATCAGTGCGGATTTCTGGCATCCGGTGCGCGAACGGCTGAAGAAGGAATTCGGTGAATCCTTCACGGTCCTCTGCTGGTGCGGCGCGGCCGGCGACCAGATGCCCGGGCCACGCCTCCATGCGGATGCTGAAAACCGGATGCTTCAGTTGCGCGGCGTCAAGGGGTGGACTGAGGAATGCGCACTGAGAATCGTCGCTTCAGCCCTCGATGTTTATACGCTCGTGCGCGAGGAGCGCAAAGGCGATGTCGTGCTGGAGCATCGCAGCGATCAGATCCGGCTTCCCGGATGGAAGCTGAGCGAAGAAGAGATTGCGGGCATCCGGGCGACGCATGATGGATTCGTGGAGGAACTGAAGAACAATCCGGACAGGGCCAACGCACTGGCACGTCCCATTTCGTGGCGGGCGCAGACCCTGGAAGTCCAGGAGAACCTGATGAAGAGCGCTGATGGCTGCTATCCGACCGAGATCCATGTCCTGCGGATCGGCGATGTCGCGGTCTGCACGAACCAGTTCGAACTCTTCACCGAGTATGGGCTCCGGATGGTCGCACGGAGTGATGCACAGATGACCTGTGTCGTCCAACTTGCCGGGCCCGCCTACTATCTTCCAACCGCGGAAGCGATCGCAGGTGGTGGATACAGCGCGATCCCGGAGACATGTCCGGTGAGTCCCGCCGGCGGTCAGGTGCTGGTCGATGAGACCGTAAAGCGGATCACGAAACTCTTCAACGATCTCGAGATCAGCCTGCCGGAGGAGGGACAGCTGATCGAGGGAAAGCCGGTCGGCGAAGGATGGGTCGACCTTCTTGCAAGCTGGGATACCTGGAAGGGCGAGACGGAGTATTGGAAACTCTCGGAGGACGGCGTCCTGCGCGGCGAATCCCGAGGGGGCGAATACCATTTCGCATGGACGAAGAGAGAGGACTACCGCGACTTCGAACTGCATGCGGTGGTGAAGATGAGCGGCACTGGAGCAAACTCTGGCGTCGGTATCCGGCTCCGGCCGAAGTCAGCGCAGGAAGCACCGGGCTACCAGTTCGACATGGGACCGAATCACTGGGGCTGCCTGTGGGAAGAAGGCGGAGCCGGAATGGTACACAGGTTTCCACCGCATCACGCGGAGAAACTCGTCCGGCACGGCGACTGGAATCACTGGTACATTCTGACCAGGGGGCACCACCTGCAGGGGTGGCTCAATGGGGTGAAGACGATCGATGTCGTGCACAAGGATGGGCCCGCCGAAGGCGCAATCGGATTCGAACTGTGCCACGGCGGCAAGCACACCATCCTGGAGGTCATGGCGCTCACGATCCGCGAGCGTTGATCACAGAAGCAAGGGCCTAGGATCAGGCCTGAATAAGACTGGATCGGGGTCCCCGCAAAGCACCAAGGCCCGGGGACTCGTCGTGAACGAAGGTTCCTTGGGAAATAGGGCTTTCGATAGGTGCCTGCCATCGTCTAGATTAGCCGCCCGTCTCTCTCAGCCTCACCCCGAACCTGCGTTCTCCATGGCTGGAGGAGACCGTCCGCACAGTTACCTAAACCTTAAGCCCATCATGACCCGCATTGCTCTTCCTCTCACAACCGCGGTCTTCCTTTTGTTCTGCGCATCCCCGGCGTGGACCGCCGACGGCAACCGCCTCGTATACCTCGACGAACCGAACAACCCGTGGCAGTTTGACCGGCAATCGCCCAAGCTCATCACCCCGCAGTGGATCGGAGAGAAGGGGGTGCAGGGGGTGGCCGTCCTCGCTATCGACGACATGTCGGGCGATGGCCAGAACTTCAGAAACTACCTGAGCCCCATCATCGACCGGCTCAAGCTCATCGACGGTCGCGGCCCGGTCAGCATCACCTGCAATCGTCCGGACCCCACTCACCCCAACATGCAGTGGCTGCTCGGCCAGGGCGTCTCGCTGGAGACCCACACCCTCAGCCATCCCTGTCCCCTCCTGCATCGCCTCGACTTTGCGCGAGCCGCCACCGACTACCACCGCTGCGTCGATCTCCTCGCCACCATCCCCAACAACCGCTCGGTGGGTTTCCGGTTCCCCTGCATGGACGGTCAGAACACGCCGAGCCCTCGTGCCTACGCGGAGATCATGAACAGGGTGAGCGAGATGGGGAATTTCATGTCGTCCAGCACCAGCGTGGGCATGGTCTTCACTCCTACGGACCGGGAACTGCCACGCTCGATCTTTGAGGGCGACCCCGCCGGCGGGAAGCGCTTCTCCAAGTATCTGATGAACGGATTCGTCAATTACATCGAGGACTACCCCTATCCCTTCACGGTCGGGAACATGATCTGGGAGATCCCCTTCGTCTATCCGAATGACTATACCGGCCAGGCCCTGAACGGAGCCCAGAACCCGGTCATGATTGCCGATTTCAAGGTTGCGGTGGACGCCACGGTCGCGAAGCAAGGCGCGGTTTCGCTTTGCTTTCACGCCGGCGGATGGATGCGCAATGACCAGATGGTCGAGATCGTCGACCACGCCAACCGCACTCACGGCAAGAAGGTGAAGTTCCTCACCATGCGGGAGGTAGACGAACGCATGGTCGAAAACATGTTGGCTGGCCATTCCCTCCGCAACGCGAAGGGCGGGGACAATGGCGTCCGCATCCTTGATATCGACGGCGACGGCTACATGGACGTTGTCATCGGCAACCCCGGGGCGAAGCTTTGTCGCATCTGGGATCCGGAAAAGGAATCCTGGCAGGAGGCCCCCTTCCCGACCCTCGTCACCCCAGCCCTGCGCTTTGGAATCCTCGATAAGAGCGGACGAGCAGCGGCCATCGAAACGAACGAGCATGGAGTGACGCGCGCCTGGCGCTTCGACGGCAGGGCCTGGGTAGCTGACCAGTCGCTCGGAAAGGGACTGGCCGGGGTGGCCACCCACCGCAAGGGCGCCGACGGGGGCGTGCGCCTGCGAGATCTCGACACCGACGGAATCTGTGAATTGATCGTCGGAACTCCCACCCAGTCCGCGATTTATCGCCTCGGGAAAAACGGCTGGGAGAAGCTTCCCTTCGGACTCCCGGAGGGATCCTCGCTTGTAACCCAGTCCGGAGGCGACGCAGGACTTCGCTTCGCCGATATCGATGACGATGGCCGACAGGACGTCATCTTCTCGAATGGCGAGCACTACGGCACCTGGATGTTCGATTCACTCAAGACCGGCTGGTCCCGCACTGGACTCAAAGGCAGGCGCCAGGGCGACGGCGTGGGAGAGCAACACACCCGTGACCGCAACGCGCTGGCCCCCATCGTCCGCAAGGACGGAACAAACAACGGCGCGTGGATCAAGCGCGGACATCTCTACTGGCAGAACGAGGACACGGGCGCGATCATGCCCCACCACATCGACCAGCGCAGCTTCGGCGAACTGCTGGGCGAGCAGGTCAACCAACCCCGGACTGCGAGCTCGTCCTTGCGCGCGATGCAGGCACGTTCCGGCTTTCACGTGGAATTAGTGGCAGCCGAACCGCTCGTCATGGATCCGGTCGACGTGGCGTGGGGCCCCGACGGTCGTCTGTGGGTGGCCGAGATGGCGGATTATCCAATGGGCCTCGATCACAAGGGCAAGCCCGGGGGCCGGATTGTCGCTCTTACCGATACCGACGGAGATGGGCGCTACGACAAGCGCACTCTCTTCGCGGACGGTCTCGAGACCGCCAACACCGTGCTTCCCTGGCGCGATGGTGTCCTCGCGATCGCACCGCCCAACATCTGGTTCCTGCGCGACACCACTGGCGATGGCAAATCGAATCTCAGGGTGCTTCTTTACGAAGGATTTGGCCGGGGAAACGAGCAGCATCGAGGGAATGGATTGGTCTGGGGACTCGATGGCTGGCTCTACGTCTCCAACGGAGACAGCGGCGGGACGATTCGATCCATCAAGACCGGCAAGAAGCTCAACCTCGGAGGGTTCGACCTGCGCATCCAGCCCGATACCGGTGCCTTGGAACCAGCCACCGGCGTCACCCAGCACGGCCGCAACCGTGACGACTGGGGAAACTGGGTAGCGGGTAATAATTCCAACGGATGGCAAATCGCACTGGAAGATCACGAGGTGCGCCGCAACCCGAAGGTCGATCAACCAAATTCCCGCCATCCAATCAACGGGGTGATCCCCCTCTATCCCATCAGCCGCGTCCTCAGTCACTACAGCGGGTATCGGGCCCCGGCGGCGGGATCCCCGGGCAGCCTCACTTCAGCCTGTGGATTTACCTTCTATCGCGACAGTTTGTTCGACGGTCACATCGCTCCCTCGGTCTACTTCTCCTGTCCCGTGCACAACTGCGTGCATCGGGAGGAGATCACCTGGAATGGAGTCCTTATGGAAACCGAGCGCGCGAGCGACGAGGCACGGAGCGAGTTTCTCCGTAGTTCCGACTCTTGGTTCCGTCCCACCGCCATTCGCACCGGACCGGACGGCGCAATGTATGTGGCCGATATGTACCGTCTTGTTATCGAGCACCCCGAGTGGATCGACGACAAACTCGAGCAGGAAATGATTGCCGACGGCCGCCTGCGGGCCGGTCACGACCGCGGGCGGATCTACAAGACCTTTCCGAGCGGGGCGAAGCTCCACAAGAGGGTCAACCTTGCCTCGCTCAACCCGGCTGAGCTCGGTGCCGCGCTGGGCTCCTCGAACGGCTGGCAGCGTGACACCGCCCACATGATGTTGACCTGGCTCGAGAAGGACCAGCAGAAGAAGGCAATTCCGGGGCTCATCAGCGTGCTGCGGAGCAAGCATCCAGCCGCCCGGGCCCAGGCCTTGAGCGCGCTCGCAGATCTTGGCGCGCTTTCCGCGGATGCGCTGAAGATCGGTCTCGATGATTCACACCCCGGCGTGCGGCGCAATGCGCTGCGCGTGGGCAACCACCTCTTCAACGACCATCCGGCACTCGGTCAGCGAGCGGTTGCCCTGCTCAACGACGAAGATGCCCACGTGCAACAGCAGGCCGCCTATGCACTGGGCGCCTCGACGCACAAGGAGGCGGGGCGGGCCCTTGGACGTTTCCTCGTGAAGAACGCCGGTCGTCCCTACCTCCGGGCTGCGGCCCTGACCTCGGCAGCGGCACTCCCGCATGAGGTCCTGCTCGCCGTTCTCGGGGCGGAGCGGACGCCGGTGACCTCCGCCCTCAGCGCGGAGCTGATGGGGATGCTCGGAGCCGACGCCAAAAAACTCGTGCCACCCGTGCTGACGCGTATCGCGAGCAAACCGGACAACGGCAACCACTACCAGGCGTGGGAGTTTCATGCCGCGACGCGCCTCATGGAAGCCATGGACGACGACGAAGCTGCTCGCGCACTCGTGCCCGCCATGCTGGTTAAAGCGCGCGATACGGTGATCGATGGGAAGAGGGACCTGGAGACCCGCCTCTCCGCCGTTCCGTTCCTGGAACGGGCTTCCCCCAACGCTGATGCCCGTCTGCTCACCTCTCTCCTGAAGCTGGCGACGCCGATCGAATTGCAGGTCGCGGCGGTCAAGTCCCTCCTGCGGCATGAGAATACCGTAGTGGCCAGGAATCTCCTGTCCGGTTGGTCCGCACACGGGCCGGCGGTCCGCGGCGCCATTATCGATGCTCTCCTGGCCCGGCCGATACTCACCGGCACGCTTCTGGATGCGATTGACGGAAACCGCGAATTGGGAGTTTCCCTAGACACCAGCCGCCGACAGTTGCTCCTCCGGCACTCCAGCGAGTCCATCCGGATGCGAGCCACCAAGCTGCTCGGCGGCGCCACCAATGCGAACCGCGCGGCCGTGCTCAATAAATACACTCCGGTGCTCACCAAGGCTGGAGACCGTGAGAAGGGCCGGGCACTCTTTGGAACGCACTGTGCACTCTGTCACCGGCTCAACGGCGTCGGAAAAGTGGTCGGTCCGAACCTGGCTGCGCTGAGCAATCGCGCGCCGCTCACCTTCCTCACCGCCATCCTCGATCCCAACCAGGCCATCGAGGCGACCTGGATGCTCTTTGTCGCCAAGACCAGGGACGGGCGCACTCTCGCCGGGGCGGTGGCGGAGGAAACGAGTTCCGCCGTCACGCTAGTGGGTGTCGACGGAGCCCGCACCCAAATCCCGCGCGACCAGCTTGTGTCGCTGGAGTCCACCGGCCGCTCGCTCATGCCGGAGGGACTCGAAGGAGCAATCACACTCGAGCAAATGGCCGACCTGCTTGCCTACCTCAAGATGGCGGGGAGGCCGATGCCCCAGGTAGTGGTCAGGGGCAATACTCTCGAACACCTCGACGCCAAGCACGACGGCTTCTACTCAATCTTGTTCGACCCTGTGGCCGGAGCGACGGGAATCGAGTTGGAATGGACCAACGAAGGCAACTTCAAGCACTGGACCATCCGCGAAATCGAAGCCTACGCTAACTTCGAGACGAAGGTCGATATCGTGGCTGGCACCGTTGTTCCGGGACCGACGCGGACCGGGGCCAACGGGCTGGAGAAGGCCTTCGACGGCAAGGTCGAAACCTGGACCTACACCACTCCATCCTACACGAATGTCGCACCCCAGCGGACGCTTCTCAAGCTCGCCCCGAGTACTCACGTGCTCGACCGCATCCGCATCAACCATGTGGGGGGCAACGACACCAACGGGCGGCTCCAGCAGATCACCGTCCGCGTCACCACCGATGCCAATCCTGATCTGGCCGCCCGCAAGTATGCCGATGTCGCCAATCTCTCGGTTCAGATCTTTGGTGAAGCGGAGGCCGAAGAAGAGGCGAAACCCAAGGAGAAGCCGAAGCCCAAGGGAAAACCGGAACCCTACGGCGGCAAGCCCCATAAGATCCCCGGCCTGATCGAGGCCGAGCACTACGATGAGGGCCCTCCCGAAGTGGCCTACCGTGACAACGACGCAAGGAACCAGGGCGCTCCCTACCGCAGGGACACGCAGGTCGATATCGAGAAACGTTCCGACGCCTCCAACGGCCACGGCCTCGGCTGGACGAGCGCAGGTGAATGGCTGAGCTACACCGTCGAGGTCGCAGCGGACGGAACCTATGCCATTGAGATGCCCGTTGCCTCCAGCAAGCAGGGGGGCCTCTTCCACCTCGAGATTGCAGGGAAGAATCTTACCGGACCCATCCGCATCCCCGACACCGGGGGCTGGACCGCCCTCAAAAAGATCTCCACCAAGGAGGTGAAGTTGACCAAGGGCGTGCACCGCATCCGCGTCGTGATGGATTCAGTCGGACCCTCCGGCTACATTGGAGACATAGACTACTTCAAGTTCTCCGCCGTGGAGTAGGACGCTTTTCGGACTCCAAAACATCGAGACCAGGGAATTCGTAGTGGACAAAGACTGGTGCCCGGAGAGCCAGGCTGCGGGATAGATTAAAATCTCTCGGGGCGGTTCTCATGAAAGAAGACGTTCCCGTCTTGGATCGAATGGTCCGCGCAGTCCCGCCGTGGCAGAATACCGTTCACTGGCGCATTGGATTTCGTAACGGGCTTCCTGATGATACTCACGGACGTATCCGAGAGCCACGGAAGCATTGAACGTTGGGCTGAAGGTGGCCGAGGTCGTGTAGCCGGCGATCTCACCGTTGAGAAGAACCGGCTCTCCACCCCAGAGCATGGCCACCGGATCAGAGAGAAGGAAGCTGACCAGTCGCTTCCGCCGGGGCGCGGATTCCAGAGCACTCTTGCCGAGAAACTCGGAGTTCAAGTCGACAGCGAATCCGAGTCCGGCTTCGAATGGATTCTCGTCGGGCGACAACTCATGGCCGAATGCGCGGAATCCCTTTTCGATCCGCATCGTGTTCAGAGCTTGGTAGCCGGCGTCCGTGGCACCCCTTCGTTTTATTTCTTTGTGCACCGTAGCTATTTCTGGGGCCGGCACGTGCAGCTCCCACCCTAGTTCGCCAACGTAGGATATGCGTATCGCAAGAACTTTGATTCCGGCGAAGACGATGCATCGTGCGTCACCGAACTTCATCCCATCGACACACGATCCGAGCAACTGCCGTGATCGCGGCCCCATCACCCCAAGGACACCAATCTCTGTGCTGATGTCCTCGAGGTCGGCGCATTTCCCGTTGCGCCGAATCCAGTCTTGATCGCGCCATCGGCTCAAGGTGGAGCCTACGAGGTAGAACGATCCATCCTGGTCGCGCACCACGGTGAGGTCCGACTCAAAGGTTCCCCGTTCGTTCAGCATCGCGGTGTAGACCGTGCGCCCCGGTTCCACCTCAAGGTTGTTGGCGCACAGCCATTGCAGCCCTTCAAAATCCCGGGTGCGAAACTTTGCAAAGGTCGATTGGTCGAAGACCGCAACGTCGGCGCGGCATGCAGAGATTTCGTCGGCGACGACTTTCAGCCACTCCGGTTTCCCAAAAGTGTATTCGCCCTTTTCACCGAACCACAACGGGCGCTCAATCCCAGCGCTCTCCCCGAAGTGGGCTCCATTCTGGGCGTGCGTGTCGTAGAGGGGCACTCGGCGGAGTTCCCGGGCGGTTTCCATCTGCCTGTTCGGCCATGCCATGGAATAGTGCATCCCCAGCACTTCGGTGACACGCTCTTGAAGAAACCCCCGCCGGTTATGGCCAGATTCGAAGCGTCGAATGTCAACCGAGAGCAGGTCCATCGTCATACCCCCTTCGGCCATCCATTCAGCGGCGTATTTCCCGGCACCCCCTGCACAGGCGATTCCTGCCGAGTTGAACCCTGCAAGCACAAACAGCCCGCGGGTTCCGGCCGCCTCACCCATGAGGAACTGGTTATCAGGAGTAAAGCTCTCCGGGCCGTTGATAAACTTGACGATCTCCACCTCCGTTGTCGATGGGAGCCGGTGGTGGTGTGAGGCGAGTGGAGCGGCAAAGTCTTCCCAATCCGGATCCAGCAAAGCGTGGTGAAAATCGGCAGGCACGGTGTCACCGATCCTCCAGGCCTTGGAACGCAGCTTGAATGCCCCCAACTTCATTCCGCCATCATCGAGAGAGCGAAAATAGATCCCCGCATCGGGGTCGCGGCCACAGGGGAAATCGCGAGTAACACCCTCGACGGGCGCCGTGATCACATAGTGGTGTTCGCAGGGGTAGAGGGGGATATCGACCCCGATCTCGAGCCCAAGCTGGCGCGCCCACATTCCTCCGGTCAACACAACCCACTCGGCCGCGATCTCTCCCCGATTCGTTCTCACACCCGTGATCGTGTCTCCTTCCCGCAAGATTGCCTCGACCGGGGTGTGCTCGAAGACGGGAACACCCGAACGCGTGACCATCTCGACCGCACACGGCCCCGGAAGCACCCGACCATCTCCCGGGAGCCAGATCCCTCCACAAAGATCACCGGTTTCGATCACCGGCCAGCGATCCGCAATCTCCCTGGAATCAAGAAGCACAGCATCAACCCCGAACACCCCCGCGATTGCGGCCTGTCGTTGCAGCTGGGTCCACCGCTCATCTGAGCTCGCCAGCTGGAGACCACCACACTGCAACCAACCCGCAGCGTCGCCCAGTTTTGCGTAGAGCTCCGCAGACGCTTTGTTGATCTTTGTTTGGCTGGCACTGGCGCGGAGCTGACCGACCTGTCCCGCCGAATGCCAAGTCGTCCCGGAGGCAACCGAACCTGACTCCAGGAGAACGACATCGTTCCATCCCTGCTCGGCAAGGTGGTAGGCCACTGAGCACCCAGCAATTCCACCGCCGATGATCACGACCCGTGCTTGTTCTGGAAGCTCTCTCTCCGGAAACTCGGTCTCTAACAAGACCGGGGTGTTGTTGTGGAGGGTTTCTACCATCAGGCTACCAAGCAACACACTCTTCAACGGCAGAAATGAGACGGCGGAAATCGTCCGGGAAGACGTGGCCGATGGTGCCGATGCGGAAGCTCTCGATTCCGGTTACCTTCCCGGGATAGATCACGAACCCATGTGCTTTCAAGGCATCGTAGAATGCCTTGAACGAATACCGGGGTGATTCGGGACTAAGGAAACCGGTAATGATAGGCCCCTGCCACTCGCGGGGAAGCACACATTCGAATCCCAATCCAGCCATTCCTTCGACCAGGATCTGATGGTTCTCGCAATAGCGTGCATACCGCGCCCCGACGCCCCCTTCCTCGGTAAGTTCCTGCATCGCCTGGGCGAAGGCCCGGACAGTATGGGTGGGCGATGTGAACCGCCACTTTCCTTCTCCGCCCTCCATCCCGCGCCATTGCCCAAAGAGATCGAGAGACAAGGAACGGGCGTTTCCTTCGCATTGCTCCAGGAGATCGCGGCGACAGATCACAAAGCCGAAGCCGGGGACGCCTTGGATGCACTTGTTTGCCGACGAAACGATGTAGTCGATACCCAGCTCGGCGACGTCGAGCGGAACGCCTCCGAAGGTGCTCATCGCATCCACCATGAGGCACTTTCCAGCTCCCTTGACGATCGAGGCAATCTCCGCGATCGGGTTCATCATGCCTGTTGTCGTTTCGCCATGTACTACCACTACGTGGGAATGGTCTTGGATCTCGGCTTCCAGCCGGGCCAGATCCGGGCGTGCCAGCTCACCACTGTCGTGGAGGGTCATATCAAGGCCGAGGTAGCTTGCGATCTTCGCCAACCGATTGCCATAGGCGCCGTTGGCCAGCACGAGCAACCTGCCTCTTGGAGGAACTGCGGTTCCGATCATCGCCTCGACTGAAAATGTGCCGCTACCTTGCATCAAAATAGCAGTGTATTCGGAGGGAGCGGTGGATGTCGCGAGCTCTACCAGCTGTTCCCGGATCGGCGAAACGACACCAAGGTTGTAGTCGTCGTCCCACGTGCACCAATCCCGCAACATGGCCGCCCTTACAGTTGGGCTCGTGGAGAGCGGGCCCGGCGTTAGCAGCAGATAAGGGTTTTCGGGAACGGCGATCTCCTGGGACATTGCAGTGATACTGGTTCAGATTTCCCGGCTGCACCAGTCTCGGTGCAAGCCTGCTCAGCGATCACCCCCATGGGAAGGAGAAGGTCCCGTATCTTCCCAGTTTTTGGCAATTACCCCGGGCGGGAATCGAACCCACATCTAAGGTTTAGGAAACCCTTGTTCTATCCATTGAACTACCGGGGCTCAGAGGTCAGGAGGTTGACTACTCACCCGGGGGATGACAAGCCGAGACTCCGGGATGCCCAGAGGCCCCGTCCCGGGCACGATCAATCATAACCTGCTACGGGAATCCCAGGCCCGGACCTTACCCGAAATCGGGATGGCAATTCCCTAGATTGAGCTGATAGTAGTATCCCATGAAGATTCAGTTCCCCGCTTCTTCCTCCCTTTCNCTTCTGGCNCTCGNNCTCCCNCTCTCTGCCGCAGAGACTNTCCTGATANCCGACGACCCGGCTGCCACGGCCTCNGCCCTCGTCCCCACTGCCGGGAACGGTGGNAATTCCCTCTCAATCCAGGAGTGGACNGATGTTGCCACCCCTCCAAATGCGGCGAGCTGGACCACCGGAACAACCGGGGTCGGCTACGAGGCAAGTCCTACCTCAAACACCAGCTACTCCTCCCTGCTCGGGCTGGACCTGCAGGCCCGGATGCGGAACCGCTCCACGACCGCCTACATCCGCGTCCCCTTCACCGTGGACGCCCAGACCCTCACTTCCACCCGGGGACTCTTCCTCGACATGAAATACGATGACGGATTCATCGCCTACCTCAACGGGGTCCGGGTCACCGCTGCCAATTCCCCTGCCCAGCCCGGCCCATCCTCCGCCGCCAGCTCCAACAATTCCGACTCCCGGGCCCTCCAGTTCGAGCAATTCGATTTGAGCTCCTTCCTCCCCCTGCTGAAGCCCGGCGCCAACATGCTCGCCATCCATGGATTGAATGACGGAACCGGCAGCAGCGACTTCCTCATCGTTCCCCGGTTGATTGCCAGCGATGCCACTCCCCCGGTCTGGCCCGACCTCCAGCTGGGAGCAGTCGTTACCAGCGCAAACAGCCCGGTCGATCTCATCAACGCCGGGGACGGCAGCGGAAGACTCTTCATCGTGGAGCGTGGAGGACGCATCCGGATCTGGGATGGCCGGGTTCAGCGCACCTTCCTCGATATCAGATCCCGCGTGAATACCAACGACAGCGGAGGTGATGAACGCGGACTACTCGGCCTCGCCTTTCCACCTGATTACGCCACCAGGAGCCACTTCTACGTCAACTACATCAGCAGCACCACCTCCCCGCGGGGAGCCACCGTGGTCTCCCGCTTCTCGGTCAATCGCGCCAATCCCAACGATGCCCTTGAGGACAGCGAGGAAGTAATCCTCACCATCTCCCAGCCCGAACCCAATCACAATGGTGGCCAGATTCACTTCGGACCGGATGGCTACCTCTATATCGGCCTGGGCGACGGAGGGGGTGCAGGGGATGTTCACGGTTCAATCGGAAACGGGCAGGCCACCAACACCTTCCTTGGCAAGATGCTGCGTATCGATGTGGAGGGGACTCCCGATCCAGGGAGTAATTATGCCATTCCCTCCGGCAATCCCTTCCTCCTCGATCCGGAGGTCCCCGATGAGATCTGGTCCTTCGGTTTGCGCAATCCGTGGCGCTGGTCATTCGATCGCAAGACGGGAGATATGTACATTGCCGACGTCGGGCAATATGAATGGGAAGAGGTCAACTTCATCCCGGCTTCCAGCAGAGGCGGCGAGAACTTCCAGTGGAGGCGGATCGAAGGGTTCAATACCTTCAATTCAGGAACCCGTCTCACCAAGGGAACCTCCACCGACCCGGTATTTGAGTACGACCACAATGCCGGGAGTTCGATCACCGGTGGTTACGTCTACCGGGGAAGCCGCTTTCCCCGCATGGAGGGGATTTATTTCTTCGGGGACTACAACTCAGGGCGGATCTGGGGAATTCAGCAGGACCCTGCGGGCAACTGGCTCAACCGCGAGTTCCTCGACACCTCGCTCCGTATCTCAGCCTTTGGCGAAGACGAGCAGGGAGAACTCTACGTGGCTTCTCTCTTTACCGGGGACATCCACCGCCTGGGCGATACCCGCGGAGCCAGTTACCTGCGGATCACCGACGCTTCCTTCACCCCGCAGGGCAGTGCCCAGGTAACCTTCGGCACGGAATCCGGAAAACGCTACCAGCTGCAGTGGTCCAATGACCTCCGCGACTGGATCAACCTCGGAACACCCCGGACTGCCACCGGCTTCGAACTTGAACTGACCGGAAATCTTCCTCCACTGAATCTCCCGGAGGCGGCCTACTTCCGGGTCCTGGAGCTTGCTAACTGATCCATCGCCTACCCCGGGCAACCGCGTGGCGCGAAACCTTCGGAAACCCGCCTCCATCCATTCGATCCAAGTTATCGGCAAGTGAAATGCTCGATGGAATCCGACCAGAGGGGCATTAACGTGGAAAAGAGCAAGATTTCGCGATTGCCTGTGTAATTGGGGTTTGAGCAGCTGTATAATTATGTTCAGCCTCATGCCCAGCTTCCGAATCCATCGACATCATTTCACCGTCATGAATACCAAGTCCATTGCAACATTCGCAGCCATCGGCCTGCTCTCCGCATCTCCCGCCCCGGCCAGTCCCCGGGTCTGGAAAGACGCGTCCTCGGGCCGGACCCTCACCGCCGAGTTCGTGGAACTCACCAAGGATTCGGTGAAGGTCCGCCGATCCAACGGCACGGTTGTGAGCCTTCCTCTCTCAAGGCTCACCGCTGAAGATATTGCCTTCGCCAAGGGAGCGGCCAAAAGCGGAGGCGCACTGGCCAACGACTGGCCCAGCTGGCGCGGTGCCGAACGCAACGGACACTCCCCCGACAAGGGAATCCTTGCCAAATGGCCCGATGGAGGCCCCAAACTCGTGTGGGCCTTTGAAGATTGCGGGAAAGGCTATAGTTCACCATCCGTAGTCGGAAATCGCCTCTACTATACGGGCAGCCGGAAAGGAAAGGCCGAGATTATCTGCCTGGATGCCGGCAGCGGCGAGGAGGTCTGGTCCACCATCATCGGGATCGACCCCGAGAAAGGATACAATACGGGCTGGGGTGCCGGCACTCGTGGAGCACCCACCGTGGATGATGGCCTCGTCTACGCCATGAACGCCAATGGGGATCTCATCTGCGTAACTGCCGATAAGGGAGAAAAGAAGTGGGCCCTGAGCCTCGTCGAAGACTTCGGCGGGGGCATCCCAGGCTGGGGTTATTCGGAATCCCCACTCATCGATGGAAACAAGCTGATCGTCACTCCGGGGGGAGCCCAAGGTGCCATTGTGGCACTCGACAAGAAGACCGGAAAGGCCATCTGGCAGAGCAAGGACCTCAAGGATGGAGCCCAGTATTCCTCTGTAATCGTGGCGGATGTTAAAGGTAAGCGGCAGTATATCCAGCTCTTCATGAAAACACTGGCGGGCGTGGATGCTGAGACCGGAGATGTCCTCTGGACTTCAAAGTGGCCTGGCCGGACCGCTGTCATTCCCACCCCGATCTATTCCGATGGCCACGTCTATATCAGCTCGGGCTACGGGGTCGGATCCAAGCTGGTGGATATCACTGGTGGAGAGGCCAAGGATGTCTGGAGTAACAAGGTGATGAAAAATCATCACGGGGGCGTAATCAAGGTAGGTGATCATCTCTATGGATTTTCAGATGGGCCGGGCCTGGTCTGCCAGGACTTCAAGACCGGGGAGCAGGTCTGGAATGAGCGTGGCGAGGGCAAGAGCAAGGGCGCGGTCCACTACGTTGATGGCATGCTGGTATGCATCGATGAATCCGAGGGATCCTGCTTCCTCGCCAAGGCCTCTCCTGACGGATTCGAGGAACTCGGCCGCTTTCCCATGCCCAGCAAAACCAAGCTGCGTGACGGAAATGGAGGCAAGGTCTGGACCCATCCGGTGGTGGTCAATGGCAAGCTCTATCTCCGGGACCAGGACCTTGTCTTCTGCTTTGACGTGCAAGGGTAGGTCCCTCAGCCCAGGTCAAAATCATTCTCCCCTGTAGATAGATCGCCCTGGCTGCCAGCAGGGCATCTCCCCGCATCACAAGCCTCTCCGGATAAGACTGCATCCTGCAGACTCGGCGGGCTTGTCATCGACTCGCTCAATCCTCTACTGTTCCTCAATCCTCTGAGTTCCCCGTGCCCAAGCGCTCCTCTTCCCTTCCTCCCTGGCTGCGCACCATCCTGATTGCTTTCGCCATGGGCTTCGGGGCGGTTCTCATTCTCTTTCCTGCCTGGCTCCCTGATAAGAAGAGCATTCCCATGGAGGACGGCGTCGTCGAAACCCTCCAGTCCGCACTACTTGCCTTCTCTGCTGCGCTGATGTTTGCCACCGCCCCCCATGCGGGGTCTTTCCGTGCGGTCTATCGCTCACTTGGCCTGCTGACAATCGCCTTCCTGATGGCCGAAATCGGAGGAGCCATCGATGACAATATCCATCCGCTGAAACATGAATATCTGATGGTTCCCCTTCTTTGCTGGACAGGACTGACCCTCTTCCGGAGAAGAAGGCAAACCTTGCACTTTATTGGATTTGCTTCCCGGCATCCGGCATCCGGGTTTGTCCTGGCGGCGCTCATCCTGAACTACGCCTTTTCCCGGGTTTTCGGGTCGAAGGCATTCTGGCAGGCTTCCCTGGGTTCAGGATACAATCCGGACATCCCCCCGACGTGTCGTGGCTATCTCGAGCTTCTGGCCTGCTATTTCATTCTCCTAGGTACAATCGGCTACTGCCTGCCCCTCATTCGGCGCCGCTACCGGATGTCCACTGACCCATGAGGGGCTCGAATAAAAGAGGCCCGCTCAAGAAACTTCAGTGGGCACTTGAGTATTCCGCCTTCTTCGTGGTCGAGCGCCTTGTTGGCCTGCTCTCCATGGCATCTCTCTGGCGTACAGGAGCCGCACTTTCGGGCTGCGCTCATCTCTTCCGGTCCCGCTGGCCCATTGTGCGGAACAATCTCCGCTCCGCCCTGGGACCCGCAACCGGCGAGAAGGAACTCTCCGCCCTGACCCGGGAAGTCTTCCGCCACACCGCAGCCAATCTCCTCACAGCCCTGAAGGGCTCCCAGTTGTCTTCCGACCTCGTCCGGGACTGTATTACCACAACGGGAGATGAAATCCTTATAAGTGCTCTCCGGGAAGAGAAAGGCGTGATCCTCATCTCTCCGCACATGGGTAATTTTGAATTGCTCACCCAGGGACTGGGAGCATTTCATCCCGAACTCAACGTCGCTGGTATCTACCGACCGCTCAACAATATCTATCTCGATCCCCTCATCCGGAAGAGACGGTCTCACCACGGAATGAAGTTGTTTTCCAAATTCACTTCCTACAGCGCGCCCATGAAGTTCCTGCGAAATGGAGGCGTTCTGGGGATCCTTGCTGACCAGAGGGCCGGACCTCCCGGAACCATTGTCCCCTTCTTCGGCCGCCTCATGTCCATGTCTCCCCTGCCAGCCTTCATGCATAAACATACCGGAGCGCCCATCGTTGGGGTCTCCATGAAAACCATCTCTCCCGGAAGATGGGAGGTGGCTTTCCATGAGCTTTCGCGCTCAAGAAATGAGGAAGTCACCACTGCACATATTGCGTCCTTTCTCGAGGAAATGACCAGTCGGTCATTTGTCGACGTTTTCTGGATGCAGGACCTCTGGCGCACAAATAAAAGGCGCCCTCTGGAAATAAGCGGAAAGAAAGGCCCCCTCCGCCTCAAGAAAGACCGCGGAAAGGACCTCTACCCATTTTCAGTTCTCGTTCGCGTCCCCGACAAACCGCAGGAATTCACTCAGACGATCACGGCCCTGAACTCCCTGGTAGAATCCCGTCCTGACTTCGACCTCCACCTGCTCGCCCGGGAAAGCCTCAGGGCCGAAGTTCGTCAGACTGGAATCGCCCACACCTTTCATCCCGTCGAGGACTGCAATCTCCCCCCCACCCTGTCGATGGCAATTGCCCTGACCGATGATGAGCGCTCTGCCCGCGATCTGGCGGACCTTTACGAGGGCCCCGTCTACAGCCTGCCCGGTTCCTCACAATCCAGAAAGAACTGGAACATCATCACGACCGAACAGGGCCTTACCCCGGAGCAGCGCTGGCTCGAGGTAGCCAGGTCACTCGGAATGCACGATCCTCCGTTGCAGTTGTCCTACATCTGATCAAATCGCCATTGAGTGCCTCATTAGCAGAGAGAGCAGCGCCTTCAACCGGACCTGAGAGCTTCCGGCCTGATGCAGAGAAAACCTATGCGAACTTCTGGCGTTGCCGGAGCTCACGGTAGAGCGCACAGCTTTTCTCCAGTTCTTCACTGCTTCCATCCCCGACCACCTTCCCGTCTTCCAGAACGAGAATGCGATTCACGACACTCAGGGTACTGAACCGGTGAGCAATAATGAAGACTGTCTTATTCCGCGCCAGCTCCACGATCGCCTGCTGCACCAATGCTTCATTCTCGGAATCAAGGGCTGAAGCCGCCTCATCAAGCACCAGGATCGGGGCCCTTCTCAAAAAGCCACGAGCAAGTGCAAGGCGCTGTCTCTGGCCGCCGGAAAGGCGCATGCCCTTCTCCCCTATTATGGTCTCATATCCATTTTCCATCGAGCTGATGAAGTCATGAGCCCTTGCCCGGCGTGCGGCCTCTTGGACCTCATCATCCGAGGCATCGGAGCGCCCAATCAGGATGTTTTCCCTGACAGTGGCGTTGAAGAGAAGAGGCTCCTGCGGAACAAAGGAGATCGCTTCACGCAGGTCCTTCTGGCGAAGGAGCCGAAGATCATTCCCGTCGAGCAGAACCGCTCCCTCCGTGGGGTCATAGAAACGCAGGATCAGGTTAATGAAAGTCGTTTTGCCTGCTCCGCTTGGGCCCACGATTCCCACTACTTCTCCAGGCTCCACCTTGACGCTTAACTGGCTTAGGACAGCCTCCTCGTCATACGCGAAGGAAACATCATTGAAGGCAATGCCGCCCTGCACTGCTCCCAACTCAGCCGGCACCTCGGGATCGACAACCTCAGGCTCCGCCCCGGAGATCGCTTCCAACCGGTCGAGAGACGCCTCCATGCTCTTAAGGTGGGCTGTGATCTTGCCCAGTCGCTTCACCGGCTCGTAGCAGAAATAGAGGGCTCCCAGCAACGGGATCAGGTCCTCGATTCCAACTGAATTCCGTCCCGCATAAAGAATGACGATCGCTATGCTGATGGTTGCCACGAACTCAACCAAGGGAGCAACGGAACGCTCGTATTTGAGCACCTTGAGCTGCCACTTCATCAACTCTCGTATGCGCTCTCTCATCCCTTTAACCTGCCTGTCCTGCAGGTTAAAGGCCCGGATTTCCCTTGGAGCCTGAATACTTTCAGTCACGTAGGCGGAAACATCGCCAACCTGGGCCTGAAGCTTTTTTGCCCGATTCTTAAGACGCCCTGCCAGCCAGCGGATGGGAAACACACAAGCGGGTGCGCTCATGAGGAACGCCAGGATGAAGATGAACTGACTGTTTTGAATGGAAAGGTAAACGATCACACCCGCTGCACCCATCAGCGTAAAGGGCTGCTTGATGATATCGTTCGTAACCGTGATGATCCCGGCCCTCAGCACTTCCGTGTCCGTAATGAGCCTGCTTACGGTATCTCCGCTACGACGTTTCTCATAAAACGAAAGTGAGAGCTTCTGGAGATGGGAAAAGGTGTCGGTCCTCAGGCCCTCGAGCACACGCTGCCCACAGTAAGCCATGCCATACATGTTGGCGAACTCTGAGGCACATCGAATTCCCATTCCTCCGATCATGATCCCTCCAATAACCAGAAGATCAGAGAAGGGAACAGGTTGAGGACCTTCCACCCAGATCCTCGGCAGGACTTCCTTGATAATCAGTGGAATCCCCGCCCCACTGGCCAATCCGTATACCAGTCCCGCAAGCAACGCTCCGACAAATTGCCAGCGCACCGGTCGGAGGTAGCGTGTGTAGGGCCGAAGGCGCTTGAGCACGTTGATGCAGTGTCGGGGTTCCTGGGGAAATTCGCAAGCTTTTGGAGCACGCCGGTTCTTACCGCAACTCATGCACCAGCACGCTGAGCCCGAAGGTCACGGCCGTCTCCACCCGCAGGACAAGCGGTCCAAGACTTACCGGGTGAAATCCCCCATCTACCGCCAGCTCCCTCTCTGAAACCGAAAAATCACCCTCCGGTCCAATTAGCAGACCGATTCCCTCCAATCCCACAGGTATTTTCCGAAGAGCATCCTTCAGAGGTAGCGCTCCCTGATGCAGGGAGGCCAGCAATCCAGCACGGTCGTCATTCTCTCTCACCACCTCCTCGAAAGACACTACCGACCGGACCTCCGGCACGAAATTCTGCCCGCATTGCTTGCAGGCCTCCAAGGCAATCCGCCTCCATTTCTTCTGTCTTCCAGACAGACTTTCCTGCTCAAGCCGCACCACGGTGTGTTCGGTCAACATTGGCTGGATCCTGTCCACCCCCAGTTCAACCGCCTTCTGAACCACCGAGTCCATCACCTTGCCCTTTGACAGGGCCACCGCCAGTGAGATAGCAGGCAAACGCCGCCGCTCCCTCTCCTCCTGCTCCAGCCTGATTGCGGCCTCCGTATCACTCAGCTCTGTTATAACCCCTCTGCCCCAGCGCCCCTTACCATCAAAGACCTCAACTTTATCACCCAACCTCTTTCGCATTACGCGGAGGCAGTGGTGACTCTCCCTCGAATCAAGAAGAACCCGGGCATCATCCCAGGCTCCTGCATCTGCAAAAAACCTGTCCATCGTCGTATCCTTCAGGCCAATGCCTCTTCTGCGCTGCCATTCTAGAGATTGAAAAATCGCTTCGCTTTCTCAAGAAAGCCTTCGTGCATCGGGGAGTTCTCCTCGCCAATCGATTCTGTAAAGGACCCAAGCTTCGCTTTCTGTTCACTACTGAGCCGGGTAGGCACCTCCACCCGGACCTCCACGTTGAGGTCCCCTTTACGCCCGCTACTGATATCCCGTATTCCCCGGCCTCGAAGCCGAAAAATCGTGCCCCCCTGGGTTCCCGCCGGGATCTTGATCGAAGCCGCCCCCTCAAGAGTAGGAACGTCAAGCTCCCCACCGAGGGCAGCGACTCCAAAGGACACCGGCACCTCACAGAAGAGGTTCTCTCCCCTTCTCTCAAACACGTCATGCTCGCGGACATGCAGAACGATATGAAGGTCCCCCGACGACCCTCCGCGAACACCAGCGTCTCCGTTACCACTCGAACGCAAACGCGTCCCATGATCCACCCCTGCTGGGATTTGAATCGAAGTCCGCGCTACTTTTTCCACCCGGCCCTGACCCCGGCACTCTGGACACGGGTCGGCAATCACCTGCCCGGAGCCCTCGCATTCGGGACAGGCCACCTGTTTCCTGAAGATTCCTCCAAACCCTTCCATCCTCTGCTCCACGACGCCCAGTCCTCGGCACGACCCACACTCATCGGTTCCTCCCGAACCCCTCGATCCAGACCCTTTACAGGATTCACACGAAACATATTTCTCAAGATCGAGCTCTTTCGAGACTCCTTCTGCACTCTCCTCAAGGGTGATCTCAAGATTGTAGCGAAGATCACTTCCCCTGCTACGACCATCCCTTGTTCGTCTCCGTCCGCCTCCGAAGATGTCACCAAATCCCCCTCCAAAAACCTGAGAGAAAATATCCATCGGGTCATTGAATCCTCCCCCTCCAAATCCAGCTCCCCCGCCCCCTGATGAAAAGGCGGCATGCCCGTAGCGGTCATATGCCGCGCGCTTCTCCTCATCACCAAGGACCTCGTACGCCTCTCCCAGCTCCTTGAATTTCTCTTCCGCACCCGGATCATCCGGGTTCTGGTCCGGATGAAATTTCATCGCGAGCTTGCGATAGGATTTCTTGATTTCCGAGGCGTCGGCGTCCTTCGAAACGCCCAGCACCTCGTAATAGTCGCGCGTTGATGCCATTTACCCGTCCTCCTTAAGTTCCTCTTCCGCTTCCTCTATTTCAGGCATCTTGGCGACAACAACATTGGCCGGACGCAGCAACCTCTCACTCATCCGATAGCCACCACGAACCACTCTCAGGATCATACCCTCCTCCACATCCCCACACTCTTCCTGAGAAACAGCTTCGTGAACAGCAGGATCAAAAACAATACCCTCAGCCGGAATCTCCTCAACCCCCTGCCTGGACAGGAACTCATCGAGTTGCTTCTTCACCATTTCCATCCCGCGATAGATCATGGACTCCGCATCTGCTGATGCGGCCTGCAAACCCATCTGGAAATTGTCGAGCACAGGCAGGAGTTCTTCAAGAAGAGCCTGATTGGCATAGCGCCGCGCCTCACGCTTTTCCCGTTCCATCCGCTTGCGAAAATTTTCAAGATCCGCCGCAGCCCGGATGGCTCGCTCACGCCAGTCCGCGATCTGCTCCTCCGGCGTAGGCTCTGCCTGGGGCTCCTCTTCATCGGGAGACTCTTCTCCTCCATCACTCATCTCGCCTGAATCATCCGAACCCACCAATTCAGATTCCACCGAATCTGAAATCGGGACCTGCTCTTCGCTTTCTGCCTCACTGGAGGAGTCGTGCTGCATGGGAAAACCAATACCCTGCACCTCCCCATGGTCAACCCTGAGCATGCTTCACCCCCCTCCTCAGGAGCCCCTATTCGCCTACAGCCCGCTTTTCCAGAACATCGAGCACCGTAGAAAATTTCTCCGCATTCTCCTTCCGGGCCTCACAAAGAGTACGATGAGCCTCCAGAAGATGATCTGCGTCCGGATTGTTCGGATCTTCTCCCGAAAGAGGTTCCAGAGTTTCACGCACATTTTCCACATGGCCCCGCCACTCGCTATCCACCGGATCAATTTCCAGTAAATCCTCCAGCCCGAGATCCTGCAGGGACTGGCGGTTACGATCACACACTCCGTTCAAATGCATCTGCCCCCCTTCTGTCCTCGAAAGACGCATGGCCAGGCCTGCAAGAGTGCCCATGAAGGTGGAATCCATCGCAGGGCAATCTCCCAGATCGATCACAAACCTCTTCTCCCCGCATTCCATGCTCCGCTCAATGAATCCCTTCAATTGGGGGCTGGTCGAAAACGAACCCTTTCCATTGAGGCGGACCCAGACAAATCCGTCGGTGTTACCGACATCCAGCACGTCGTGATTTATCAAGAGAAATGGGCAGGGGGTTCAACTGGGAAGCCTAGCACAACTCCGGCAATTCGTCAATCACGCAACATGATCACTCCCATAAATATGACTGCCTTGTCTCCACCAGATGCTCACCACGATAATAGCTGAGGTGCCATGCAAGAACTCGTCCTGAATTCAGATAAGCAGGGCCCGTGATCCGCAGCTCGGACTTCCCCTTCATGCCCGGCGGAAAGGACCTCACAAGTTGACGAATCTCACTCCCTGCCTTCGCCTGCCGATACCGAAATACAAGTCGGACGGGTTTGCCCTCATGATCCTCAGGACCCTGCCACTCAACAGTATAGTAATGTCCCAGCCGGTTCCGACGTTCCTCATCCGTAACTGCACCATGAAAACGATTCAACTGCTCGGCCCGCGGAGCATTCATATCCCGCTCCAGTTCCAGAGACCGGAGATGATATTGCCGAACCTCCAGCGAATTGCGGGAAGCTGAACACGAGATCAACCCAAGAAAAGCAGGAATCACCAGCCAGCGCACGGTTCCAGAGCAGCATGATCCTTCCTCTGCAGCAAGAACCCGTTTCCCCACAAAACTCAATAATCGGATTCACCTGAACGTCTTTAGTGGCATACTGGGATCATGACGTTGGAGATCCGCGAACGCCTCAACACGTTCATCAAGGCAAAAGGCCTCCGGCATACCCCTCAGAGGGATGCCATCGTCGACGTCATTTTTGCGAGCGATGAGCACTTTACCGCTGATGATCTTTGGGAGAAGTTGAGAGGCACCGATGCCCGCACATCCCGGGCAACCCTCTACAGAACCCTCTCCCTTCTCTCCGAGGCCGGACTCCTCGAGGAAATTGACCTGGGTGATGGCCAGACCACTTATGATCCGAACTTCCTCGAAAAACCTGCCCACAATCACCTGGTCTGTGTCGACTGCGGCAAGGTTATCGAGTTTGAGGACGACCACCTTGAGGTTCTCAACGACTGTGTTACCCGGCGACTTGGTTTCCAACCGGTAAAGCAGTCTCTTCGCATCGAGGCCTGCTGCGATGAAATCCGTTCCTCGGGACAGTGCCCCAACCTGCTTGATGCCCGACTTCAGGGCAAACGCTTCCCAGGAAAGAGGCGCTGATATCAGGGGTCATCTGGGTATCGATACGGCTTCCCGTTCAATCAAGCCAGGTTCACCTTACTCCCGTGAAACAGAGCAACCTCCGTGAAAACCTGTGCCCGAATTCTCTCCATTCTTTGACGCGAGTGCCGGGTCCTGCTAGCGGATGAACGTACAATCATGAATCCCTGCCACGGCGCACCCTCCTTTCACCTGAAATCCGACTGTGTTGAACTCTCGGTCACGCAAACCGGGGGGATGCTTGCCCCTGTCATCTTCCGTTCGGGAGGCTCGGAATTCTCTCCATATGCTCTTGCCCCCTGGAAACCCGATGAAGTGGATGAGGGCCTCCCAAACCTACTGAAGTATCTGCGGGGAGATTTCTTCTGCCTGCCCTTCGGCCCCCAGGATGATGGGGATCCCCACGGCGACACTGCCAATGCCGAATGGTCCCTCCTGAGGCAGGACGACAACCTTCTTCACCTCGCCATTGAACCCAGTGATGTAGGCGGCCGGGTCGAAAAGATTCTCCTGCTGAAACCCGGCCATGCCGCCGTCTATTCTGAACATCGCATCTCTGGGTTGGAGGGAAGTTTCAGTTACGGGAACCATCCTATTCTGGATTTCTCCGGTATTCCGGAAGGCACCGGCCGCGTCACGACCTCCCCTTTCCGATGGGGCTCCGTGAACCCGGGACTTTTTTCCGACCCAGCCGCTGATGAATACCAAGCTCTTGTCCCCGGGGCAACTTTCAGCAACCTGAGGAATGTGCCCCTTACCTCCGATCCTCCCCGGTCCCCGGACCAAGCCACTGCAACTGGGACAACTGACCTGACGCGTTACCCGCTGCGGGAGGGGTTTGAAGATCTCATCATGCTCGTCAACGAAAAGGCCAGCAACTCGCAGCCATTTGCCTGGACGGCAGCCGTGCTCGATGGCTGTGTCTGGTTTTCCCTCAAGAACCCTGCTCAATTTCCGGCTACCCTGTTCTGGATTTCCAATGGTGGACGCCGTAGCTCCCCATGGGACGGTCGACACCTCGCACGGCTTGGCCTGGAGGAGGTCTGTTCGTACTTTGCCGATAATGTTACCAGTTCACGCAAAAACAAACTTGAGGCAGAAGACATTCCAACCACCCGGTTATTTTCACCGGATGAGGAGGTCTCCCTGCCTATTATCCAGGCAGTCAGCGCCGTCCCTGCCGGCTTTGGGGCAGTTGACTCCATCAGTCCCTGCGGGCCGGGAAAAGTTGCCATCACCTCGGACACCGGGGTGACCCTTGAGATGGCTTTGGACTGGGAATTCGTCTCGGATGCTGCCTGACCATGCTTCCTCCGGGCAATTAAAAAGCCTGCCAGTCCGGGTCACCCCATGAGACCCGTCAGAAACCCACTTCTGATCGAAAAACCGTGCATCCGACACCGCCCTCCCCTTCACTCTCCCCCGCAATAAACTCTATTACCCCAACACCCGCAATCCGCCCATCATTCTCCCTGACCCCGATACCCTGATATCATGAGCCATCCCCGTATAACCGAAGATCTCACCACAGCCACCGGTAATATCCGCAGCCTCGTCGACGGCCATCTTGAGGATACCGGAGGTCTCCTCCGCCTCGCTCCCACCTGGGTTCCTCGCTCTTTTCTCCAACCCGGCCTGCGGATCAAGCTTCACCCCGACGACACCTACGCCTACGGCCTGAGCCGGGGGGGGATTGACGAACGCTGGTTTGCCTCAACTACTGAATGCGCCAACGAGGGCCGCGTCCATGATGAGGGACTTTCCTACGTAGTAGTAGGCCAGGAGCGCTTCACCCTGCGCGACGCGGTCGCCGAATGCGGGGCAGACCTCATTGGCTCTGGCATCTGGGACAAATACAGCAAGTGGCCGGTCTATTCCAAGTTCTTCGATAACATGGGACCGATCCCCCACCACATGCACCAGAATGCCGAGCAGGCCGCTCTCGTCGGGCAGGAGGGCAAACCCGAAAGCTATTACTTCCCTCCCCAGCACAACAATGTCGGCAATAATTTCCCCTATACCTTCATGGGTTTCGAGCCCGGCACAACCCGGCAGCAGGTCTACGATTGCATCGCCAACTGGCACAAGGGCGACAACAAGATTCTGGAACTCTCAAAGGCATACAAGCTGCAACCGGGAACCGGATGGCTCATTGACCCGTGCGTCCTTCATGCACCCGGCTCCCTCTGCACCTACGAACCGCAATGGGGTTCGGATGTCTTCGGTATGTATCAGAACCTGGTGGAGGGCCGCGAAGTGCCATGGTCTCTCCTCGTCAAGGACATGCCAGAGGACAAGCACGAGGACATCGACTTCATCATCGACCAGCTCGACTGGGAAAAGAATGTCGACCCGCATTTCAAGGACAACCACTACCTCGAACCTGTAACCTCCGAGCAGGGGGAAGGCTATCATGACAAGTGGATCGTCTACGGAAAAGTGGATGGCGAACAACTCTTCACCGCCAAGGAGCTCACAGTCGATCCCGGACAGAAATGCACCATCCGCGATGGAGGAGCTTACGGACTGATCGTGGTCCAGGGAGAGGGCAATGCCAACAAACTGCGCCTGAACTGCCCGAAACTCCTGCGCTTCAATGAACTGTCCCAGGACGAGTTCTTTGCCACCGAGGGAGCTGCCAGAGAAGGGGTAACCTTTGAGAACACCTCCGACACCGAACCCCTCGTCTGCCTCCGCTACTTCGGGCCTGACGCCCAGCCGGATGCTCCCGAAATGGGTGCCCACAAGCAGAGTTAAGCTGAACCCTGTTAGGATCGGGATCACCTGCGACGATCAACCAGGCCGGTTTCGTGTCCACCATCCAGCAACTGCGCAGGGCCAAGCGGCGCTGGCTCATCGCGCAATGGTCCTGCGGATTTCTTCTGGCGCTCTCCGTGCTCCTTGGAATGGGAGCCGCTCTGGGCCGCCTGAAGCAGAGTGTTCATCTGGCCGACGACCACACCCTTTCGGAGGAGGCCTGGAATCAGATGATCCAACAGACCCTCTGGGTGGGAAAGGCTGGCCTCATCCTCGGGGCTCTGGCCTTCCTGGCTTATCTGGGGGCGGTGATCATGCATCACCGCGCCAGGCAGAAACTGCATCACGTCAGTGAACAGGACCAGGACCTTAACATGCTCGAGGAACTCCTCGAGGAGGAGGACGCCTCACCCGGCGAGGAGTAAGAGCAACTTTTTCCCTTCCCCGGGCTACCCTTCTCCCTCTAGTTTCCCTCCCGGCAGATTATGATCGGCATCGCGCGATCGACACTGTCCTTAACATCACACATCTCTTAATCATGCCCAGCAAACCAGCATTGCACAACGCCATGTGGCCCGGACTCGTCGGCAAGGGCGACGAGGAAGGCCAGGAACCACCCATCTCGCTCGAGCGCATGCTCGAACTCACTGCAGCAGCAGAGGTCAACGGGCAGAAATACGATGGCATCGACTACTTTCTTTTTCATCCGCATACCGACCCCGCCTCAACCGATGACCAAATCAGGGAAATTGCAGACAAAATCGCTTCCTATGGGTTCGACGTCGGCTCGCTGGTGGCCCCGGTCTGGCCCGGAACCGTCGGCGACTCTGCCATGGGCGACGAGGAAGCAACCAGCAAGTTCCTTGAGGCCGTGAAGGTCGGTTGCCGGATCGCCGGTGTCTTCAACGAACATGGCGTCCGCAAGTCCGGCGTCATCCGCATTGACTCGGCAGAATTTGGCGTGGAGGAATGGCGGAAGGACCCCGTCACAAACACCAAACGTATCGCCAGCACCTTCCGCGATGCTGCGAAGATTGCGGCAGATCATGGTGAGCGTCTTGCCGCTGAAGGTGAAATCTGCTGGGCCGGGATGCACTCCTGGAAGGACATGCTCGACCTTCTTGAAGAAGTAGGCATGCCCGAAACGCTCGGGTTCCAGGCCGACATGGCCCACACATACCTCTACCTCATGGGATACAATGCTCCCGAGCACGCGCTCCTCCAGGAAGGTTACAATGACGATGAGTTCTGGACCGCTTACGAGGAGATGGTCGACAAGCTTCGTCCTTGGACGATTGACTTTCACGTCGCCCAGAACGACGGAACCGTTCATGGCGCCGGCTCCCACGACAAGACCGGAAAACACTGCCCTGCCGATGATCCAAACGGAAAACTCGATATCACCAAGGCAGCCGGCTACTGGCTCAAGGATGCCCCCGACCGCGGAATTCAGCACCTCTGCTGGGACGGATGCATGTTCCCCAATGCTACTCTGGAAGACCCCGCGACCTGGAACACGATCCTCGATGCCATGATCAAGGTCCGCGATGCCCATGGCAGCAACTGGGACTAATTCTCTCTTACAAAACACTTCATCATGAGCGAAAAAAAACCACTCAACATCGGTCTTGTAGGCTACGGCTTCATGGGCCGAACCCACAGCAACGGATACAAGCGGGTTAACGACTTCTTTCCCGACGTCGAATACCGACCCGTCCTGAAGGCCATCTGCGCCCGTAACGAGGAACGCGCCAATGCCTTTGCCTCCCAATGGGGCTACGAGTCCGTGGAAACCGACTGGCAGGCCCTGATCTCCCGCGATGACATCGACGCGATTGACATCTGCACTCCCAATGACACCCACGCTCCCATCGCAATCGCAGCGGNGGAAGCTGGTAAGATGGTCCTGTGCGAGAAACCTCTCGCCCGTACAACTGAGGAAAGCACTCCCATGGTGGAGGCCGTAGAGAAAGCCGGAGTTGCCAACACCGTTTGGTACAACTACCGCCGGATCCCGGCAGTTACCCTCGCCAAACAGATCATCGATTCCGGGAAACTGGGTAAGATCTTCCACTACCGCGCCAACTTCCTGCAGGACTGGACCATCAGTGAGGAACTTCCACAGGGAGGAGAGGGGCTCTGGCGCCTTGACGCTGCCGCGGCCGGATCCGGAGTCACTGGCGACCTCCTCGCCCACTGCATCGATACCGCGATCTGGCTTAATGGCAACATCAGCGATGTCTCCGCGGTGACCGAAACCTTCATCAAGGAGCGGGTGCACACCGCTACCGGTGAAAAGCAGGCCGTTACCATCGACGATGCCTGCCTCTTCCACTGCCACTTTGCCAACGGATCCCTCGGGCTCTTCGAGTCGACCCGTTATGCGCGGGGCCACAAGGCGCTCTACACCCTCGAGATCAACGGTGAAAATGCCTCCATCCGCTGGGATCTCCACGACCTTAACCGGCTTGAGTATTTCGACCACGCCGACGAGGGCACGGTCCGCGGCTGGCGCAGCATTCACATCAGTGACGGTGACCACCCTTATCTCGACAAGTGGTGGGTTCCCGGGCTCTGTATCGGTTACGAGCACACCTTCGTGCATCAGGTGGCAGACTTCCTGTCTTCCCTGAGCAGTGGGGAGCCCTGTAATCCAACCTTCCGCGATGCCCTTGAAACCGCCAAGGTCTGTGATGCCGTCCTGGCCTCTGCCGCAGAGCGTAGTTGGAAAGACGTCTAGGGAATCACGGTATCCTGAAAAATTCTGCAAGCCTTCCCTGCCCAGGCACGGAAGGCTTTTTAATTCTCCCCGGAGGGTTCCTGAGGACGGGAAAAATACTTGGACTCTCCCAGCGAAAGGTGTCACACCACCTCCCAACCACTACCAAGTTTATGCTCCAGGAAGGTATTCTCAATCCGCACGTCCTCGACCTCATTGCCCGTATTCGTCACACCAACACCCTCGTCATCTGCGACTGGGCCTTCCCCTACTGGAGGGAAATAGAAACCGTGGATCTCGCCCTTACTCGCGGGATCCCCAACGTCCTTGATGTCCTGAAGCTTCTCCAGCCCAATTTCAAGGTCGGCCATATCTGGCAGGCTGAGGAATTCCTCAACACAAATCCGCCGGAAACCATCAGCGCATTCGATGAGTGCTTTTCCTCCTTTCCGGAAGCTGAAGTCACCCGCGAACCACACCTTGATTTCAAGACACGGGTTCCCGATGCCATCGGTCTCATTCGGACTGGTGATCCCACTGCATATGGAAACGTAATTATCGAGTCCGTGTAATCCCCGCCCCCGATCGAGCAGGATCCAAAACATGCGAAAGCCACAGCTCCCCGTCCTGACCGAACTGATCAAATGCCATGAAAGCAATTGAATTCACCCAACCAGAGGTCATCACGATGATCGATCTCCCCGACCCTCCGGCTCCTGGCCCGGGAGAGGCATTGGTCCGCACTCACCGTATGGGTATCTGCGGAACCGACCTTTCCGGCTATCTGGGCAAGATGCCCTTCTTCTCCTATCCCCGGATTCCCGGACATGAGCTGGGCTTGGAAATTGTAGCCGTGGGTGAGGGTGTCGATCACCTTCAGGTTGGAGATCGATGCTCCCTCGAACCCTACGTCAACGACCCCTCCACCTCTACCAGCAGGAAAGGCCACAGCAACTGCTGCCCCGGCGTTCAGGTTCTTGGCGTTCACACCGACGGGGGCCTGCGCCCGACCTGGATCTGTCCTGCCCGCAAACTCCACCCCGGCAACAATCTTTCCTACGACCAACTCGCCCTGGTCGAGACCCTTGCTATCGGGTATCACTCCGTGGTCCGGGCCAATCCGCAGGCAGGAGAAACCGTCCTCGTCATCGGAGCGGGCCCCATCGGTCTGGCGGCTCTGGAATTCCTCCGCCTTCGCGATATCAGGATCATCGTGATGGACATGGTGGAGAGCCGCCTGCAATTCTGCCGCGATAAACTTGGGATTGAACATACGGTTCTCGTCAACCAGGAAGGTTCCCATCTCAACGACCTCGAGAAGATCACCGATGGAGAACTGGCCGATATCGTCATTGACGCCACGGGCAGCGTCAAATCGATGTCAACCTGCTTCGAATACGCTGCCTTCACCGGCCGGGTGATTTACGTCGGCATCACAACCGAAGCCCTTTCGTTTCCTCATGCCCCTGTGTTTCACCGCCGGGAACTCACCCTCCTTGCAAGCCGTAACGCGCTGCCTGCCGATTTTGGAAAGATCATCAGCCTTATTGCCGATGGCCAGATCGACACCGATATCTGGATTACCGATCGTCTGGCCTTCGACGACGTCCCCGATCAATTCGCCGCATTCACCGATACCAGCCGAGGAACGGTCAAGGCCATCATCGAACTTCCATGACTGTGGTCCTCCTGCTATCAAATCTGGAACCTCTTTGATTTCAGAGCCTGCTGCCTCAGGGTCTTCAGGCAGGAATGATACTCCTCACAAAGACCAATGCGCTTCAAGCTCCTGCTCCTTTTCATCATCGTTCCGGTTACGGAATTGTTCCTCTTCCTCAGGATTGGATCGAAGATCGGATTACCCGCAACCCTCGGCATCATTCTGCTGACCGCCATCATCGGGGCCGCGCTGACAAAATCACAGGGAGCAAGGGCGCTCTCAAGCTTCAGAGAAGCAATGGCCCGTGGAGCGCTACCCCACCGGGAGGCCCTCGACGGCCTTCTCGTCGTAATAGCCGGGGCGGTCCTTCTCACTCCAGGCTTCCTCACTGACGCGGCAGGATTTCTCCTTCTGTTTCCCACGACACGGAAGGCAATTCGCAACCGGCTTGTCACCTATCTCAAGGGCCGGATCCAGATCATAGGCCATCCTCCCACATATCGAGGACCAACCAAACGACCCACCGAGGATACTGATTTCATCGATATCTAACAAGTTCCCCCCTCTTTCCCNGCCGCACCTCTCCAGTGAGATCTTTCACTAATCCAAGTCGATTTGCGGTAATCCTCACGGCGAGGCTTGCAACTTGAAACCTGAAACTTGAAACTTTGCACATGTGGAAGGGCCGCTTCACTCAGCAAACTGCTGATTTGGTACAACGCTACGGAGAATCCATCTCCTACGACTGGCGTCTGTATCCTCACGATATTGCGGGATCAATAGCGCATGCCCGGGCCCAGCTTAATGCCGGCCTCCTCAGCAAAGATGAATTTGCCCAGATCGAAAACGGACTGAGGGAAATTGAGCAGGAGATCGAGAGCGGAGACTTCGAGTTTTCCATGGAACTTGAGGATATCCACATGAATATCGAGGCTGCCCTCACCCAGAAAATTGGCCCGGCGGGAGCCAAGCTGCACACCGCCCGCAGCCGNAATGATCAGGTCGCTACAGACACCCGCCTCTACTGCCGCAGCTCCATCGNTCAGCAATCTCTTCGGCCTCGCCACCGGACTGCAAAAAGCCCTCCTCGGAAAGGCAGGACAACATGCAGCTGCAGTTGTCCCCGGCTACACCCACCTCCAACGTGGACAACCCGTAACCATAGGACACCACCTTCTGGCCTACGTCGAGATGCTGGAGCGTGACAAACAGCGCCTGCGCGACTGCCGCAAGCGCCTCAACACTTGTCCGCTCGGATCTGGGGCCCTCGCCGGGTCTACCATCAACCTTGACCGTCACGCCATCGCCCAGGAACTCGGCTTCGATGGCGTATCCACCAATTCGATGGATGCCATCGCGGATCGAGACTACATCGCCGAAATCCTTTTCGGGCTGGCCCTGCTTGGCACACACCTCTCTCGTCTGAGCGAGGACCTCATCCTCTGGTGCACCAGTGAGTTCGGATTCGCCACCTTGAGCGACGCTCACACCACCGGGTCATCCCTGATGCCCCAGAAGAAGAATCCGGACGTCTGCGAAATCACCCGTGGGAAAACCGGGCGCCTGATTGGGAACCTCGTCGCCTTGCTCACCGCTCTCAAGGGACTCCCGCTTACCTACAATCGAGATCTCCAGGAGGACAAGGAACCCCTCTTCGATTCAATTGAGACAACCACCCTTGCCCTTGAGGTGAACACCGAGATGGTCTCTGCCATGCAGGTGAATGAAACTACCTGCCGCCAGGCCGCCGGAGATCCCCTCCTCCTCGCTACGGATCTAGCCGATTACCTGGTGCGTAAAGGGGTCCCCTTCCGCGAAGCGCACGAACTGGTCGGAAAAGCTGTGGCAGCTTCCGAGAAGAGCGAAACGCCACTCGATCAGATCGATCTTGGCACAGTTTCCTCCGAGTTTTCCTCTGACGCCAGCGAGGTGTTCAGCCTGGAGTCCGCCCTCCGGGCACGCACCAATCCCGGCTCTCCCTCGGTGGAAAATGTGCAACGGGAAGTCGAACGCTGGCAGACTTACTTGCAGTAAGGGCCGCCACACATTTCTTCCTTTTTTACAGGGAGCTGCTCGTCCTAGGTTTCTGGAGCTACCAGGCCATCCCCATTCCGCCCATGCCAATCTCGAAACCGCTCAGAAGAACTCTTCTCCTCGGAGGCATTCTCCTGCTGATCGCCCCCTGCGTCCTGGCGACCGACTCAGACAGCGACGGCCTCCCGGACGCATGGGAGACTTTACACTTCGGAAACCTCAGCCAGAACCACTTTGGAGATTTCGAACCCGACGGTCTCACCAATCTACAGGAATTCAACAAGGGCACTGACCCCAGTGCCAGCGACTCTGACGGAGACAGCTTCAACGACGGCGTCGAAGTCTCAAGCGGAAGTGATCCCGGCGATCCCGCAAGCACACCCGCCTTCAACCACCTGGACACTGTCCTCATCAACGAGTTCATGGCGCAGAACCAGTCCGTTCTCCTTGACGAGGATGGTGAGAGTTCCGACTGGATCGAACTCTGGAATCCCACCGATCAACCCCTGTCAATCTCAGGGTGGCATCTCTCCGACAACCCAGCTGACCTCACCAAGTGGACCTTTCCCGTTCATGTCATGGCTCCCAACAGCTTCCTCGTCATCTTCGCCTCTACCAAGGACCGCGCAACTCCCGGAGGCGAATTTCACACCAGCTTTGCTTTGGAAAAAAGCGGCGGTTTCCTCTCACTTGCCAGACCCGGCGACCAAGGTGGCGTCCAAGTCGTTCACCAGTTCAACCCCTATGTCGCACAGCCAGAAAATGTTTCCTTCGGTCTCCACGGTGACACCCCACCTCTTGCATCGGGGTTCTTCAACACCCCGACCCCCAACGCCGCCAATACCTCAGATGCGTTGCAGGGATTCGTAGCTGACACCCGGTTCTCCATCGATCGTGGATTCTTCGACACCCCCCAAACCGTCGTGATTACCTCCGCTACACCCGGGGCAAGCATCATCTACACTACCGACAGCACCGTCCCCACTGCCAGTCCTCTCAATGGCACGCTGGTGAACGCGCCAGATGCTCACACCCCTCCCAGTGTCAGCGTCACCATCTCCACCACCACCATACTCCGGGCATATGCCTTCAAGGACGGTCACGAATCCACCAACGTCGACACCCAGACATATATCTTTGCAGCCGACGTCCTTCAACAGGACACTCCCAGTCAGCCCTGGGCTAGTTGGGGCGATCCGGGACCGGACTGGGACATGGACGCGACGGTCACCCAGCACAGCGATCCCGCCAGTCGCTGCGTCGCCGACGACCTCCTCGAGATTCCTACCCTGTCAATCTCTCTCCCCTTCGCAGAAATGTGGGGGCAGGGCGGCATCTACATCTCAGGAGAAGGGGTGGAACGTAATTGCTCGATCGAGTTCATCAATCCGAATGGGGATCCTGCTGATTCAAACAGCGAGCCAGGCTTCCAGATCGATGGCACGGTTCAGATTGTGGGCGGATCCTCAACGGGGCGCTGGAAGAGCAATCACCTTTCCATGCGCGTTAAGTTCACCAATGGAGATCTCCGTCACAAGGTCTTCGACAAGCCCTGGATTCCCTTCGGGAACGAGGCAACCGACCGCTTCGACACTCTGGTGATTGACGGGCGCCTCAACAACGTCTGGAACCACCCCAGTCACGGCCAGCGAGTGCTCGGCCAGTATGTCCGCGATCAATTCGTCGCTGATCTCCAGAATGCCCTTGGCGGAAAAGCGCCCCACGGCCGCCATATGCATGTCTACGTAGCCGGGATCTACTGGGGAATGCACACCGTCCACGAACGCCCGGATGACAACTTTGCTGCTGCCTATTTTGGTGGGAACAGTGAAGACTATGATGTGGTCAAGCACTCCGGCACTACCGTGATCAGCGGCTCGAGTTCGAACTACAACCGGCTCATCAACCTCCTCAATGCAAACCTCGCCAATCAGGGTAATTTTCAGCGGGTAGCCAGTTTCCTCGACCTAGAGGATTTCGCCAGATACATGCTCGTGAATTACTTCTGCGGTAATACCGACTGGGATCACCACAATTGGTATGCCAGTTTCAATCGCCGTCTCCGTGGGGCCAAGTGGCACTTTCATTCCTGGGATGCCGAGCACGTCCTCAAGGGCGAAAATGATGACGCGACCGGGCGTAACAATGGAGGCAAACCCACAGGGTTCCAACACCGCCTCATGAGCAACCCGGAATACAAGCTCATCTTCTCCGATCTGGTCCGCCGTGAGTTCTTCAATGGAGGCGAGCTTTCTCCTTCGAGGGCCATGGCCCACTATCGGAAACGACTAGCCATCATCGACCGGGCCGTCAGGGCCGAATCGGCCCGCTGGGGTGATAACAAGCGGCCCGGCCAACCCTATACCCGTGGAAACGAATGGATGGCGGAGCGGGACCGCATTCTCCGGAGTTACCTCCGACGGCGCACCAGCATCGTCTTCAGCCAGCTGCAGAATCGCGGGTGGTACCCCTCCATCCCTGCCCCCAACTTCAGTCGGCACGGTGGAAACGTGGCACAGGATTTTGATTTGAACATCACCAGCCCGGGCGGAGGCACTATTTACTACACCCTTGACGGTAGCGATCCTCGCCAGCCGTTCACTGGCAATCCCACAGGATCCACCTACACCGGTGCGATCACACTCAGATCTTCCGGGGTAGTGAAAACCCGCGCTCGCAGCGCCGGTGGAGAGTGGTCAGCGCTCACCGAGGCCCTCTTCGTTGTCGGGTCGGAGGAGCCAAATCCGGATAATCTGGTGATTTCGGAAATTCACTATCGTCCGACTTCGCCCTCTCTTCCCGAGATTTCGGCGGGACATAACAACCGCGGGGATTTTGAATTCCTCGAGCTCCAGAACGTGGGATCAACAACAGTTAACCTGAGTAATCTCGTTTTCGAAGGCGGCATCGATTTTGATTTCCGCGAGCACTCCTCTATTTTTGAACTGGACCCCGGTGAACGCGTCCTCCTCGTGAATGACCTCCCCGCGTTTGAGTTCCGCTACGGAAGCGATCTGCCCGTCGCCGGCGTCTTTCAGAATGCCACCGGCCTCTCCAACGGAGGAGAAACCCTGACGATGACCCATGGAGCGACCGGCGCAGTCATTCAGAGTTTCTCCTACGAAGATTCCGCTCCCTGGCCCGAGGCCGCAGACGGGCATGGATATTCCCTTACCCTCGCCCACCCCGACAATAGTCTTTCGGACCCCCGGAACTGGAGGGCCAGCCGGGAGGCAGGCGGCACCCCCGGAACCGGGGACCGTGTTTCTCTGGCAGGGTGGCTCAGCAGTCATGGGCTCACCACCGACGAACTCGAGAGCGATCTCGATCACGATGGCCTGAGCGCTCTTCTGGAGTATGCGATCGGTAGCAACCCGAAAGACCCCTCGGACGGGAATGTCTTTACCCCTGCCATCACCTCTCTTGAGGTGGATGGGCAGACCGATCACTATCTTGTGGTTCAGTTTCCCAGACTCAAGGGCGCAGACGACGTCCGGGTCACGACCGAGATTTCCAGCGACCTCATTACCTGGAGCGACGCTGGCCCCCTGGTCGAATACCAGTTCAACAGCGGCAACCCGGTAGAAGTCCTCATGGCACGAGCTCCCACCCCTGCCGGCCATGAACCTCAGTTTCTCCGCCTCCGGGTGGAATCCCGGTAACGCGGAGAATCATCCCGTCCGGGAGGGGTATCACTCGGCCGGAAACTGAAAGCGGGGCAACTCCACGGTCTCTATCAATTCGCTTCCCTCGGTAATGCGGATCATCTGGTTGGCAGCAACCTGCTGAAACCGCTGTGTGGTCCTGCTTGCTGGCCACCATATCTCAATCTGCTCGATATCATCTGCCTGTCCAATGCCCATGGTCTGCCGCAGGGGGTTGGCTCCAAAACTACCTCCACTATTCACGTGACGATAGACCGAACGATTCCCTGACCGACCTTTTTCCTTCAAAATCAATCGGATCCGGGCCCCGATGGCACAGCGATTCGAGCGGGTTCCAACCAACTGGATGGCAATCCAGTTGTTATCTCCACCAGGGTTTTCGAAGAGAGCATCTGAAAACTTATCCCCCACCGCACCCCCGCCCATCTGGGCATAGATGTCCTGATCACCATCATGATCAAAGTCAGCAAAAGCAATACCATGTCCCTTCTGGAGATGACCAAAGCCGCCGTCCCATGTCACATCCGAGAAGCCCTGCCCCTCCCGGTTCCGGAACATCACGTTCGGCATGAGCGCATCATAATCCGGATAGCCGGTCCCCAGATAGAAATCAAGAAACCCGTCATGATCAAGATCTCCAAAATTGCAGCCCATGGGGAGCACCAGGGTTTCCAGTCCCACCTTAGCAGCGACTTCTGAAAACCCACCCCTTCCATCCCCACGGTAAAGACAGAGCAGTTCGTCATCACAGGGTTGCCCCAGATAGCTTTCTACCAGGCTCGAGAGGGAATCGGGCTGCCCCCGGTTAGCGGCAACGAAAAGGTCGAGGTTACCATCGTTGTCATAATCCCAGAACCAGGTCGGAAAAGCTGCCACGGGCCGCGTTACTTTCAGTTCCGGAGCCACATCAGTGAAAGTGTCATCTCCATTATTTCTATAGAGCCGGTTGGGGCCCATGAGATTCGCGACATAGAGGTCAGGATCACCATCATTGTCATAATCTCCCCACGTGACGCCTTTCGTGAACCTTCCATTCAATACTCCTGCCTTTCCGGCGATGTCGGTAAAGGTTCCATCTCCATTATTCCGGAAGAGCTGATTGGGGGGAACCTCCCGTCCAAACGGCTCATTGCCGACGTATAGATCCAAGTCCCCATCATGATCGAAGTCAGCCCATGCGGCCGTCTGAGTAGGATACGCTGGCTCTGCAAGACCCGAGGCAAACGTGACATCCGTAAAGACTCCCGCGCCATCATTGCGCAAAAGGGAATTCGGGTGCCTTCCCGCCTCCAGCAACCAGGCCCCCCGCAGGACCAGCACATCGAGGTCTCCATCATTGTCATAATCGGCCTGCTCCATGTTCAGGCCACCAGTCAGGCCCGACAGGCCTGCCTGCCGGGATCTATCCTGAAACCGCCCTTTCCCAGTGTTCCGGAAATAGCGCATCGGACCTCTTGGGTCGAAAGTAGAACTCACTATATCAAGCAGATTGTCCCCGTCAAAATCATCCACGATCACTCCACCTGCCAGATTGAAGGTATCGAGATCCAAGCGGGGGGCAATGTTGACGAATCTCGGCCAGGGTTCGTCGGACTCAAATGCTGAAGGAGGAATCAGGTGCTCTTCCGGAACTCTGGACGGGTAACCGTTAATCGTCATATGCGCGAGGTTGAGCAACCAGCGGACACGGGCCAGGAATGTGCGGGAGAGTCCGGAAGTCCCAAGGATCTCATTCAGATAGCGTATCGCATCTCTTGATGGCTCCTCATCTGTATGTATACCCTCTCCCCGGATCGGCATGATACAGCTATCCTCATTAAGGAGCGCACAGCAATTACGAGTCTCTCCATGGCGAAGACAGGCCACGGCCAGACGGTAACGAATGTCATTGAGAGCCTTCTGGGGAATCGCCGGTTTCAGGCGGGAATAGGTGGCATAAGCTTCCTGCAACCGGGCGAGGACCGCTCTTTCCTTCCCCTGGGTTGCTTCCGCCTCTGCAAGTCGCAAGATTGCTTCCAGCCGTCGCGCACTCGGCCTGTCCGGCAGGGATTCCAGTTTCTCGCGCCAGACATTTTCTTCCGCAACCCCGGTGAACGGATTTCCCTCCTCAGTCTCGTCCCCAATGCGGGACAGTAATTCCACCATCCTCTTGTGTCCGGCCGTCTGAGCCGGGGCTTCTTCCGGGGAACCCGGTCTTGCGCCCTCCACTTTGTCGGATTCAGAGCACATGCTTAGCCCCAACACCATTAACCCCATGGAGAAAACCAGTATCCCACGAGGTGCTGGCAGGACGGGAATTACGCACCTTAAGACGGGAATTACCCGTCGCAATACGATCATGACAATGCCTTATGAATTATCGAGTCAGCCAAAAAACCTCTAGCCCCAGGGCGCTTGATCACCCTGGACAAGGTCCACCAGCTTTCCGCGGTTCCCTGTCAGTTAACCGACAGGGCTCAAACCGTGCGTATCATTCCAACAGCTATCGGGAGGAACAGGGCTGATCGTATATTCAATCTCTGAAGTGATTGGTCTCATGGTGCTTTTGGTGAGGACCTCCGTTTGGCGCAGAGTAATTCCTTGTCGTCTACCTTCAGGGTAATCAGGAAAAATTTCCACTCAGCTGTTTTGACGATTCTGTCACAGTCTATTTCTGGAAAAGACAACGCCCCTTGGCCCACCCCGAGTCGATCCGCGCAACCTCGGCCTTTCAGCTTCCCGGGGGTTGCCGCACCGAAAATACTGAGGACAAGAAAGTTACGTGATCCTCATTCCTCCTTCCGGCTGAAAACCGATCATCCGTGTCAGATCTCTCAAGTTTTCCTATCCTCTTGAATCCATTGGTCGTCACGTTAAAAGGTGATGCCCCCGGCGGTCGTATATACGAAAATTCTTCGGGATTCGTCCCCGTCCCGACGCAACACCCCCTCAATTCCCCGCTAATCCCCTCTGATGAACTCCTTCTTTCGCCCCTTCAGCCCTCTGGGGCTCCTTTCAGTAGCCTTGGTAATTACAATCCCACTGGTTGCCTGCAGCAGGACAAAAAAGGTTGTTCAGGACATGCCCTCCAGCGCTTCCTATAACCCTGGATACGGCCCATTTGACCAGAATGGCAATTACGTGGAGGCCTGGGCCGACAAGCCAGCCCGGCAACATAACTGGAACCGCAAACCCATTCCTCCGGGATCGGTCAACAGAACGATTGCCCGGAAAGATCCATCTCCCCTGAATTCAAGGGAACAGGCCCCCGTGAAACGTGTTCCACCCTTGATCGCCAAAGTTCCTCCAAAACCCGCACCCACCAAGCCTGCGCCCGCACCCGCCAAACCTGCACCCGCACCCGCCAAACCTGCACCCGCACCCGCCAAACCTGCGCCCGCACCCGCTCCCAAACCGGCGGCCCGACATACCGTGGTCAAGGGCGACACCCTTTATTCTCTCGGCCGCCGCTATGGCACTTCGGTCGGTGCCATTCAAAGGGCCAACGGAATCACCGGGACCCTCATTCGGATCGGTCAGACCCTCAAGATCCCCAGATAATACCCGGAAAGTTCCCCTCTGGCCTTGCCTTCAACTTCCCACGGGGTGATCCAGCGATCCCGTCCTGCCCTTCAGGCCAGCTGCCACAAAGGCCGCCCCGATTCCATACATGAAAATCGAGTAAAACTGACCCTTGGTCAGGAGATCTTCGATTACCCAGGCCGAGTCCGGTTCACGGAATCCTTCCGCTATAATCCGAAAAGTCGCGTAAAGAATAAAGAACGTCCCGGTAATAACACCATGCCCAAGGGCCCGAAACCTCAGGCGCAGGACCAGCAGGATGGCAAAGAGAGCCAATCCCTCCAACAAGGCCTGATAAAGCTGTGAGGGATGACGTACCTGGACATAACCCGCGACGGCATCAATAATTGCCGGATTTTCCCTCCCCGCTTCCATTACTCCTTCCAGAAGGCGTCCCTGACTATTCGCGGGACTGGCGAGATAGCTATCCCACAGAGCGTCCAGGCGCTCCGGATCCGCCTCCACCGCATCTCTCATGGCTGAGTGAAATTCCTCTTCTCTCTCCAACAGTTCCTTCGGAAATTTCATCCCGACTGCCGCATTGGTCACCCTTCCGTAGAGCTCTCCATTAATGAAATTGGCGATCCGCCCGAAGAAAATCCCCAGAGGAGAAAAAATCACCAGGCCGTCTCCTACTCCGGTCCATGAACAACCTGATCGGCGTGCATAGAAATAGGTGAATACAGTAAGACCAAGAATACCGCCATGACTCGACATTCCCCCCTTCCAGACCTGGACGATTACCAGGGGGTTTTCCACCACATACCCAATCCCGCTCTCGGGAATCATGTAGAACAGGACATAGCCAAGCCGCCCCCCCAGAAAGACCCCGAAAAGTGCTGCGCAGGCAATAAAGTCAGCAACCTTCTCCGGTTGCACCACCCAGAGCTTCTTTCGAGCCAACCACTTCAGTCCCAGATAGCCAGCAACGAACCCAGCGAGGTAAGCCAGCCCATACCAACGCAACGCAAAGGTATCCGAGAGCTCAATGAGTTCCGGCTTGAGATTGTGGACCCAGGCCCCCATTACACAAATACCCGTGATAAAACTCATTGCTGACTGGTGAACATGGCCACTGCTGGGGTTTCCCGACCCGATCTACAGATACTCCACCAGCTTGGCAACCCGGCGGACGGTCAACTGCTTGATGAGAGCAACACTCAAGTCAACCATGGCCCGGTAATCTGACAGGTCGATGATACTGTTGTGCGAATGAATATAGCGTGCCGGCACTCCCAGCACTATGGAAGGAACCCCCTCACCGGAGAGATGCATCTCACCTGCATCTGTTCCCCCGCCGCGCCGGACTGCGAGCTGACAGGGAATCTTCTCCTTTTCGGCCGTCTCCAGAGCGAGCTGCGCAAGCCCCGGATTCATGATCGCACTTGGATCATGCATCCGAACCTGCACTCCCTCTCCAACCACAGCCTGTGATTCATCCTGCTGGAACCCGGGAGTATCATCCGCCGGGGTGCCCTCAAGGATAACCGCAACATCAGGCCTCGCATGGCGAGCCAGGGTCCGGGCTCCCCGTAATCCAAGTTCTTCCTGAACGCTCCCCGCAAGCAAGAGGTGATTACTTCTCTTGAGTCTCGCCAGTTTCTGCCCTGCCTCCACCACCGCAGCCATTCCTACCCGGTTATCAAAAGCCTTGGCAAGATAACGGCCCTTCCTGGCCATCGGCTCAAAAGACGTGCGGGGCGCAACGGGGTCGCCCAGCTGAATGCCCATCTGCAGCACCTCGTCACGCGAGGTTGCCCCGATATCCACAAACATGCTGTCGAGAGGCATCACTCTGCCTCTCTCGGCTTCGGGCAGGAAGTGCGGAGGCTTGGAGCCCACCACCCCCACGATTTTCTTCCCCGTCCTGGTTCTGACAACCAACTGCTGTGCGAGGACCACATGGGGCCACCAGCCTCCTAGCGCTATGATCCTTAGAAATCCTGATGCGCTGATGGACTGAACCCGGAAACCAACCTCGTCCATATGGGCCTCCAGCATCACCCGGGGCCCTTTTCCTTCCATATCGCATACCACCGAACCGGTCCGATCGGTTGAGAACCGGCCCATTCCCTCCAGTTCGGCCACGAATATCTCGCGGACCTCACCCTCGAATCCCGAGGGCCCATGGGCTTCGGTGAACCGCTTGAGAAGCGTTTCGGATTTTGTTGGCATGCACAAAGAGTAGAAGGCCTCCCCGGGCACGGAAGGGAAAAGTGCTCCCGCTCCTGCGCAGACTCATTGATTCAGCCCCTTCCTGATGTTCTTCTCCTCCCCGGCATCCTCTTCGCAAGTTCCTCGAAGACTTTTACCGGAAACCTGTATTATCCTCTCTTTCTTATTTGCATCCAACTGCGATCCACTGTGTGAACTCCAGTAACATTCCATGAATACCACCCCACAAGTCTCCGATCTTCACGTTGTCCGGAACGTTCCTCTCCCTGCTCCGGCCTTTGTTCTTTCCGAGATCAGGCGGGATGCGGATGAGGCCGCCTTTGTCGCAAAGAGCCGCGCTACAATCCGGAATATCCTGAGTGGAGATGATAAGCGCTTTCTCGTTATCGCAGGCCCCTGTTCAATCCATGACACCAGTGCTGGCTTGGAATATGCCGAGCGCTTTCGCACTCTGGCTTCTGAAGTACAGGACAAGATCTATCTCGTCATGCGGGTCTACTTTGAAAAGCCTCGTACCACGGTAGGTTGGAAGGGCCTGATCATGGATCCCGAACTCGATGGGACCGACAATATCCCGCGCGGCCTGATGGTTGCACGGGAGTTCCTTCATCAGGTAATCGACCGTGGAATCCCCACTGCCACCGAACTGCTCGACCCCATCACCCCGCAATATATCGCTGACTTCATCAGCTGGTCCGCCATCGGAGCTAGAACCAGTGAGAGCCAGACTCACCGGCAGATGGCCTCGGGACTCTCCATGCCCATCGGGTTCAAGAATACAATCAGTGGTGACCTCAAGGCGGCAATCAATGCGATTGGGGCAGCCACCAGACCGCAGACCTTTCTCGGGGTTTCCGAGCAGGGGGTTGCCTCCGCGGTATCCACTTCCGGAAACCCTGACTGCCATGTCATCCTGAGAGGAGGAGAGAATGGGCCTAATCATGACGAGGACAGCGTCCGGGCGGCACTCACCCAGATCGAGGAAGCTGGATTTCCTGCCACCGTGATGATCGATGCGTCCCACGCCAACTGCGCAAAGGATTATAAGAAAATGCCTGGAGTTTTTGAGGAAATTATCCGGCAACGGGCCGCTGGAAACAGCGGAATCGTCGGAGCCATGCTCGAAAGTAATCTGATCGCCGGAAACCAGAAATTTCCTCAGCCCCTCGAGAGCCTCACCTACGGTCAATCCATTACCGACCAGTGCATCGACTGGGAAACCACGGTGAGCCTCCTCCGGTCAGCGGCGGACAACCTCTGATTTTCAGGGAACATATTACTCCCCCGAGGCAGCCTTGGCCGGACGCTGGGCCAGGTGGTCTGCAGACACGGTGCCCATATCGGCAAAGAAGTCGATCAGGGCCTGCCGGCTGTTAGGCGGAAGAAGAGCAGCCCTGCACTCCGGCCTCTCCGCCAGGGCCCGCAACCGCATCAGCCTCTTGCCCCCGGATTGCACATCGTAGGAGTTGAATACAATACAGTAACGATGCCCCTCCATGTGGGGGCCGTCATTGCGCAGGGCCTTGAGACTTTTTACAAACCTGGTCTTCCTCGTTTCTCCCTTGGCCGCTTCAGCCCCGGCTACTTCCACCTCGAATCCAAAGAGCGCCCGATCCGTCCCACCGAGCAGGGATTCATTCATGACACCTGTCAACTCTTCCCGGGTAAGATACAGGACAACCAGCCGGTTGTCATACGGGATAACATCCCACGCTTCCTCGATGGTCTTCTTTCCCGCAGAGAGGGTTCCACTCCCAAAGGTCCCGTGAAAAACACCATCGGGTTCGATCCCGTGCTTCGAAGCCACATGCAGCGCAGAGGAAGCAATCAGGGTCTGCAACGGACTCGGCATTCCCGGGCCCGGCTGCCTGCTGGACAACTCAATTGCCAGTTCGCCCATCTCGCCAGCAAGGTAACCTTTTGCGTCTTCCAGATCATTTCCTGCAATCTCAAGCACGAGCGGGTCCTCCTTGATACGCTCATCCATCAACACGGTATAGGCCCTTTTCTCAACGATCCTTCGACTCTCGACATCAAACGAAAGGTCGACCCTCCCGCAGTGGATCCCGAAGTAATCCGACTGGGTGTAGAGTGTGCCGTTCACAAAGGTGCTCGGCTGGTCCCGGTGAGTATGCCCGGCGAGGTAGACGTCAGGCCCCTCCTCTTCTTCAAGAAGCGCCAGAACCCGGTTTGCAAAGTCATCGCTTTCCTTGATCCCCATGTGCCCGCAGACGACCACTGCATCCACCTTGGCCTCTTCCCTCAGATACCTCAGGCTCGTCCGCAACACCTTCACTGGATCCGTCACCTCATAACCTCTGAGCAATTCCGGACGCAACCAGTAGGGTAGCCCCGGAGTAGTCAATCCGATCAAGCCGATGCGAAACCCTCCCACGGTCTTGACCAGGTGCGGGGCAATCCGGGCCAGGGGATGAGACGGATCCTCCAGCGAACCCGCTGGTCTGCCTTCAAGTTCAAGGTTTCCCGTCAGCACCGGCATCGTAGAACGCGTTACCGCATCTAGAACAACCTCCGGCCCCCAGTCAAATTCATGATTCCCGAGGACCCATGCATCATATTGTAACTTGTTGAAAAGGTCGATCATGAGGCGGCCCCGGGTGATCCAGCCTACTGCGGTACCCTGATACACATCCCCCATGTCAATCAGCAGGGAGTGCGGGTTAGTCCTGCGCCACTCCCGGATCTGCGCTGCACAGCGGGCCAATCCCCCCACATTCGCAATTCCCCTGTAGCTCTGGGTCGGAAGAATATGTCCATGCAGGTCGGTAGTATGGAAAAGGGAAATCGTCTTGATCGATCTCGGGGGCCTTTCCGCACGCACCTGCCGGGGCAGGAAGAGCGAGAACCCCGTCAGGGCCGAACCTCGCAATAATGTCCGTCGTTCAATCGGGCTCATGGGGCAGGGAAAACGTTATTGGAATCATTTGAGAATGCAACTCAGGCATGCAACTGCGCTACCGGCAACCAGCAGCCTTCCCAGTCGTAATACTGCAGGGCCTTGAATTCCTTTTTATAATCATAGCAGCTCTTCTCAACGGTCGCGTAGCCGCTGTAATAAAACTGAAGGCCCTGGCTCTTCGCGAATTCCAACTCAGCCAGCATCGTGAATATCCCGAGACGGCGGCACGAGAATTCCGGATCAAACACCGCATAAATACTTGAGCAGGCCCGTTCCCCGAGAGCGATAAAACTGGCTGCAATCAACCGTCGATCAAGATGGACGCTGAGTTGCAGACATTCGCAGGGAGACCCATTGGGGCGAGCCCCGAGAAAATCTGAGAGACCATCCGGGACATTACCCACGAAACGCATCTTATGGAGATCAAAGAGACGGCTCTCGGCCTGCCCTGGATCGGCCCCGTCAAAGCTGAGCTCCAGATCGGCATTTTTCCGGTAGGTTCTCCGCTGACTCCGAGACTGGCTGAACTGGTCCACTTCTATCCTCAGGGCGATTTGCCTTTTGAGGCACATCCCGTCGCTCATCAGGCTTGCCCGGAAAAAATCGGTCCCAAAATGGCGCCACCCGACAGACCACAACTCATCCATTTCCACGGGAGAGACCCTGTCTCTCTCCCGACTCTCGGCTACCAGCGGCCATTCCCCCGAAAGGAGATTATACAGTTGCTGTGACATGCAGATCCTCCCCTTTCCGCATCAGGCGGGAGATTTGCTGCCCGTGCAAGCCTCATCTCTCCCTTCAGAGCAGTTCTTCAAGAGCCCCACGATCCTGGACGAATCCTCAAGAGAGCGCACCGCCAAGGTTGGGTTACAAGCAGATAGCTGCTCGAGCGAAAAGCTCCCCGTAGCCACCGCAATGGTCAAAGCGCCAATCGCCTGTCCACAGGAAACATCCCGTGGCGTATCACCTACTATCACAGTCCTCGAGGGAGAAAAGCTGTGGTTCTCAACTTCCTCAGCACGGGCCAGCGCCTCTGGTCCAAGTTTGTTTCTCTCAGCATGTTCGTCGCCAAATGCCCCAAACGAGAAATAATGATCCACCCCGAACCGCTGCAGCTTGAGCCATGCTCCGGCCTCCAGGTTCCCCGTGAGCAACCCAAGGACAGCTCCTCCTTCAGTCAGGAGATCCAGCAATCTGCGCACCCCGGGAAGAACCGTGGCCTGTGGACGGGGCTCATCCAATTGCTCGCGCAGGCGAAAGAGATAAGCATCATACAATTCCTTGATGCGGGAAGCGGTGCAGTCCACCCCGAATGCAGGAAGAACCTCCCGTGCCAATGCCGCATCGGTAGCTCCCCGGACGTCAAGTTCCGGCAAGACTCCACGGCTTCCGTATAAATCGCGTGCCGCGAGACGAATCGCCTCAAGTCCGGCCCCATCGGCATCAATCAGGGTGCCATCGATATCAAACAGGACCAGACAGCCGTCCATTCTTCGAAGCCGGAACTCAACCGCCCCTAGCTCGAATCCTCCTCTGTTTTTTCTGCTGCTTCCTCCCCTTCTTCATCAGGAGTGTTATCTTCCTCCCCCTCAAGCTCCTCGTCTTCCTCGAAGTCATCTTCCTCAATCAGGTCCCCATGGCTAAGCTTGAACTTGCGGACCCTCTTTCCCTCCGGCAGGGGTGAAAGCACCATGACTACATTCCTCCCCACCAGCTTGGGCTCCTGGTCGACATTACCCATGGTCTTGAGGTCATCCTTGATTCGCTCCATCTTCTCGAAGCCAAGCTCCCGGTGGGCATTCTCCCGTCCGCGAAACTGCAACTGCACACGTATCTTGTGTCCCTCTTCAAGGAAGGACTCGATTCTTCCCAGCTTGATATTGTAATCGTGCTGTTCTGTTCTCACCCGGAACTTCACCTCCTTCAGGCGCGTAACCGACTTGCTGCTACTTGTCTTCTTCAGCTTGGACTGCTCATACTTCCACTTTCCGTAGTCCACCACACGGCAGANCGGGGGATCGGCATTAGACGCCACTTCAACCAGGTCCAACCCGATCGCCTTGGCCCTCTGGACCGCCTCCCGGGTATCCATGACCCCGAGTTGTTCCCCCTTACCGGATACGACCCTGACCCGCGGGGCCCTGATCCGCTCATTGACCCGCGTCATGTCCCGACGCGGACGAAATCTCTTCTTCTTTTTCTTAGGAATGGCTCTTCTTCAGGGTTGTTCAGGGTGCGGAATCCATCCGCGGACNGGAACACAAAGGTGTTCCACGCGTCATGCCAAGGCCGAGATCAACGAATCGCTGCATCATGTCTCAGCCCCGCTCAGAGCGAGCGGGTTCGAATCTCTTCGCATACTTGGCCGACAAAATCATTGAGAGTCATGGCTCCGAGATCTTCACGATCCCGGTGACGCACGCTTACACTTCGTGACTCCTCTTCACGCGCGCCAGTTACGAGCATATAGGGTACCCGATCGAGCCTCGCAAGGCGAATCTTGGCCCCAATCTTGTCATCGGTAAGATCGCTGGCAGCCCTCACTCCGGCTTCCGCGAGCATGGATGTAACTTCCCTCGCATAAGCATTGTGCTTTTCGGAAATCGCAAGCACCCGCACCTGCTCGGGAGCAAGCCAGACCGGAAACTTCCCTTCGAAATGCTCGATGAGAAGTCCGACAAANCGCTCCAATGACCCAAACGGAGCTCGATGAATCATGACTGGACGGTGAGGCTTATTATCCGCACCCACGTAATTCAGATCAAATCGTTCTGGCAGGTTGTAGTCNACCTGCACCGTTCCAAGTTGCCACTCACGACCAATCACGTCCTTGACCACAAAATCGATCTTGGGACCATAGAAAGCCGCCTCCCCAGGCTCTTCGGTATAATCGACACCCAGAGTCTGAACCGCATCACGCAACGCCTTCTCTGCCTTGTCCCAGTTTACTGGATCTCCGACATATTTGGAGGAATCTGGGTCACGCAACGAAAGGCGCACCGCATATTCGTTCATCCCCAAGGTCGAAAGAACTGTCTTCACCAGACCAAGGCATCCCTGGATTTCCTCGCCCAGCTGCTCCGACGTGCAGAAGATGTGGGCATCATCCTGAGTAAAGCTNCGCACCCGCGTCAACCCTCCAAGCTCTCCCGATTGCTCCCACCGGTAGACTGTTCCGAATTCAGCCAAACGCACCGGGAGGTCACGGTAGGAATGGTGGTCGCTCGAATAAATCTTAATATGATGAGGACAGTTCATCGGCTTAAGCATGAAGCCCTCCACTGTTCCCTGCCGTAGGGCATTCANCAGATCGCCACAACTGCTACCATCTTCCGTAAGTTTTCTCAGGGCCTCACGCTCCGCAAACGGTGGATACTGGCTTTCCTCGTAGTAGGGAAAGTGTCCACTGGTCCGGTAGAGATCCAGCTTCCCGATATGCGGGGTGAAAACCTGATGATAACCCTGCTTGTCGAGTTCCCCCGCAATAAAGTCCTGCAACTGTCGACGGATAATGGATCCCTTTGGCTTCCACAGCGGCAAACCCTGGCCGACCATCTCATCAAAATGGAAGAGGCCAAGCTCCCTCCCCAGACGCCGGTGATCACGTTTTTTGGCTTCCTCCAGTCTCTCCAGATGCTCTGTCAGGAGGGTCTTGTTCTTGAAACAGGTCCCATAGATCCGTTGCAACTGGGGTTTGCTGGCGTCCCCCTTGTAGAAAGCGCTGGCTACGCTCATTAACTTGAACGCCTTGCAATTCCCTGTTCGTCCGACGTGAGGACCGGCACACAGGTCCCAGAAGTCTCCATTCTTAAAAATGGAAATTTCCTCCCCATCCGGGATTTCCTCCAGGAGATCAATCTTGAAGACCGAGGGCGCATTCCTCTCTTCCAAAGCTGCCAACCGACCCTTCTGCGCCATCTCCATGGCCTGTTCGCGGCTTATCACCTCCCTCTCGAAAACCTCGTTCGCCTTCACCACTTTCTTCATCTCCGCCTCAATGACCGGAAAATCGTCAGGTGAAATGCGATGCTCGAGATCAACATCATAGTAAAAGCCCCCTTCCACCGGTGGCCCGGCCGAGAACTGGGCGTCCGGCCAGAGCCTGGCGATCGCAGTCGCCATCACATGTGCACACGAGTGACGGAGGCGCTCCAGATCACTCATCTGGTTCCGTTCCTCGAGAGTCTTGCGCTCTTTATCGTCTGCCATTTTCTTTAGTTTCCTTCTTCAGGATTCAAGTTGCAAGTTGAAGTGATCCCCCGAAATCATGCAGTAGAAAGGAACAGCAACTGAGTCTCTTGCCGGAAATCTGCCCCACTCCCGAACGAACGTAAAAAAGGCCTCGCAGTGTTGCGAGGCCTTCCAGATTCTCCGGGAGAGTTGCCAACCTGCTCGTTCGTTAACGGGAGTAAAGTTCGACGATGAGTTGGACGTTGACCAGGGGATCGATGTCCTCGACTTCGGGGAGGCGCGCGACGACGCCCTCCATAGTCTCACGATCCAGGGTGAGCCATTCCTTGAGAGGAACCGCCTGGGTCAGGTCCATCATGCGAAGACCCAGCTGCTGCGAGGAAGGCTTGCCTCCGACCTTTATCTTGTCGCCCGGCTTACATTGATAACTCGGGACATCCAGCTTGCGCCCATTAACCAGCACATGCCCATGGCCAACCAGCTGGCGGGCAGCCTGACGGGTATTACCGAAACCAAGGCGAAAGCAGACATTGTCGAGACGGGTCTCCAGAAGCTGCAGCATGATGTCACCAGTTACACCCCTGCGACGGGCAGCCTGCTCGTAGCAACGCCTGAACTGCTTCTCAAGGACACCATACTGGAACTTGAGCTTCTGCTTTTCTCCGAGCGCGATCGCATAATCGGACTTCTTTCGCCGACCGGCACGGAGACCGTGCTGTCCGGGGGGGTAATTGCGACGCTCAAGAGCGCGGGAAGAACCAAAGAGCGGCACCAGAAAGCGGCGGCTGATTCTGTCCTTGGGACCGGTATAACGTGCCATAAGATAAGGAATTTATTATTTGGTGCCTGTTTCCGTCACACCCGGCGTGCCTTCTTCGGACGGCATCCGTTGTGGGGAATGGGGGTTACATCGTTGATTGCCGAAACATCAATCCCGATCGCCTGCACCGCACGCACCGCTGATTCGCGCCCCGCTCCAGGTCCTTTGACCCGAACCTCAGCCTCCTTCAAGCCATGACCCATGGCCTGNCGGCAGGCATCCTGCGAAACCACNTGGGCCGCGTAAGCCGTACTCTTTCGGGATCCCTTGAAGCCCATCTTNCCAGCACTCGACCATCCGATCGTATTTCCGGTCGCGTCCGTGATCGTCACCATTGTGTTGTTGAAGGTAGCCGAGATGTGGACAATCCCCTTGGTAACATTCTTGCTCGACTTCGCCTTGTGAATCTTGACCGCGTCGGCGGCCTCTTCACCCATGATTTCGGCAAAGATATCCTTTTTCTCCTCCTTCTTCTTATCACCCTCGAGCCCTTCCTCTCCTGCCCCATCGGTGGAGTCTCCACCCTCCGAGGCTGGCTCCTTTTCGCTGGCATCCGCCTTGTCTTCCGCAGCTTCAACTGGTGCGGATTCTTCTGCGGAACTCTCCTCTGCTGGAGCGCTCTCCTCTGCAGGAGCGCTCTCCTCTGCAGCTGCAGAATTTTCTTCTGCTGGATCAGTTTCCGGTGTTTCCGGGTTATTGTTGTCTTCCTCGGCCATGATAGGGTTGGGGCAAATCTTTCCTCTTCAATTAAAGGCAACCGTCACTATTTTTTGACGCTCACTGTCTTCTTGCGCCCTTTTCTGGTCCGGGAATTGGTCCTGGTACGTTGCCCGCGGACCGGAAGTCCCCTCTTGTGGCGTTGGCCACGGTAGCAGTTGATGGATGTCAACCGCTTGAGAGCAGCCTGCTTTTCCCGGCGAAGATCACCCTCGATGGCAATAGCCTGGCTCTGGATCACCTGTGCAATCTTCACCAGNTGGTCTTCCGAGAGTTCTCCAGTACGCAGGTCGTTATTAACCCCGGCCTGCTCAAGAATTCTGAGGGCGGTAGATGGCCCAACTCCATAAATGTAGCAGAGAGAAGCTTCGATGCGCTTCTCGTTGGGGATCTCGATTCCAAAAATACGTGCCATGTAGCGTAGAGGCGTTGTGAACGCGTCTGGGAGTTCCTGACGCGAAAGGGGCGAGCTATTTAGCAGAGTTGCCCTTGCTGGCAAGCGGAAATCCTCCCTTTTAAGGGGATTCAGCCTCCCGGATCCCCTGCCGAGGCCTTCTAGCCGTCTCTTGTCCTCCCTCACGGCCCCGGAAGAGCGTGTATTCTCCTCCCTGCTGGCCCGATTTCCGCGGATACAGCGGACGTAATCCCCGCTAGACAAAACAACCGGGGCCGATAGCGTCGCTCAACTGATACACAATATTTGCCTACCCCATGGACTCCGCCCCCGCAGATTCGCCTGATCCCTTGGATCCACCTCCCAGTGCTGACGCTTCCGATCCCGATAATCCTGCCTCAGAAGCCCCGGTTACCGAGGCCACTCTTCCACCCGATGACGTCGCCGCAATCGATGAGCTTGGCAAGGTCTATCAGTCGCTCAGGGAAGAACTGGGTAAGGTGATCATCGGGCAGGATGAAGTGGTGGAACAACTGGCGGTATGCCTTTTCTCACGCGGCCATGCCCTCCTGATGGGAGTGCCCGGCCTCGCCAAGACTCTCCTGATTTCAAGCGTTGGCGAATGCATGCATCTCTCCTTCAGCCGGATCCAGTTCACCCCTGACCTTATGCCTGCAGATATCACGGGCACCGATATAATTCAGGAGAGTTCGGTCACTGGAAAGCGGGAGTTCGAATATATCAAGGGGCCTGTCTTCGCAAATCTGCTCCTCGCCGACGAAATCAACCGGGCCCCGGCCAAGACGCAGTCCGCCCTCCTCGAGGCAATGCAGGAAAACAAGGTAACTGCCCTCGGGCACACCTATGATCTGGACAAGCCGTTTTTCGTTCTGGCAACTCAGAACCCAATTGAGCAGGAGGGAACATATCCTCTCCCGGAAGCACAGCTCGACCGCTTCATGTTCCTCATTGAGGTTGACTATCCCTCCGAGGATGAAGAGCGCCGAATCGCCCGCGAAACGACCGGAGTTGACCGAGAGCCTCTCAATGCCCTGATCACTGGCGAGCAGGTCCTCGACTTCCAGAGACTTGTCCGCCGCATGCCCGTTCCCGATCACATTTATGACTATGCGGTCGAAATCGTGCGTAAAACCCGCCCGGCTTCCGATGATGCCCCTTCATGGATCAAGGAATACGTGGGATGGGGAGCAGGACCGCGCGCTGTTCAGTATCTCGTTCTCGGAGCCAAGGGGCGTGCTGCCCTTCGCGGCAACTACATGGCCTCCCTCGAGGATATCGAGGCTGTCGCCGTTCCCGTTCTTAGCCACCGAGTGATCACGAACTTCGCTGCCGAATCCCAGGGGATGACTTCCAAGAAGGTTGTTGAGCGCCTGGTAGAAGAGATGCGGGAAGATTAGGGGTCACCCCGACCCTGCATGAAAACAGGGTCCGGAGACATTCTCCACGATGAGAAATAATTTTGAGCACCTCCAAGGGTCGTGAAATACGACTTCCTCGATTCCGATGTCCTTTCCCGCCTCGGGGCTCTGCCGGTCGAGGCTCGTCTGGCCATGATTGGAAATGTGGTGGGCAAGCATCGCTCGCCTCACCGCGGGTCTTCAGTCGAGTTCGCAGAATACCGCAAATACGTACCAGGCGACGACACCCGGCGACTTGATTGGAAGGCCTACGCACGTAGCGATCGCCACTATATCAAGGAGTTTGAGGCAGATACCAATCTCCGTGCCTACTTTGTCGTCGATTGCAGTGGATCGATGAAATACGCCTCCGGAGAATTCGATTCCAAGATCCAGTTTGCCCGGAAATTCGCCGCCAGCATGGCCTACCTTCTGGTCAATCAGGGTGATTCAGCCGGACTATCATGCTGCGATGATACTCTGCACCTCGAACTGCCTCCCAGCAGGCGCCCGGCGCATTTGCAGAACTTTTTCGAGGTTCTTGGTGAACTGGAACCGAAAGGCCAGACCGGCCTCGTGGATGCCCTCCATACCGTGGCAGAGAAAGTCGGGCAACGAGCCTTGATCTTCATCCTTTCTGATCTCTTCTGCGATCCGGATGCCTTTGGTGATGCTCTTCAACACCTCCGATACCGAAAGCATGACGTGGCGGTATTCCACCTGATGGATCCGCAGGAAATAAACTTCGATTTCACCCGCCCCTATCGTTTCGTCGATCTTGAGGACAGCACCACCATCGTAGCGGAACCCAACCTGATCGCTGACGAATATACCACCGCCATTCAGGAATTCCTCATTGAGGTAGAGGCCAGATGTCATGATGTCCACGCTGACTACCACCTGGTCACCTCGGATCAGGACTACGAGGCGATCCTTCGCGATTTCCTCACCAACCGCCTGCCGAAGAAAGGAAAACGATGAACGCGGACAGCAATAAACCGATTCATGAAGGCCGAATGATAACCTTCACCGCCCCGGGACGGAGGCATCAGGCGACCAGTTCACCAGAGACAAGATGACCTTCCTCCAACAGGCAATGCTCTGGGGGCTGTTTGCAGTCTCTATTCCGGTTATCATCCATCTCTTGAACCGCCGGCGGTTTCGCACCGTGGAATGGGGAGCCATGCAGTTCCTCCTCAAGGCTACCAAGGAATCCCGGGGAAAGAAGCGCCTGAAACATTTCCTCATCCTCCTGATGCGTTGTCTCGCAGTTGCGGCCCTCGTTCTTGCAATTGCCCGCCCTCTTGCAGGCGGATTTCTGGGCTGGGGAGGGGGCAGGGTCGAAACCGTGATTCTGATTCTCGATCGATCCGCCAGCATGGAACGGTCGGAAAAGGACATCCAGGTCACCAAGCGCAGAAGCGTGCTCACCCGGGTCGCCCAAGCGATGGGGGAACTGGATGGTGCTCGTCTGGTCCTCATCGACAGCGCCACCGCCAAGGCTCAGGAAGTCCCGTCCCCTGAAGTGCTCCCGGAGCTTTCCTTCACCGCACCAACTGACTCGGCTGCAGACATCCCGGGAATGCTCATCAGCGCCCTGGACTACATAAAGGAGGCCAAACCGGGCCGCACCGAGATCTGGGTTGCCTCCGATCTTCAGAAGGAGAACTGGGCGCCGGAAGATGATCGCTGGGAGGCCTTTCGTGCCACCCTGAGTGAAGAGGGGTTCCAAGCCCAGTTGCGCATCCTGGCTCTCAATGGCCGCGAACGGAATGACTTTTCAATCCGGGTACTTTCCGCCCGCCGGGAGTCGGAGGAGCTGGTCCTAGATCTTGAAATGAATCGCGAGGAGGACACAGGGCCCATTAATGTCACGGTCAATATCGATCACATGGGAGCTCGTTCGGGCAGCGAGGTGGCCTTCAATGGTCAGAGCCAGCGCTTCCGAAAACGTCTGCCACTCGAGGGTTCCAAGGGTCAGGGATACGGATGGGTTTCCATTACGGACAACGCAAATAAACGCAACAACGTCTCCTACTACGCCTACGGGAAGGAAGCTCCTGTTCAGTCCTACCTCATAGTCGAAAACTCCACCGACGAAGAGACCCTCAAGGCTTTGACCACGGCTCTCGCCCCCGGTTTCGCGAACCAGCAGGTTATCGTCCGCAATCCGAATTTCGCTCATCAGGTAAACTATGAATCCGCTTCCCTTATCGTATGGAAAGCCCCCATCCCGGAACCGCCGGTCTCCAACCAGCTTTTCGATTACGTGAGGAACGGCGGAGTTGCCCTTTTCCTTCCCCCCTCCGAAGACTCGCAGACCTCTTTTGGCGGACTCTCCTGGGACTCCATCATGGAAGCTCCTGAAGAAAAATTCTTCATCGTCAACGACTGGGAACGAGGCGACGGGGCCTTCCGTGATGCCGCGGATGGCTCCCCACTGCCAATGGACCGGGTGCGAGCCATCAAGCGTCGCGGCATCGTGGGAGATTACACTCCTCTTGCAACCTGGAGAGACAACGAAACACTCCTTGCCCGCCGTGTGATCGAGGCAGGACAAGTTCTCTTCCTTTCCACCCTGCCCAGTTATACATGGTCCAACCTTGAGCAGACCGCACTTCATCTGGTAACCCTTCAACGCAGTCTGGATGACGGCAACCAGAGACTGGGAGCCAGTTTATTTGCTGCTGCCGGAGCAGAGTCCTCCCTGCCGGTGGGTGATGAAATACGCAGTCGCATCGATTCCTATCTTGATGGCGACGAACCCGGCAATTCAGATTTTGAGGCCGGGGTCTATCGACTTGGAGAACGCGTCCTTGCAGTCAACCGGCCCCCTGCCGAGGACTCGCCCGAAACTCTNACCGGTGTCGACCTTGATGCCGCCCTTGCCGATACAGGCTTCAGTCTTCTTGAAGAACAGGACGCCTCCGGCGATAGCAGCCTTTCTCGACCGGTATGGAGGGCCTTCCTCATCGCAATGCTGGTCTTCCTGATCCTGGAAGCCCTCCTCTGCCTTCAGCCCCGTCGACCCGCAAACGGAACCACTCCCTCACCCCAGCCAAGCTCCTGACGTGAGTTTCAATATCGGAAATCTCCACTTCAACGCCCCTCTGCCCATCGTTATCGTGGGGGTAATAGCCTGGTGCATTATCCTGGTCCTCTGCCTGACCGCCTTACGGCGCAGCGTCCGACCTGGACGCACCGGCCTTCTGGAGTTCCTTCGTCTGCTCTGTGGAACCGTGACCGTATTTTTCCTGCTCAATCCCGAGTGGCGCAGGACCATCGAACCTGTCAAACAACCGGAAATCATCATCCTGCACGACGGATCAGGATCCATGGCAACCGCTGATGCCCAACTCCCCGAGGAATTGAGTGCAGGCGAGGAAATCGTGACGCGCAAGGAAATGTCCGATGCTATTCTGGAAACCGAATTCTGGAAACTTCTGGAAGAGGACGGAAAAAATCGTGTTTCGGTAGAGTCCTTCTCCGAGGTCCCGGAAAGTGAAGATCCTGAAATCAATGCCCTCGCCGTAACTGATATCTACTCCGCCCTTGCCGAGCGGGTGGATACCCGCCCCGACCTTCGGGCCGTAATCATGATCGGAGACGGGGATTGGAACGCGCGGGACAAGCCCGCCCCGGTCGCTGCCGCCCAGAAGATGCGCCTCAAGGACATCCCNCTCTTCTCCGTGGTTACAGGTGCCCGCACCCGTCTGCCAGATCTGGATCTCCTGACTGTGACGGCGCCCACTTATGGAATTGTTGGGGAGAACGTCCAGATACCGTTCACTATCGAGTCCTCCCTTGATCGCGATGTGCGTACCATCGTCCGTATCCGTGACCAGGCAGGGATAGAGCGAACCAAGAACATCACCATCCCGCGGGGAAGCACCTATTATGACGCTATCCTCTGGCGTCTGCAGAAGGAAGGCAGTTCCACCTTGGAGCTCTCTTTGCCCTTTGCCGAAGGAGAACTCGTCGAGAAAAACAACAGCCGCAGGTTCAATATCGCAGGGCGACCGGAATCGATCCGCGCACTCGTCATCGAAACCCTCCCCCGCTGGGAATACCGCTTCATCCGCAATGCCCTGTCACGGGACCCCGGCGTTGATGTCGATTGCCTCCTCCTTCACCCGCAACTTGGGGAAGGAGATGGCCCTGATTACATTACCGCCTTCCCGGACAAACTGGAGGACCTGCAGAAATACGATGTCGTCTTTATCGGGGATGTGGGAGTCGGAGAAGGCATGCTCACCGAGGAACAGGCCGAACTGCTCAAGGGACTCGTTGAGAGCCAGGCTTCCGGTATCGTGTTCATTCCCGGGTGGCAGGGTAATCAGTTCAGTCTTCTCGATAACGATCTGGGTGACCTCATGCCGGTTGTCCTCGATGAGGACATGAAGGACGGCCAGGAGGAAGCTACCGACTCCCCTCTATCCCTGACAACTGAGGGACGGAGCTCCCTGCTCACCATGCTTGGAGACACCGAAGAGGAAAATCCCGTCATCTGGCGGAGCCTTCCGGGATTCTACTGGCACGCCCCCGTGATCCGGGCGAAGAGCGGAACGGAAGTCCTTGCCGTTCATGCCAATCGCAGACACCCGAAATACGGTCACCGTATTCCCCTCATCGTCACAAGTCGGGCCGGCAACGGCAAAGTCCTCTTCATGGGGATCGATTCTGCCTGGCGCTGGCGCCGCGGCGTGGAAGATCTCTACCACTACCGCTTCTGGGGACAAGTCGCCCGCTGGATGTCCTACCAGAGGAATATGGCCGCCGGGGAAAGAGTTCGCCTCTATTTTACCCCCGAGCGACCTTCACCTGGAGAAAACGTCACCCTCAATGCCAACGCCTTTCAGGAAAACGGTGCTCCNCTCGAGGATGGAACCGTTCTNATTGATCTGACGGCTCCCGACGGAAGCGTCCGCCGGTTCGAACTGGCCAAGGAGGATGGATCCTGGGGNTCCTTTACCGGACGGTTCAAAATCACAATGCCCGGGGACTGGAAAATTTCTGCCCGCACATCCGAGAGCGAAAAGGGTACGGTCAAAACCAGAATCATCGCAGAAGGCGCTCAAATCGAAAAAACTGGCCATCCCGCGAGACCAGATGTGCTCGCCGAACTCTCTCGGGTTTCACGCGGAAAGCTGGTCGAGGCCTCCCAGCTCAAGGCTCTCGCCCAGGAAATTTACGATCTTCCCGAACCCCGGCCCCAGATCATTCCCGAGTCCCAATGGGACAAGTGGTATATTGCAGCTGCCCTTGTGGGACTCCTCTCCATCTTCTGGATTGGAAGAAAGCTTAACGGCACCTTCTGAGCCGAACTCTCCCATGATCCGGACTGGGAGGCGACTGGGTCAGATTCCTGCTCGATTCTCTTCAAAGAGGCGCCTTGCCTCCCGCAGATCCCTTTGAATCTGCTCCTTCAATTCTGCAAGCCCTCCGAATTTCTTCTCTTCCCGCATTCTCATCCCGAAACAGATCTCCACAACGGACCCGTAAAGGTCCCCATCAAAATCCAGAAGGTGTACTTCAAGAAGGCGACTTTCTCCGTCCACCGTAGGACGCACTCCCAGATTTGCCACGCCCCGCCATGGTGATTCTTGCTCACCACTAAGGATAGCCATCACCGCATAAACCCCGTCAGGGGGCAACTGCTGGTCCCCAACCGAGATGTTGGCCGTGGGAGCGCCTAGTTCCCTCCCCAGCTGGGCACCCGGCAAAACCTTACCCATCACACTGTAGGGACGACCCAGCATCTCGGAGGCTACTTCCAGATTGCCTTCACCCAACACCTTCCGCAGGAGAGTACTGCTGATCCGCTCGCCCTTCCGCATGACCGCTGGAATAGCCGTCAGCTCGACACTTTGGGGCTCAGTCATGCTCCGCAGGAGATCCAGCGTTCCCCGCCGGCCCCTTCCAAATTTCCAGTCATCTCCTGCTACGAGCTGCCGCAAAGCTTTTACCGAGAGCAAGCTGCCCGCAAATTCCTCTGCAGGTTGACGGGCCATGGTCTCATCAAAATGAAGCACAAGAAGTACTTTAACCCCAAGCGATGCCAGTAATCTCTCCTTGTGCTCCCGAGAAGCTAGAATCTGCCGAGGAGCCCGGTTCGGAGCCAGCACCTGAACAGGGTGGGGTTCAAAGGTCAGCACCCCTGCTACTCCACCGCTCGCCCCAGCCCCCTTTACTGCGGCACCGATCACTGCCTGGTGCCCGAGGTGCACCCCATCAAAGACTCCCATGGCAAGGTGCAGGGATTCTTGGACCTCCTCCAGGCCGGCAATGGTGGAAAAACGAATCACTCTTCTTCCTGGCAACCCTTCAGGCTCCACGCATCAACGAAATTTCTGCCAGACTAATCATGGAGCCGATCAACTCCTGTGCCCCTCCTGTCTTGAGAGTCTCCACCCTGACTGCCCGATCGAGCGTAAACTCTCCCGAACGGGTCCTCCGCAGTGAAGAAAGATGACCTCCGCACCCCAAGGTGGTTCCTATATCGTGCGCATAGCTCCGGACATAAAATCCCTTGGAGCAATTGACCGTAAAATCAATCTCAGGGAGGTCTATCCTGGCGAGTTGATAACCTGTGACGTAGACCGGACGCGGGTCCCGTTTCACTTCCTTCCCCTTTCTGGCGAGCTTGTATAGAGGCACGCCGTCCTTCTTGATCGCGGAGACCATGGGTGGGACCTGTTCAAATTCACCAGAATACTTCTCAAAGGCAGATCGAACCTCCTCTTCACTCAGGACTCCCACTCCCTGTTCCTCAATTACCTCTCCTTCTGCATCCTGAGTAGAGGTGGTGATACCCAATGTAATCGTCCCTACATATTCCTTGTCCTCACTCATGAGCAGATCCTGAATTTTTGTCGCGCGACCTACCACCAGCATCAGAAGCCCAGTCGCCATCGGGTCCAGGGTTCCACAATGCCCAATCTTCTTAATTCCCAAGGATCGTCGCGCTATTGCAACTACGTCATGGGAAGTCATCCCGGGATCCTTATCTACGAGAAGCACGCCACTCGGCACCATGTTGTTCGAATCATTCATTTGTTCACAGGGGAAAGAGCTGTCTGCGCTGCCTGAAGAAACCGTGCTTCTGCATCCTGCAGGGGGCCCCGCATCCGGGCTCCTGCCGCCAGGGCATGTCCACCACCACCAAACTGCGCGCAAATATCACACACACTGACAGCGGAACTCTTGGAGCGCAGCGAGAGCCGGACCTTACCATCGTTCATCTCCTCGACGAACCCACAGACGACGACTCCCTGAATGGCCCTCAGGATATCAATTAAACCCTCACTATCTCCTGCCTGCATTCCAACCCGGTCCTTAGTTGCACGTGAGAGGGTCCACCATGCGATCCTTCCGTCTTCGGAGATCTGCATGGTCTCAAGAAGCGCCCGAAGGAGTTCTACCCTCCGATACGGGTAATCATGGTAAAGTTTTGCCGTCAGGGCGGCCACATCAAGCCCCCGGCCCACAAGGTCAGCAGCCATCTGATGAGTACGTATCGTCGTGTTGGAATACTGAAACGATCCCGTGTCCGTCGAAAGGGCAACATATAGTGCATCACGGGCTGTGTCCGGCAGAGGCCAGTTAAGCTCCTGAATCAATCCATAGAGAATCTCTCCCGTAGCAGCTGCCGCCGGATCGATATGCAGGTGATCACCATAGTTCTCGTTGGAAATATGGTGATCAATGTTTACCCAGATCGGTTCTCCTGAAAGGGCCGCAAGGCAACCCTCTCCAAGGCGCTCCCGGTTTGCCGTATCAAGCGCAATGACCACCTCGGTCTCAAATGCGCCCGATGGGCGCTCGACACCTTCCGTTCCATCCAGAAAAAGAAGGTTGTCCGGCACAGGATCCTCATTAAGCGCCCGAACCGACTTTCCCATCTCTTCAAGAACGGACTTGAGAGCTACTTCCGATCCAATCGCATCCCCGTCTGGGCGGGTATGGCTCAGAAGCACGAAATGCTCATGCGCAGAGATAATCTCGGAGAGACCGGATGCTGTGATCGGTTGACCCATGGACGGCTGGAACGTGCAGAGGGAAGGGCGCGGATTGTCTACGTCACGGCCGCGATCGCAAGCAAAAGTAGGATAACAAGCCAGTCGGTCCTCGCCGCGGAATACATAATCCCCGTCAATCCCATTACGATGCCCATATTTCCCTGCTGAGGACTACTGGCGCTGCTTCCCTTCAGCACTTTCCTCTATCAGGCCTGCCCGCCATTCGCTGGCCTCCACCAACCCCTGCCGCTCAGCATGGAGATACGCTGTTCGAGCCTCCTGCTCCTTGCCCATCTCCATTAGACACTTACCGAACTGAAGATGCCCATGCCCAAAATGGGGCCACGCACTCAGTAGTTGCAGATACGAGATTTCGGCAAGAGGCAGGTCCCTCTGCTCCCGGTGATACTGGGCGAGGTAATACAGCGCCACCGCATTGTCCGGTTGATAATTGAGCACACTTCGACAACGCGCAGCAGCATTGTTGGTCACACCCCCATGAAGCTTTTCACTGTAAACCTGATACGCACTGTGGATCCACAGGTCCCGACTGGTGCTGTCGATTGCGGCTTCGACCAACTCCTCAAACAATTCCGCAATTTCAGGAGCCAGCCGATCCACCGAGTCGACAAAAGCGTCCACAATCTCATAGACCCCAAACTGTCCCAGAATTCCCTTCCCGGAGGCAAATTCCCTTTCACTGAACAGCAGGTTACGCATTCGCGCATGAAGCAGATTGTATGCTGTATCAGACAGGAAAATCCGGAAGTGCTGACCATCACGCGAATGAGACTCAATTCGCTTCGCCAGGTTGATAGCGTATCCATGTGTCTCATAACCTGACTCCAAACGTTTCGCCCAGACAGTTCCGAAGTTGATCCCGATCGCAATTTCCGCCGCAGCCGACCGGCGCTCCACACGTTCCCGGTTGAAGGGAGAGGCAACCCACGCAGCCTTAAGCGTAATCCCGAGCGTGGTGAGAACGTATACATCGTTAGAGGGCTTCGCGGTGTGCATGAAAAACACCAACTGATCCCCCATTACATAGTATTCGTAGTCCCTCCCTTTCTCATATTTCCCCTTCAGGCAATACTCAAAAAAATGATCGCACTGGACGCGCACGACCTTGTGAAACGATTCCACATAATCTGAATACTCCTTGAGCCCGAGCACACTGGCAAATACTGATGAATCCACCAGATCCACAAACATGATTGCCGTATCAAGGGGCCCTTCCCAGGCTTGGGACCCCTGAGCGGACACCTTATCAGCAGTCCCGCCCTCGTGGATTGAAGATGAGTCTGTCACTCGATTTCAGTAGGGTCAGGAACATGGGGGACAGCCTCCTCAGGAGTGGGGTCCTGCCGGCTAGGGTCCTGGACCTTCTGTTCCGTCCCTGGCACCTGAGGCTCTGAACCGCCTCCTCTACTTCCTGCCGGAGCTTTCTTGCAGCCTACCGAGAGAGCCGAGATGACACCCATCACCAGAATGCAACGGGTCAGAAGAGTATTGGATTTAGTCATGATTGATAGCGTGCGGGTTGGAGGTTGTCTTCAGATAATTATTTCCATTCTCCCGGGCGTATGACGAGGCAAATCCACCAAGGCCCCGGGATGTCTCTATTGCAAACGTAATCAGGAGCTTCAATTTCCAAAATTGTGGTTAATTTTATGGCCTCACTCCCTGGACTCTTTCCGGGCATGAATCAGCTGGCCTCTCACCGACCTTCAGACGGACCGCCCTCACGCCTCTCATCGCCTTCCTCTTCCGGCGGTGCCGTTGGCAACTCAGCCACCTCATCAAGAAGGTTAACGATATCAACTCCCCTCACCACCGAATCGTCACTTACGAAACGAAGAACCGGCGTATTCTTCAACACCACCCGTGTCATCACCCGACCCTGGATGGACCCCCGCTCCCCATTCAGCCTTGAAATCACTTTTTCCCCGTCCCCACCAAGAACTCCTATGAACACCCTTGCATCCTTCAGATCCTGCGAAACCTCCACGGCGTTGACGGTAACCAGCAGGCCTCGCCATTCAAAATCCCGCTGCAGCACACTGCTGATTTCACGCCTGAGCAACTCGTTTACCCTGTCAGTACGCCGCGACATGGACTCTGCTCGTGAAGAATTACCGATCCACTTTACCCGAAAAGATCGCTGCTACAGTGTCTGCTCGATCTTCTCAAGCTCGTAGCACTCAATCACATCCCCAACCTCATACTCATTGAACTCCCCAAGACGAATACCGCATTCAATTCCCTGCTTTACCTCTTCCACGTCATCCTGAATTCGGCGCAAGGTAGACATCTTGCCATCAAAAACGGGCGTTCCATCCCGGACTACACGTGCGTGCGCGGTCCGGGTTACCTTTCCGTCCGAGATCAGGCAACCTGCTGCCCTGCCACGCTTTACCTTGAAGACCTGCTTCACTTCGGCATGACCCAGGATATTTTCACGCAGTTCCGGTTCGAGCATTCCAAGCATCGCATCCTTCACCTGATCGATGAGTTCATACACAATGGAGTAAAGTTTGACCTGGACTCCCTCACGTTTGGCTGCCTTCACGGCATTGCTCTCCACCTTGACGTTGAATCCCAGCACTACCGCGTCCGAACTGCTTGCCAGCAGAATGTCTGACTCGCTGATTGAACCGGCCGCCGCATGAATGAAATTCACTTCCACCTTATCCGACTCTACATCACCAATAGCACCGCGAATGGCCTCAACTGATCCCTGCACATCGCACTTGAGGATCAGCTTGAGCTCCACCTTCTGACCACCCTGCACGAGAGCCATCATGTCTTCCATCCTGCTCTTCTTCGGGCGCTCAAGACGCTCCTGCCTGAGCTCAAGCTGCCGTTCGTCACTCAGCTTTTTCGCGGCCCTCTCATTCTCCATCGCAACCAACTCATCTCCGACATTGGGGAGCTCGGCAAAGCCCAGGACCTCCACTGGAGTAGCCGGACCAGCCTCCTTTACCTGCTCATTACGGTCGTTAAAGAGAGACTTCACCTTCCCTGCGTATGGGCCACAGATAAACGGGGTCCCCACCTTCAGGGTGCCCGCTTCAACTACCACGGTGGCAGTTGGCCCCTTTCCTGGCTGAATCTTGGCCTCGATCACAGCTGCGCGCGCATTTGCCGCGGGGTTGGCCCTCAACTCAAGCACCTCAGCCTGCAAGGCCATTAACTCGGCCAGTTCATCCATCCCCTGACCTGTAATCGCCGAAACTTCCACCGTTTCCGTCTTCCCCCCCAGGTCCGTGGACATGAGCTCGTGCTCCATGAGCTGGGTCCTCACCTTCATTGGATCAGCTCCAACCACATCACACTTGTTGATCGCCACGATGATCGTCTTATCGGCTGCCTTGGCATGGCTGATCGCCTCTTTTGTCTGCGGCATGATGCCATCATCCGCCGCGACAACCAGCACCACGATATCAGTCACATCAGCTCCCCGGGCTCGCATTTCGGTGAAGATTGCGTGCCCTGGCGTATCGATGAAAGTAATCGGGTGCCCTTCATGCTCTACGCGGTAAGCCCCGATGTGCTGGGTAATGCCACCAGCCTCCCCGTCGACGACCTTTGATTTACGGATATAGTCGAGAAGCGAAGTCTTACCGTGATCAACGTGCCCCATGAAGGTGATGATGGGAGCCCGGAGCTCAAGCTTTTCTGCAGGCTCATCCTCTTCGGGTTCAGGCTCCTCGATGACCTCCTCCACCTTGTGAACTCCTCCACCTTTTTCCCGCTTCTCCCGTTCGAAGACGAATCCGTGCTGCTCACAGACCTTTTCCGCCACCTCGGGTTCAATCGCCTGATTCGGAGCCACGAACACCTCAAGGGCGATGAGGTCCTTCATGATCTCAAACGGCTTCAGCCCCATCATCTCCGCAAGCACGCTTACAATGATGGGCGGCTTGATACTGATCGTATTACCTTCCACCACTCCGCCTTCCTCAGACTCATCAACCTCTTCCGGAGCCTCCGCAGACCCTCCACCTACTACAAAATCCGGATCCTGCTGGTCATCGGTGAGCTTCGAAATACTCGGAAGCTGCTTCTTTCCGGACTTCTCGGTTTTCCGCACCGCCGCCTTCTTCTGTTCATCCTCGTCAAGGATATCAAGGGCCTCGTCCTTCTTATCCTGAACAGTCTTCTGTCCGGCAGCCTTTTCCCGCTGCCTTTCACGACGCGAAGGCTTCTTCTGCTCGTCGACCAAGTCGAGAACTTCCTTCTTCTTTTCGTCGCTTTCGCCCTCGTCCGGCATGATGAACTTCTGAAAACCTTGTAACTCCTTATCCTTGTGATTCCCCCTCCGCAGATTCCGAATCGTTCCCAGCCTCTTCCGCCACTGGCTCCCCTTCCACCGCTGCTGGCTCCTCTTCCACCGCTGCTGAAGCGCCGCCCATGGCCCGTGCCTTATCGAGAATAACCTGGGCTTCCTCCTCCGAGGATTCCAGAGCCTGCGCGATATAGTCCACCGGCATTTGCAGCACCATATCACCCGATACGCCACCAGCGCGGTATAATTTGTCAGCAGTCTGCGGGTCCACTCCCAGTTCCTCCGCCAGCCCCATGGCCGCATCGTTCACCCGTGCCTCAAACTGCTCATGCTGACTCTCGTCCTTACGAACCTGAACATCCCAGTTCACCAGTTTGGATGTGAGCCGCGCATTCTGACCACGACGACCAATCGCCTTACTGAGGTCCTCCTCATCGACGGTTACGTTGATCACCTTGTTCTCTTCGTCGAGAGTAATCGAGCGGATCTGCGCCGGCTTGAGGGCATCGGTCACAAAGGCCTCCGATTCATCACTCCAGCGAATGATGTCCACCTTCTCATTGTTGAGTTCCCTCACGATATTTTTGACTCGTGCTCCGCGAAGGCCAACACAGGCTCCTACCGGATCAACTTTGTCGTCGTGGCTGAAGACTGCAACCTTGGTTCGATAACCTGCCTCCCTCGCGATACCCCGGATTTCTACGGTATGATCCGAAATCTCGCTCACCTCGGCCTCAAAGAGACGCCGGACAAAGTTTGGATGACTCCGGGACAGAATAATCTCGGGGCCCCGAAATTCATTGTCCACGGAAACAACATACGCCCGGATACGATCCCCGATATTGTAGTCCTCAGTAGTAACACGCTCCCGTGAGGGCATGCGTGCCTCGAACTTTCCCAGATCGATCATGACGTCGTTCTTCTCGAAGCGTCGCACCGTACCGCTGACAATATCCCCCGCACGATCCTTGAATTCATCATAGATCATCTCCTTCTCCGCCTGACGCAACTGCTGCATCATGGTCTGCTTTGCACGCTGTACCGCAATCCGACCGAAATTCTTGGGCGTCACATTGAATTCCAGGGGGTCATCAAGCTGAGTTTCCGGATTCTTCCGCCTGGCAAGGGTGAGCGGCACCTCATTGAACTTGTCCTGATGGTCGTCATCGGCGACTACCCGCAGGGTGGCAAAGATCCGGGTTTCTCCATTCTTGGTGTCGACCTCAGCCCGGAGCTCTTCAATATCCTCAGCTCCCGGCACCATGCCACGGTAGGCCGACAGAAAGGCATTCTCAAGAGCCTCGACCACCTTCTCGCGCTCGATGCTCTTTTCCTTTTCGTAAAATTCTATGAGGGCGACGAGATCGTTCGTCATGATCTTTTGATCGTTCTGGTCTGGAGACGCAAAAGAGCGGGTCGGGGGAACCCACTCTCCAAAAGCGTCAAGAGTTGTTCTGTTGGCGTCGCTATAGGGCTGCGGACCCCATGAATCAAGCGAAAAACCGGAACCGGGGCATCCCCGTGAACGGATGGAACAGTCCCGCTGAACTCACCTCGATTTCCGGGGGAACTTTCCGGGCACCAGCCCTTAATCCGCCAGCTTCCGCCAACGCAGGCCACGCAATTCAGCAGTCGTCTGCCAGGTTGCCAGTCCCAGAGGCGCGCACTTCTCAATGCTCCCGAACCGCAACCCGAGCTTGCGACCCTTCGTATTCACATCCACGAGTTCCCGGTTGTCGATCCATGCCTTGAGGCTCTCCTTCCTGATCTCAAGACGAATCTTGTACCATTGCTTGTCCTTGAAGGCCTGATAGCTACCCGTCTCATTTTCCGAGGCATCCATTCCATCGATACTTGAGAAGCCCACCACTCCCCCTCCCCATCCGCCGCAAATAAAGGTCATGCAGGTTTTCGCATCCCTTACTGGCAGGGTGAACCCACAAAAGAAATCCACCCCGGATGTCCTTCTCGCCTCTACCTCAATCTCATAGGGAGCCTCCGGAAGATTCTTCCCGCTGAAAACAACCCCTGTCAACTCTGCTCCCTCCTCAATGGTGAGGGTCCCGTTCTTCCAGCTGGTATCCCCCTCTCCACCAAAGTTCAGGGCCTTCCATGAGCCCATTCCCTCCTTGGTGGGAGCCAGTGAAATCCACTTTCGCTCGTCAGCACCTCCTTCCGCCCCATCTTTCTCTTCGGGCTTTTCCGCTAATGCCACCACCGTTCCCACCAGCAATAGCGGGATAAAAAAAACTCCTGCCTTCATTGTGCGCCAACTATTCACCCTCGATCCCAACCCCGCAAGCCAAGAGAGGACTCATCGACCTTCATGATGCTTTGTCATGGAGTGCTTTCGGGATTAGTTCACAATGGATACTGAATTCCGACGCATGCCTATCTTTCTTGATGCCTCTTTCACCCTGATCCACCCCGTTGAACCAGTGGGACTGGTGTATGCTCGTCACCTCCGAAAAACCACAGGTCTGGCGCTCAACCCGGAAGAGATACAATCCGCCTTCCACCGCGCCTTTACCAATGCCTCACCCCCGGACTACGACAACTACTGCTCCGGACAGAACGCAGAGGAAGACTGGTGGCGCAACCTCGTCTCCCGGATACTTGCCTCAATCGTTCCTGACTCCGCCTCCGCTCTCGATCCCGATGTCTTCGAGATCTACTTCAATTCCCTTTTCGAACATTTTGCGGAGCCATCTTCCTGGGGGCTCTATCCCGAGACCATCGATTTCCTTGCCGCTGCATCGAATCTCGGCCCCCTCGCTGTGCTTTCCAATTTCGACAACCGGCTTACTCCCATTCTCGATGGTCTGGGCATTGGTCCCTTCTTCGAACACATCATTACTTCAGCCGATGCCCGTTCCCGTAAACCCGACCGCGCACTTTTCGATCTCGCCTTGGATCGCCTGAACTGCTCTCCCCGGGAAACATTCCACTGTGGTGACTCGTTGCATGCAGACTACGGAGGCGCTTCTGCCCTCGGCCTCAACGCCTTTCATCTCCAGCGCCCCGGCCACACCTTGTTCAACTTCCTGGATTTCTGCAGGGGGTTCGCCCACTGAAAAGTTCCGACCGGACCTTGATACCCTTTCCGGTTCCGGCTTCCCCCTGGAGCGGTAAAATCCCGAAGCTCGCACCGGGAAAGGGTCGACGGTGGCGACGGCCCCCACCGTCGCCACTATCTAACCGAACAACCCGCAAAACCCATAATGCGCAATTGCGGTTGCCTGACTCAACGCATTCTCCGCGGTATTGCTTGCAAGAATCGAGTGACATAAATGTCACACAATGCACCCGGGTATCTTCAACGCCGTGAACCTCTGCGACCGTACCGCTCTCCAAGCGACAGCTGCCTCCTCACCTACTCCAGGATGATTCCCTCCACCCGGGCCAGATGCTGCAAGGCCTCTTCCATCGTCCGCCTCACGTTGGCAGTACATCGATGAAGAAAGGTGTGCAGCAACGCATCCTGTGGGTTTCGATCTTCACATTCCCGGCTGTATTTCTCAAAGGCAGAGAGACTCTGCAGGAGCCCGGCCAAGTGCTGCGGGCACTCACAATCCACCGAAGTTGAAACCTTGGCGAACTTCATTAAATGATCGTTGCTGTAAAGCCGCTCCGGGATCTCCTCAGGGTATGAATCGGCGCCCACTTCCTCAAAATAAAGTGAGCCTAGTTGAGTCAAGACCTCCCGGCGTATGAGAGCCGTGTTGATCGGGCCCGTGAGAAGCGTAAGTCCGGGAATCGCCTTGGCCAGGGCGGTGGCCGTTTTTGACGAACTGAACTGATAGAGGAGGATTGTGCGCTCCGCTCCTGTCCGGGCCACACACTCCCTCACCGCCGTAACCGTCTCGGGGTGCAGGGTTTCCGCTTGGATGAACAACAAGTCGGTAACGGGAAGAGCTTCCTGCTCCCTCAGGAGAGAAAGGTCCTTGAACTGACCCACAAGATTCAGCTCCAGGCTCGGTTCACCCAAGAATGCTTCCGCAGCCCCATGGCCCGCCACGAGTACGCGTCCTTGGTTAAGTTGACTTCCACGTGACTGGGCGGGGGATCGTTGGTTTCTATCCTCTGAGAATTGCTGCTCGAGCTCGGAAAGGCTGAGGTTCGCGATGTTTCCAATCGAATGGCCCAGTTCGGTCAGCGACCGGAGCAAGCCCAAGCGGGCAACGTCTTCTGCACTGTAGAGCCTTCGGTTGGTTTCAGTTCGAATCGGGGAAACGGCCCCGTAGCGCTTCTCCCAAATGCGGATTGTAGGCGCAGGCAGCCCAGTCTGCCTCACTACAGCCCCGATTCCATATGAGCCCCCCGTTATCTTGGTCATGTTAAACCCCTACTCTAATTCTCGAAATTGTATACAAAAAATGAACAATTTTCTATATTGTCGAATATTTCCTCTAATATTGTTGATCAAGTTGTGAACTTGATGAACTTTTCAACCGGCTTTTAGCCACAACAACTGCACAAATGAAAAACAATACCTCTCGCCAATTCCCTGTGGAGGGCCTGACCGCGCTCCCTGACGATCACTCCAACCGGACACAGGCCTCCGAACAGTTCGCCTACCTGAGCCTCCTGAGCGCAGTCCTCGACAAACCGGTGGGCGAGGTTGCGGCCCGTGCCTCCGCCAAGTCGCCAACCGCGCGCCAAGACATCGTACTTCCAGCCTGAACGATGAAAACCCTCATCTTCCTCTCTGTGGCCATACCAATCGCGCTCCTCATTGTGGCCTGCAACCGAGCTCTCACCGAGCAGTTCCAGAGGAGTGCAGACGCCTACGATTCCTGACGCGGATCCAGAACGTGGTGACCGGAGCCAGCAGGGCAAGGGCGAACAAGCAGGACAAGTGACCTTCAAAGAAAAGATCTCACCCCATTTTACCAGCTGCAATGCGTGGATGGTGGTAGAAAAAGAGGCCAGCGGCGGAATTCTTCGCCGCTGGCCCGAAGGAACCGTGTCACCCAGGGAACCGCTTGCAACTCCAGACCGGGGCAAGGCCCGCACCCCGACCCCTCTTTTCCTGACCCCGGGTTCTTCGGACGCTGGTAGTGCTCCCCAGCCATGCCCCCCCTCGGATGTGACGCGCAGCGAAGCGCAAAGGGCACCAGCGACTCCCCCTCTGCTCTATCAAACCTGGGAAAGCCTCCTCTTTCTCCACTGGGCGCTCCCCCCGGGTCACCTCCAGTCCAGCCTTCCCAAGGGCCTCACGGTTGACACCTACCNNGACCAGGCCTGGCTCGGAATTGTCCCCTTCACCATGCGCGGGGTTCGCCCACGGTTCTTTCCTGCGGTTCCGGGGATCTCCAACTTGCTGGAGCTCAATGTTCGAACCTACGTCTACGATAAAACCGGAACTCCCGGGGTCTGGTTCTTCTCTCTCGATGCCGATAGTCCACTCGCTGTCTACCTTGCCCGATCCTTCTTCCACCTCGCTTATCGACACGCCAAGATAACTTCCTCCCACGGGGAGTGGTCCGAATACACCGCCCGGAGGATACGCGAGTCCGAGCAGGCCCACTACCGCTTCCGCCCCACCGGGCCCACCCGCACATCTGATCCCGGAACTCTCGAGTTCTTCCTCCTGGAGCGCTACGTCCTTTTCGCTCAATCCAAGTCGTCTACCCCCCTCTATCGGGGCCGGGTTCACCACAGCCCTTACCAGATCCAAGACGTCGAACTCGACGCTTCCTCGTCCTTGCCCCTGCGATGGAATGGACAAAGTCAGGTAGAAGGCCCCCCCCATCACGCGTGCTTCTCTTCCCGGGTAAAGGTCAGCGTACACGGACTCGAGCAAGTTCTAGTGCCCGGAAATCCGCAACATCCTTCCGCGAAATGAGCAGNTCAATCCTAATGGCCGGAGGCACCTCCGGCATCGGGTCCGCAACCGTGAACCGCCTCCTAGAAAATGGGGACACGGTCTTCTGCGCTTGCCGTAACCCTGACGAACTCCCCACGGAGCCGGGTGTTCGAGGAATTCCTTTCGATGCCACTCAACCCTCATCCATTGCAGGGCTCCCTGACCGGTTGGACGGGTTCATTTACTTCCCCGGCACCATCAACCTGAAGCCCTTCAGGAGGCTGACAGATGAAGATTTCCTCGAAGACTACCAAATCAACGTCCTCGGGGCCGTGAACCTCCTCCGCCAGGCTCTCCCCCTCCTCCTCCGGGCAGACCAGGCCTCGGCTATCTTCTTCTCGTCGGTAGCCGCCCAGTCAGGGCTTCCCTTTCACTCAAGCATTGCTGCCGCCAAGGCGGCGGTAGAGGGCATGGCACGCTCTCTGGCAGCCGAACTAGCCCCTCGGGTCCGCGTTAACGCCATTGCTCCTTCCCTTACCAGGACGCCTCTCGCGGACCCTCTCATCAACACTGAGAGCAAGCTGGAAAACTCAAATCGTCGCCACCCTCTCAACCGCATCGGGGACCCTGCTGAAATCGCCCACCTGGTTCACTTCCTCCTCAGCGAGGACTCTGCCTTCATGACCGGACAAGTCCTCAGGCCCGACGGAGGACTCTCCACCCTCCGAACCTCGTGACACCCGCCCATGGGGATCCCGACTCACTCTCCTCCAAGATTTTCTCTCACAGGAAAAGCGAAAAACAACAAAACCAACCACGAAGAAAATGAAAGCAATAGCCACCACCCTGACAGCCCTCGTCGCCTGCACCACGCTTCTAACGGCCGAGAAACCGGAAAAGAAGGATCTCGTCGATACCGCAGTCGCTGCTGGCTCNTTCAAGACGCTCACTGCCGCCCTCAAGGCCGGGGGCTTAGTCGAAGCCCTTAAAGGAAAGGGGCCCCTTACGGTTTTCGCCCCGACTGACGAGGCCTTCGCAAAGCTCCCGGAAGGAACGGTCGAGAATCTCCTTAAACCCGAGAACAAGGACCAGTTAGTCGACATCCTCACCTACCACGTAGTGAAAGGACGCGTCCCCTCCAAGAAAGCCGTCAAGCTCGACTCCGCCACCGCTCTCAACAAGAAAGATCTCACTCTGAAGGTTGAGGATGAGGCCCTCTACCTGAACAATTCAAAGGTCGTCAAAGCAGATCTCAAGTGCACTAACGGCATTATCCATGTCATTGATTCTGTCCTCCTCCCCCCTTCAAGTGCCAAGACCAGCAAGACTGCTGCCCTGGGCTTGATGGCGATGGCCATAGAAAAGGGAGTAACTCTCTTTAACCATGGCCAGCATGGCGCCTGCGCCGACATCTACGAGCTGGCAGCCGTGGCAGGCCTCCAAATGCAGGACCAGAGCCTGACANCCAGCCAGAAGGAAACCCTCAAGAACGCCCTTAAAGTCAGTCAGGCATCTCGCTGCAACACGACCCGTGCCTGGACCATGCGCCGCGCCCTCGACCGGGCTATGACGGCAAACAACTGAACCTCGAAGCAATGAGCCACCTGCTCCTCCCCTGGGGGAGCAGGGGCCTCTGGCCCCAACCCACCGCTTCACCCAATGTATACCGCCACCCACCCGACTGAAACCGGACACCCCAGTCCTCCCCTCCCCACCTCTCCCCGCGAAGAAGATTCGAAGGAAGGAATTCTCGCCCAGGTAGCCCGCGGAGAGGAAGGCGCAATGGAGCGGTGCATCACCAGGTATGGCCGCCTTGTATGGTCCATTGCCCGTAAGTATGTTCGAAATCCCAGCGCTGCCGAGGATCTCGTCCAGGAAACATTCACCGACTTGTGGAAGTCAGCAAAACGCTACAATCCGGCACTGTCTGGCGAGCAAACTTTCATCGGTGTTCTTGCCCGCCGCCGGGCCATAGACTTTGCCCGCAAACAGGAACGCCAACCCCTCTTGGAGCCCCTCCCCGATGCCGAGTTTCTTCCACTCACCGGAGCATCCTCCTCTGCTGCCCGCCGCTGTCATAACGTGGACATCCGGAAACTCCTATCCCAACTTCCCTCCGAAACGAAAACCCTGTTTTCTCTCCACTTCGACCAAGGCCTGACTCATCCTGAGATAGTGTCCCGGACCGGCATGCCCCTTGGGACGGTCAAAACCCGGATCAGGCGAGGGCTGATTGAGGCAAGAAACCTGCTTCGCCATCTTGCAGGCAAGTACGGAGACTGGGACTCGAACCCAGGACCAATTGGTTAAAAGCCAACTGCTCTACCAACTGAGCTATCTCCGCTTTTGATTGCTCGCTTGGGAGGCCGCGGAAAATGCGGTCCCAAAGCGTCCCTGACAAGGCAATTTTTACCCCGACAGCCCGGAGACCACCCTTGGGGGCGGAACGCAGGGCCTCCCGGCGGCACCTTACCCCAGTAAAGCCATCACCAACCCACTGCGAATCTTGGGCTGAAACCACGTCGACTTCGGCGGCATCATGCGGTTCTGCCGACAAACATCGATAAACTGCTCAATGGTGACCGGGGCGAGAGTTACCGCGAGATTGTGTCGACCAGCATCCACTTCGGACCTGAGATATCCTGCGTCCCGGTTGCCCCCCACGAAGGTTAACTCCTTGGCCCGGGGGTCTTCAATCCCAAGTACTCCGGCAAAAAGGTGCCTCTGCACGATGTCAGAGTCTATGGACTCGGCTGCATTGGTAGCGTCGTATGCGGAGGATCGCGGCGTCAACTTCAACCATGTTCCTTCCACATAGAGCCCGATCTCATGAACCTTTTCAGGCTGGTATGCGGTGACCTCGAGGCCCTCAATCTCAAAATTATCCTCCAAGGCTTCTTCTAATTTGACCCGCGTTACACCCGGCGCTGCGACGAGGCGGTTATAGGGAGCAAGACCCATCGTATGCGCCGGGAAAAATACCGTGAGAAACGCTCCTGTTCCCCGCATTGCAGCGGCAGCACTCCGGTGATTTCCGTCTGCAACGTAGGCGTGAGGTTCGGTCGCCAGAGCCTCGCGAAGGGCGGTCACCTCCCCCGGGTCTGTCACGACCCAGATACGGTGCGCACTTCCGTCCTCGTTATCAAGAGCCTCATAGTCACAGGGCCGCTCGTCCGCATATTTCTGCAGGGCATCAAGTAGTTTACCATCCGCATCATCCACGGAAAGATTGACCGTGCCGATGATCGCCCTGGTCGCCTCTATCAGGTCCGCCCTGCCCTTGGCCTTTTCCTCCCGGATTCCCTCATTCCGGATGATCACCCCTTCAGGAGTGGCATCCGTCCGAATATCATCGGTGGGCGCCATTCCTCCCAGTCCGATCTGCCGGACCCCGGGACGGAGCGGGTCAGCGATCTCATAAAGAAAAAGGGCATTCTCAATCACATGGGTTAAATCACTGGCCACCAGTTGGGCCATTTTCCCCGCCCCTTCGGCAAGAGCCTCGGGAGAACCATCCTCAAGCATCTCCTCCACATGCGGGGCATTGCAATGAGGCATGGTCACCCGCAACACACTTTCAGGCTGTACCTGAAGAAGCTCCCATATCTCACGGTCGCTCTGGAATTCATCGTAGTTAGGACTGCAAAGGCGCTGGGCGGCTCCCGAATCAACAGGGACAAGGGCATGACGGATTGGGTTAACAGTAACCATCGGTTCAACGGGAGACCCTGCGGAGCACGCAGCGGAGGGTCAATTCTTTCTTCAAAACAGAATCCGGACAGGCAGCTTCACCCGGATCATCGTCCTGCCTCTCTGGCTACGGTATGCCCCTCCCCTGCCTCCCCTAAGGCAGGTAAGTTCTAATCTGTCCGAGAGGCCTTTTTTTTCTCCTCGGAACTTCATCAGGATATCCAACCTTGATAAATCCGATGATCCGTTGCTCCTCCCCGGAAATACCCAGGGCCTCGTATGCTACCGGGGAACGCGTTATCGCCCCGGTAGTCCACTGTGATCCAATCCCCTGATCCCAGAGAGAGAGAACCAGATTATGTACCGCGCATACGGTGGCAGCATAATCCTCTTCCTCCCTGAACGCATCACCGGGAGAACGCAGGGAGGCGACCGCAATCAACTGTGGCGGACTCAAGATTTTATTCCGGGCTTTCTCCACAAGCTGTGGGCCTGCATTGGGATCCTTCTCCCGGGTCAATCTCTCAACTTCGGGAACGAGCACCAACCTTGTTCGCTGTCCCATGACATAGAACCTCCAGGGGTGAGTATGCTTATGACAGGGAGCATGCCGGGCCGCCTCAAACGCAGTTTCCAGTCGGGCTCGCTCGACGGAATCGTTGCTGAACAGGTATATCGAGCGCCGGGAAATCAGATTCTCCTGCACCTCACTGACTGATGTTTCCTCATTCAAATCCATTTTCCGGCACCCCAAGGGAAGGGATTCATCCTGTCGAGAGCATTCCTCTTGCTCAATTCAGGGCCTACCCTCCCCACATGTGGTAGACAGATAAGAGGACTCATGCCTGAAAACCTGGGGAGCACTCTGCTCACAGACCGGATTTAAGGGGGTTAGAAGGCCTCTCGACCCTCTGACATCCCTCGTAAATTTTCCGAAGATTTCTGAGAACAAATAGTCACCTGCCAACGTTTAACAGGTGACACAGATTTTCGAAGTGGACGGCCACCGGGGGGCTTTTATGGGTTTTTGCCTTCCGTGGCCGTTCACCTTTTTCTGGCAGGGGCCTCCCCCAGCATGTAACCCCTCGCCACACCCATGAAGCTATTCCTCGCCCTAGGCACAAGCCTGACTCTCTCCGTTACAGCCGCGGAAGAAGGAGAATCTCCAAAACCCGTTCCTGTCACGCCTGACAGCAAAACCCAGCCTCTTCCCCGGACCAAAACGGAGAACCCGGAGAAACCCGCACGCCCCCCCGGCCTGAACGGCAAACTGGAGGACCATCTTACAAAACGCCGCGCCAGAGTTGCGGAAGCACGCAAAAAGGCCCGCGAAAGAGCTAAGGCAAGCCGTGATGCCCTGAAACCGAAGGTTCCGGAACTCGTCCTTCCAAAAGGGAGCGCCCCCAAGGAAAAGCTTACTGGCTCATGGACTCTGCAGGGCGAAAGCCTGGGCCGGTCGCTCACCACACAATTCCAGAAAGCGGCGGGCAAGGGAGCGACCTTCAAGTTGAGCAAAATGACCGGTGATTACATGGCCGAGATCAATCCGGAGCTCAACAGGATCACGGTTCTCTGGAAGGACTGGAAAATGGAAAGCGTCACCTCCCGGGGCGATCTCGCTGTCACTCTGACGGTAGCAGTCGAGGGAAGTCAGGAATACGAAATCGTCGAGCTTATCGACAGCGAGAAACGGGAAACCCGGAAGATCCGGATGAGGCTGATCAAGGATGAAACCACCTCGGAAAGCTTTTTTCAGGGAGCCAGGATGCGAACCAAGGTAGACCTGCCTGGACTGACCAGCAGCCACTGGTCCATCAGTGAAGGGATTCTCTACCTTCAGGGGTCCCAGCAGGAAGAAGCCTGGAAGTTCGATCAGAAGGCGAAGGAGTAAAAAACTCCCACAGGCCAGCTTCCCCCCTAAAGCAGCTGCGTTTCCGCGAGGAGGCGATAAGTTCCCCCTGCCTTGATCAGTTCGGCATGAGTGCCGGTTTCTACGATCCTGCCACCCTGCAGAACATGAATTCGATCCGCGTGCTTCACGGTGCCCAGCCGGTGAGCGATGATTAGGCTGGTCCGCCCCTTCATCAGTTCATCAAGGGCTTCCTGCACAAGTCTCTCGTTCTCGGAATCCAGAGCACTGGTGGCTTCGTCCAACAGGAGAATCCTGGGATCGGCAAGAATCGCCCGGGCGATTGCGATGCGCTGGCGCTGCCCACCGCTCAATTTCACGCCTCGCGGACCAACCATGGTCTCATAGCCCTCGGGAAAATCGCAGATAAACTCATGCGCGTGGGCTTTGCGGGCAGCCTCCTCGAGTTCTTCCCGGCTCGCCTTCGGATTTCCGTAGAGGATATTCTCCCCAACTGACCCACCAAATAAGAGGACATCCTGCGGAACCAGGGCCATTGCCCCTCGCAAAGTCGCCAGAGGAAGCTCGGAAACAGGATTGCCATCAACCAGAATCGCTCCGTCCTGAGGGTCGTGAAAACGTAGCAGAAGCGAGAAAAGAGTAGATTTACCCGCTCCACTTGGACCAACAAAAGCAATACGCTCGCCACTGGCCGCCTCAAAAGAAACCCCATCAAGAACTGCCTGACCGGGCCGCGAGGGATAAGCAAAGCTCAGGTTCTGCGCCTCCACCCCGCCCAGCACTGCAAGAGGGACTTCTTCTCCACCTGGGATCTCAGGCTCTTCGGCAAGAATCTCACGCAGCCGCTCGGTGGCTCCGTTGGCCTTCTGCACCTGGCTGACAATCTCGGGAAAAGCACCAAGGGATGCTCCCACGAAAACGCTGAAGAGAATAAAGGCCGTGAACTCAACCGGCTCGATCTCACCCCGGGCAAGCATCCCAGATCCAAACCAGGCCACCACCGAGACACTCCCGAAGAGAACAAAAATGATAAATGAGACGAAGAGCGCCCGCACCTTCGCGCCCCGGTTAACCACCGAAAGGTAGTCTCCAAGTGCCGCTCGGTAACGACCCTCCTCATAAGACTCGTTGCCGTATGCCTTAAGCTCCGCAATTCCCTGTGCGCTCTCCTCCAGCACAATCCCACTGTCAGCGAGGCTCTCCTGCGCGTCGTGGGAATAGGACCGGACCCGCCTACCAAAGATTGCTACTGCCAGGATCACGACCGGAATCATGGCCAGCATGAAAAGAGAGAGCTTCCAGCTCATGAGGAAGATGAAGACCAGCCCCCCCAGCAGAATAACCGACTGTCTTGCCAGCTGAGGCACGGTCGTGAGCAGGGTTTCCCGCAGGACCGAAAGATCAGCTGAAACCCTGTTGCTCAATTCCCCCGCCCGGTGCCTCTGGAAGAACTCCAGCGGCAGGCGGACCAGCCGGGAAAAAACATCACAACGGATATCATTGAGAGCGCTTTCGCCAGCCTTAATGAATCCGCGGACCCTCCAGTATGCGATCACAGCTTGCACCGCGAGAATAACGAGCAGGGTAAGGACTGTTCTGTTGATGTTCTCCGTAACATGAGGAACATCAAGAGCGGCACCCGGCTTTAACGCCTCCGCTACCGGCCCCCCAATGAGTTTGCTCAGGTAATAGGGAAAGGCCAGAGAGAGACCCGCCGTGATGAACAAAGCTGCAAGGGAAGGCAGGAAGATCACCCGGTAACGGTTGAGGTATCCATAAAAGGAAAGTGCGGACACCCGCTTTCTGCGGCCCTGCTTCCCAGACGTTTCCTCCGACGGCATGAGCGGATGGGACACCATGGCAAGCGGAGTGGCAAGCCTGAGGACCGGACCGGATCCTCCCTGATACAACCCGCGGACCTTCCTGGCTCCCAGTAAATCCCTACTGCACGAGGGTTACCCGCAGCCGATAGAACATCCGCGAGTTGCTGGGACGGTCGATTTCGTATTCCACGGTCTCGACCCCCTCAGTCAGGGATCGAGTCACCCCCGACAGGTTCAAACCTGTTACCGTCTCATAGTTCCCACCTGCCAGATCATTTGAGCCCTCGATTTCCCAGCTTAACCCCCTGGACTGTCCATCCATTCGGATCCTTAGCCTGAAGCAGATCTTCTCCTGCTCTCCTTGCAGCGAGAACGGAAGCGGCAACTCCTCCGGCACAGAGGGGTCAAGATCCGCCAGATATTCCATAAGGTTTGGCCAGCCATCTGAATCTGCATCATCACCTGGCTCCGCCCCGCTCAGTATCCCGAACCCAGCCAGCCATTCATCATACCGCTGACGAGACGTCTTGAGCTTGTCATCAATAGCCGGTTGGATAACTGCGTTTATCTCCTGCGCATTCACACTGATACGGCTTGCGTATGTCCGACTCTCGTCCAGGTCGTTGGCGGCACTGATGAGCGTCCAGTTATCGCAGGCAGCATTATCGCCACCGCTATAGAATCCTGCTCCGTTGAACATGGACGCCCGAAAATCAGAGCCGTCCCCGCAAATCGTATTGGTGTCATAAACGGAATCCGCCGCAAACAGGATCCCTGCCAGCTTCCAGGAATTGCCCTTCCTGATGAAAACCGCACCCCCTGAGTCCCCATCGGCACCCTGGCACTCGTCGCTAGCGGCAATATCATCAAAGTCTGTCACAAGCATGGGCCCTCTGATCCCTGCGCTGGAGAAACCGTCCACCGTATTTGTCCCCCAGCGCACCCGGTTGTCCCCTGGCCCCCAGAGCCATCCCCTCGTTTGACCAGAACTGCTTACCTCTTCTCCTCGTGGCCTTCCCCGCCCTATCATCACAACCTGCCTGCCTGCCTCGTCGGGGGTGGTATAGAGCTCCGCATGCTCCGGGAATTCACCATGAATCTCAAAAATCCTCAGGTCTGTCCCGGGAATATCCCTTGATCCGTTTCCATTATTGAAATTGGGATTTATGAAATAGACCCGGTCGGCAGCCGCCCCCGTAAACCAGGATTTCTGTACAAAGGTTGTGGGCCCCTTGCCGATGTGGATCGCTGTAATAAAGTGCCTCGGGGAAATCACCGTCCCCAGAAACTCTTTATACTCACCCTGATACTGCCATCCGGATCCAGACAACTGTCCACTCGGAGCAATTTCACGGTTATGCGCAGGATCACCCGTTTCAAAGAAGACGATCCCGTCAAGGTCGGATGTCCCCAGAAACAGCATGACCCCAAGGAGAAGAGGCATCGGGAAATCCCTTGTAAACATCGTATCCGGAAGGGCAGGTTCGCTTCTGATTTTCTACTCAGAAAACAACTCTGACCTACGAAGGATACCTCGTATTGGCCTCTTTACCACATGCAATCCTGCAGTTCCTCCCGGAACAGGATTCCTGCCCCTTGCTTAACGAAGCTCCTCCCTCGCCCTCTCGCGGGCCTCGTAATCCGCTTCCAGCAGGGCCTCAAGGGAGGGGGAATCCACTACCTGATGGCTGGTCATGACTTCTTCAACCAGACCCCAGATCCGCGGGAAGGAAATGCTCCCCCCGAGAAAGGCATCGACTGCCACTTCGTTGGCCGCATTCATAACGGCAGGCAGGGTCCCACACCGGGTTCCTGCCTCCCGGGCCAGGCGCAGGGCAGGAAACACATCGCTACGCGGCTCCTCAAAATCGAGCCGTGCCAGAGCGGCGAAGTCGAGTGGCTCCAATGAGTGCGCCACACGATGTGGCCACGTCACCGCGTACTGGATCGGAAAACACATATCCGTCGTACTGACCTGGGCCAGCACGCTCCCATCCACGAATTCCGCCATGGAGTGCACGATACTCTGGGGATGCACCACGACTTCCACCCGGTCCATTCCCACTCCAAAAAGCCAGCGAGCCTCTATCATCTCCAGCCCCTTGTTAAAAAGAGTGGCAGAATCAATGGTAATCTTGGGACCCATTTCCCAGGTCGGATGCTTGAGAGCCTGCTCCGGGGTGACGCCCTCAAGACTATCCGCGCTTGCAGTTCGAAAGGGCCCCCCGGAAGCAGTCAGCAGCAGGCGCCGCACGGCCTCCGGCCCTCCTGCATTCCCTTCCAGACACTGAAAGATGGCATTGTGCTCACTGTCAACAGGGAGAACCTTGACCCCGGCTTGCTGGGCAGCGCTCATGACAATTTCGCCTGCCATGACCAGAATCTCCTTGCTCGCTACTGCAAGATCCTTGCCCGCCTCGATGGCATCAAGAGCCGGCTGCAACCCGGCCGTCCCCACGATGGAAATCAGAATCATGTCCGCCTCAGGCAGGCAGGCGAGCTCTCGCAGGCCCTCTGCACCTACCCCTACTTCAGCGCCTGCCGGGGCAGAGCCTGTTACTGTCTCACGCAGGCTTTCATCCGCAATGGCCAGATGCTTCACCCCAAACTCCCGGGCCTGCGCAGCCAACTCCTCAGCTTGCCGGCCAGCCGCCAGCCCCACCACTTCCATATAATCGGGAATTTCACGCGCTACCTTGAGCGCACTCGTACCGATCGATCCCGTGGAACCAAGAATCACTACTTTCTTGGGCTGAGTATCCTTTCTTTCCATCACTCCGGGCATGAATTGCTGCAACTTCTCAAAAACCCGTCAGCAGGAGATAGAAATAAGCTGCTGGAAGAGCAAAACAGAGACTGTCGATCAGGTCGAGAATCCCTCCAATCCCCGGCAGAACCTGACCGGAATCCTTCACCTCCAGGCTTCGTTTCAGAACCGACTCTGCAAGATCGCCAACCATGGCAGCAAGTGCCAGAACCACTCCAAGTCCGGCGACATGATACCATTCCAGCCAATCCAGTCGCCCACCACTTAAGGCGTGAACCGCAAAGGCTCCCCCCACTGCAAAAAAGAGAGACCCTATATAACCCTCCCATGACTTGGCCGGACTGATATGAGGAATCGCCTTGTGCCTCCCGATCATGGTCCCCACGAGATACGCTCCCATGTCCGTGAACTTTGCGGCCACCACTACGAGAAGAATCAGCCACAACCCCGACTCGATGGAAGGTGGAAGCAGCGTTAGCCGGATGATGAACCCCGCGAAGAGGACAGGGACGTATACAAATCCAAGAAGAGCGAGGGCCACAGCTCTCACCGAGGCATCTCCCTCAATCGGATGCCGTAGCCGCAGAATAAAGCTCCCCAGGGTCACTGCTATCACCCCTGTCATCTCCGGCAGAAAACTGCTTTTCTCCAGAGAGTCCCCAAGGGCCTGGGTCAAAAGCGCGACCAGGAACGCTATGCACACAATAAGAGACCACCTCCGGCACTCTCTACCCGGCTGCTTCTCAGTAAGGACAAGAAACTCGAAGATGCCCACCACGGTAAAAACCGCAACCAGAACCCCGATAGCCCATAACTTCCCGCTGATAAAGGTAGCCGCCACGATACCCCATAAGAGGATCGTGCTGATAAGCCGCGCCTTGAAGGATGCGGCGCGGGAGGAACCCTTGCTGGGCGTGGACACCATCGTGGAAGGCATGAAACCGCTTCACCAAGGCCCGCGCAATGCCAAAACCCCGGCAACTCCGCCCATAAGAGAAAATAATCTGCAACTATCAACTGGGACCCCAGTTCCATCTCCCAGCACGGAAAAATCCCGTGAACCAATCCAACCGAAGATGAAAAAGACACTCCAAGCATTCAGCGTGGTTCTGGGCCTTCTGGCCACAGGATCAACCACCTCCCTTGCTGAAGAAGACAAGGGCGAAAAGAAGCCTCGTGCCGAGCGCGGTGAGCGTGGCGAAGGCGAACGCCGCGGCCAAGGTCAGCGCCGTGGTGGACCTCGTCAGGTTCCCAAGGAAATTCTCGAGAAATTCGATAAGAATGGCGACGGGAAACTGGACGAAGACGAGCGCAAGGCAGCACAACGTGCCCGCCGTGCTGAGTTCATTAAGAAATATGACAAGGATGGAGACGGCGAGTTGAACGAAGAGGAGCGCAAGGCAGCCATGAAGGACCGCCGCGGACGTGGTGGTCGCCCTCAGGGTGGTCGCCCTCAGGGTGGTCGCCCGGAAGGTGGCAAGAAGCCGGGCGGCAAGAAACCAGGCGGCAAGAAACCAGGCGGCAAGAAGCCTGACGCCTGATCCCTGAATTCACTCACTTCAAAATCAAAAAGCCGGGAGGAAATCTCCCGGCTTTTTGCGTTATGGCTTGAATCCCTACCGCCAAGCAGGCCTCTGTTCCCGGGGCCTTACCTCGACTGGGCTTTCTGGCTCAGCAACTGGGAAACAGTCACGAATTTGAACCCCTTGGCGAGCAGGCCGTCCAGGGTCCCAGGCATGGCATCCACGGTCGGGGCATGGAGGTCATGTGCCAGGACGATTGAGCCGTTGGTGGTGCGGGTGAGAATCCGGTTCTTTACCACGCTTACCCCTGGCCGTTGCCAGTCTCGGGGGTCCACCGCCCACATGATGGTTGGGTAACCAAACCGGTCCATGATCAATTCCCGCTGCCGCTGATAGATGGCTCCATAGGGAGGGCGCATGGTTCGCGGTTGCACTCCGGTCGCGTTCACGATCGAACTCCGAGTCCTCGACATCTCCGTCAGGACCTGCGCATCACTGAGAGTCTTCAGGTTACGATGAGTGTAGGTATGGTTACCTATTTCATGGCCCTCTGCTACGATGCGACGGGTAAGATGAGGATAGATGTCCACGTTTTTCCCGATCACATAAAACGTGGCCTTGATATTACGTCGCCGAAGGATGTCGAGAAGGCGCGGCGTATTACTGGCATGCGGTCCATCATCAAAGGTCATCGCGATATAGGGCTGATGCCCCAGGCCCCGGGAATGTGTGATGCCAATGGAATTGGGAAAACGCGAGGACAGGCTCACGTTCGGGTTACGGGCCGATGGCCAGGCGTGATAGGGCGAGCGGTAACCGTTATTGGCCAGGGTCGATGGTTTCTCGTCCTTGGAGTCGATTGAAGTACAACTACTCGTAAATGCAATCAGTACAGCCGCTGGAAGAAGGATCAAATAGCGAGGAGACATGGGAAGTGGCTCGGAAGAAGAGAAAGAAATCGCACCCATTTTTAACTTTTATGGTGCCTGGTGTCACGCCTTAGTTCCATCCACCTGCATCGCCCGGTTACATGAAACGCGTTAAAATAGGACCCAGAGCTGCAGTGGTCTCCGGCGGCCATAAATCCCGGGCCGTAATAATTGCGGCGTCCAGGGCAACATGCTCGGGCCAGTCCGCTTTAGTAGGAATACCCTCGATTGCCCGGCCGACAATTCTCCGGGCCGCTCTCGAATTGGCCTCCAGGTGACCAATCACCGTTTCCACATTCACTTCCTCATCCTTCCAGCAATCGTAATCCGTAACCATGCAAAGGGTCGCCAGAGCAATCTCAGCTTCCCGGGCCAGCTTGGCCTCGGGCAGGTTGGTCATACCGATCACATCAAAGCCCAGCTTTCGGTTCACCTCGCTCTCCGCACGGGTGGAGAAGGCAGGACCGTCCATGTTGACGTAAGTTCCTCCAAAGTGGACTTCCAGCTCTGGCTCATCATGGGAGGCCTCCAGGAGGATCCTGCTCAAGGAATGACTCACCGGCTCCCCGAAGGAGACATGAGCCGCGATTCCCGACCCAAAGAAGGTGTGCTCCTCCCGACGGCTGGTACGGTCGAAGAACTGGTCAGGGATGACAAGAGAGCGCGGAGGATACTCCTCCTTGAGGCTTCCTACCGCGGTGACACAGATGATCCAACGCACTCCCAGCGAGCGGAGCGCCCAGATATTGGCACGATGATTAATCTCATGAGGAAGGATTCGATGCCCTCTCCCATGCCTCGGCAGGAACCAGACCTTTCTGCCGGACAGAGTACCCCCGACAAGAACGTCGGACGGAGATCCAAAGGGAGTCTCAACTGCCTTTTCCTCACTCTGCAGGAACCCCTCTATTTCATAGAGTCCACTTCCTCCTATCAGGCCGATAGCTGCTTCCCGCTCCCCCTGTTCCTGATCTTGCATGGCAATTTCCTACCATTGGAAAGGGGAAACAGGCCAGCTACCGTAATCAAAAACTTCCTGCAGGACAAACGGCTGTTGCTCCTGTTCCATGATATAATGAAATAGCCCCCATGTCCCCCCCTTCCGATTCCAGGTTCAACACCAAGTCCCTCTCAGGCAGGGGCGTGATCTTCCCGGCCCTTTTTCTCCTCTGTATGTCCGCCCCCCTTCAGTCCCAGAAACTTCCTGTCTCGGAGCGCTCCCGCTCCGCCGCCGAACGCGTACGGGAGGATCTGTCCCAGGCCCTCAGGGAAAACGGCATGCGTTATGGCAACCCGGTCTTTATCCGGATTCTGAAGGAAGAAGCCGAGATGGAACTCTACGTCGAAGAGGTGGGCAAAAAGACCTTCAAACTGTTCCGGACCTATCGTATCGCAGCCATGTCCGGCCAACTCGGGCCCAAGGAGCGGGAGGGTGATCTACAGGCACCCGAGGGATTCTATTACGTATCGCCTCGACAAATGAATCCCTACAGCAGGTTTCATCTCTCCTTCAACCTCGGCTATCCTAATGCATACGACCGGTCCCACGGCCGTACCGGGAGCCATCTGATGGTCCACGGTAACCGGGTCTCCATCGGCTGCTTTGCGATGACCGACCCGAAGATTGAGGAAATCTATACCCTCTGCCATGCAGCTCTCGCTAACGGCCAGAGATTCTTTCGCATCCACTCCTTCCCCTTCCGCATGACCACAAAGCGTATGGAGCAGGCGCGCGAAAACCGGTGGCATACCTTCTGGGAGAACCTCAGGGAAGGCTACGACTACTTCGAGAAACATCGGTTGCCCCCGAATGTCCAGGTACGAGGAATGCGCTACATCTTCGATTAGCAGCCTAGGCTGTTTCCGGCATGAAGGTAGGCATCGTGATTCCCCGGAATTCCTGTGCTTTTCCCCGGACCTGAGCCACATGCATTTCACAGTTTCTTGCTCCCCATTGGTAGAGCGAGGCAACCAGCTCCTCTGCATGGGCGGGAACGAGAAAGACAGGCTGACGCCCCGGCATTCCGGTCAGTTGTGCATGGATCAGGGCAAGGGCATCCGAATCTGTCCTCATTACTCCCGGCCCCAGCATATTGCTTCCCGGATGATCGATTGAGCAGAGAAACCCATCGATACCTTCACCGAGCCCCTCCAGAACAAGAACCTTCCATACCCCTTGCTCGTTCCTGAGAAAAAACTGGAAGTCCTTTTTCCTCCGGATCCCGCTCAACTCCTCCTCAAGAGCCACCATGGAACCGACGTCATCAATGGTCGCCTCTCTTACTCTCTCTGGAGCGAAAGGAGGCTCTGGAAGTTCCTGTCCGCCTGGAAGATACATATCTTGATACAACTGGCGTGGGGAAAAACCCGCCCGTGTATACAGCGAATAGGAGTCCATGTTCATGCAACTGGAGACCAGTCGCACCGGCAACTCCCCGGCCCGGCGGATGATCTCGGCCAGCAAAGTGCCTGCCACGCCCCGACCTCCGAAATCCGGGTGGACATTCATGATCCCCAGAGAAACGTGGGTCTCCCGGGGATGATAGAAGCAGGACCCCATCAGGCGCCCCCCTTCCTCTTCAGCCACCAGACAACACCCTGGATCAAGCGCCTCATAAACCTCAGGAAACACGAGGCACCCGGAAGCATCATCCTGCTGGAAAATAGAACGGTTGAGATTCGCCTGATACCAGGCGTTGGTCGAAACATGAATCAGCTCCGCCACCACCGACCACTCCTCTCTCTGTAATTCCCGGATCCTCATCAAACCTATCATAACTCAGGCAGGCAGGATCCTCCAAATCCCAAATCCCTTCGCGAGGAAGGAATCTCTTAGCAAGAGGGGTAATGATGTGCTTGATTCCCTCGTGCAGGACCCATGCGGCCTTGTGCGTGAACTCCAACCCGACGTAAATTCCCTTCAAATGACAATCGTCCTCTCACCGGCCAAGACCCTTGATTTTGAGGCCCAGTGCTTCACGGGGAAACACAGTCTGCCTGATTACCTGGAAGAATCCGGGGAACTTATCTCCAAGCTCGTCAAATTGCCCAAGTCGGAGCTCAGGGAACTGATGGGAATCAGCGAAAAACTGGCTGAACTGAACGCCCAGAGATACCGAGACTGGTCAACCCCCTTCACCCTTGAGAATTCCAAGCAGGCTCTGCTGGCATTTAAGGGAGATGTATATACAGGTTTTGATTTCGAAGCTTGGAAAGCCGCTGATTTCAACTTCGCTCAGAAGGAATTGAGAATTCTCAGCGGGTTATACGGAATCCTCCGTCCCCTTGACTTAATCCAACCGTATCGTCTTGAGATGGGTACCCATCTGGCAACCAGGCGCGGAAAAAACCTTTATGCCTTCTGGGGAGAGAAAATCGCATCGGCTCTCAATGAAGTGGCGGCCGCAACCCGCAGCAAATTCCTGGTGAATCTGGCCTCGAATGAATATTTCAGCGCCGCAAACCATGCTGAACTCAAGGCTGATGTAGTATCGCCAGTGTTCAAGGATCTCAAGAACGGGAAGTACAAGATCATCAGTTTTTATGCCAAGAAGGCCCGGGGGATGATGGCAGATTTCATTATCCGCAACCGGCTTAGGCGCCCTGACGATCTACGTGCTTTTAACGTTGCCGGCTATCGTTATGACAAAGCGGGATCTCGCCCCGAAGCGCCACTCTTCCTCCGGGATGCGCCCGCCTGATCACCTTCAGGAGAAAGAAGCTACTTCACCTTGAAGGGCAGTTGACAGCGATGAAACGCGCCATTCCTGCGACCTGTGAGATTCCGGCTGAGATTCCCGACCCTACTCACAGAGCTCTCTGGACAACCGAGCGTCAATCCATGATCAATAAACGGCTTGCCCGCCGGTGCCGCGGTGGTAGCCTATGCTGTCATGAAGGAGCTTTCTTTCGCCCTCGCTTCCGCTCTACTTCTGGGATGTTTGCCGACAATCGAGGCCGCTCAGCCTGGTAGCTTTCACAAGGACCGGAAGGCGATACTCTCCATGGCAGGGAAGTTTGACGTCGAATTCACCTTCCGCGAGACCGTCCCCCTGGTTGCTGGATACGAACTGAAAAAACCATACCGGGCCGACGCATTGGAAATCGTCAAGGTCGTTGAGGATCAGGAAAACCTTATCGTTCTCCAGCACATCCTCCTCGCTGAAGTGGGGCCGGTCATGCAGGTCGTCAAACACTGGGGGCAAGTCTGGAAATACGAGGACCCGGTGATCGTTGAATACCAGGGTGAGCGCACTTGGAAGAAGCGGACCCTGAAACCCTCAGAAGTCAAGGGAACCTGGACCCAGCTGGTCACTCAGGTCGACGACAGTCCCCGCTACGAGAGCTGGGGCAAATGGACTCATGAGGGTAATCGCAGTGCGTGGACAAGCAAGGACACCTGTCGGCCTCTGCCGAGGAGAGAGTACACCAAGCGTAGCGATTACGATATCCTGCGGGCGGTGAACCGCCATGTTATTACTCCCGATGGCTGGGTTCACGAACAGGAAAACAGAAAGTGGGTCAAGGGAGAGAACAAGTTCCTGTGCCACGAGACAGGGCTCAATATCTACCGACGTTACGATCAGGAAGACTTCAGCAAGGCCGAGAGCTACTGGGAGGCAACCAGCGAGTTCTGGCAGCATGTCAGGACCGAATGGCGCAAGGTTCTCCGGGAACACGAGACCATCTCCTACAAGAAGGAGGTTGAGGGTAGTTCCCTGATTCGCTCGACATTCTCTCTGGCGAAAAAGGTGCAAAAGGGAGAGCAACTCAGCCAGAAGGTGATTCAGGATCTCGTTGATAGTTTCACCGAGTGATCCGGAGCGATGGGGGCGGGCCTCCTGTCTCCTGTAAAGTTACCGAATAGCCCCCAAAGGAGTCGCTCTGCCTGCCTGAACCCCGGGAACCACACCCTCCGCCGCAGCCAGCTATGGGCGCTTCATGATCTCGATACGTATGAAACGCGTCGCGGCATCCTGCACCCGGACCGAGTCGGAGAAAGTGATCTCCTGGGTATTTCCGTTCACAGCACCAGCCGAGAACGAACCCCCATTCCGTCCAATGGGCACTCCCCCACCGGGGATTTCTCCAATCACGACCCAGCCACCCTCAAGAGAGTTCGCAACTTGGACACGATAGTCTATATCTGTCCGGTCGAGCAGTCTGGTAAAGGTCAGGGAGAGGAACCGATCGCCCGGGGAATCGATTACCGGGAAGGCCACAAGATCCGTATCCCTAATCCGGGGATCTCCACCCAAGGCGTATTCCAACAGGGTAGAGAGCCCATCCAGATCAATATCGGCATTCAACCCCGAAATGGAGTCATCACTCAATTCAGTCGCGCTGAAGTTTGCCTCCAACCAGGTCTCATACGGAGCTCCTTCGCCTCCCGGTGTGTAATTCAAGTGAATCTCAGTCCCGTCCGCTTCCAGGCTTACCACGAAGGACCCGCCATCGTTTCCCGCGAAGCCGTCTGATCGAACCACGAACTCATTCCCCGAAAATCCATCTACGCCATCAGAGATCTCCACAATTTTCCAGGAATAGCTCTGCGTAGGGGAAAATCCCTCAAGCGGGCCACTCTCTCCTTCTGGCGTCAGGGAGCGGACATCAATCATAAAGGGGTCCTCTTGGGTAGCCGGGATGGCAAGCGATCCCTGAATCGAGACGAGATCCCATCCAACCCCGGTCCCGGCTTCCAGATCCGAAATTTCGATCTCTAATGCTCCGCCAGATTCCCATGTCTGCCCACCACTCATCAGCTCCCCCACACCTTTCCCTGGTGCGAGTATTCCACCAGCACCCACTTCCATACCGCCTGTGAACGTTCCTCCGCCTCCCACCACTGCAGAACTACCTGTTAAAGGTTCCACGATGACCTGCGCGCTGAGGCCTGTGCCAGCCGCAAGCTCAAGAAGGCCACCACGCACGTAAGTCATGTTGGCATAGGTCTTGTCGACGCCGGTGAACCGCACCGTTCCCTGTGCGCCATCCGGATTGATTTCCATTGCCAGAGCTGCTTCTCCTCCCGAGATCTCCCCCGAAAAAACGACCAGATCAGAAGCCGCTTCCGCAAAAAGTTTCGTATTCGTGGAATCAGGCCGCAACGCCACCGCTCCACTAAACTCAGCCCCTGCACTCGTTCCGCGAGATCCAAGGCGCTTGTCAAAGGTCCCCGCCGCAAAAGCAATGCCACGCGCAACTTCGTGATCTCCCTCCACGATGAGACGCGCCGGGGTCGAGATTCTGCCAAAGATGTTGCTGTCGGCCCCTACCGCCACGTCTGAACTTGCATTGCCCAATGTTCCCGGGGCATCTACCGGGGCAGGACCGGCCAGAACCAAATCCCCCCTGAGGACCGAGGCGCTGTTCGTAAACCGATTCTCCCCCTCAATCCTCAGCTCTCCACCGGTACATCCTATTCCACCACTACCGGACCCGAAGGAGTTATCCGCCTTCAGGACCATCGTGCCTTCCCCTTCCTTTCGCAAACCGGAAGCCCCGGAAACCTCCCCCTCGATGATCACCTCGCCACCCTGAATCTCAAAAAGATTGTAGGCGCACATTTCAAAATCTCCCTCAATCCTGTATGTGCCCGTCGATCCCGTTCCCGTAAACAACCCCGTATTCGAGATCAGCTTCGCTGAGTTTGCGATTGTGACATCACTCGCCGTGTCAAAGACGCATTCTCCCACTGTCTTGGTAGAGGGCATCGATATCACCACATCACCTTCATTGATAAACCGCACATTCCCGAAGTCCTGCGAGGGAGAGCCCTCCACCCAGTTCGTACTGTCACTCCAAGCAGTGCTCCCGATCCCATTCCAAGTCCGCCCCTCGGGAACCACCAGGGCATAACTAGCCGATGTGTCCAATGTAACTTCCTGCAGACTCATACTCGAACCGCTCGCTCTCCAGGTCAGTTCGTAAGAACTGACGTTCCGCCCCGTGAGATCCCACTGCAGGGCATTACGGTTCCCAGATCCTCCAAAGCCCGAGGTATCGCTTTCATACTCCCTGATGTATTCATTCGGACCCAGTGCAACCTCGGTTCCGTTGTCGTCATACACGAGCTTGATGCTCCCAAAATCGACCAGGTTTCCCGCGGTCTGGAACTGGAAAACCACGGTGCCAACCGGAAACGGCGCCGAGTCCTCCAGGGAAAAGGAAGTTGGGCCGCGAAAGCTGTAGATGTTTCCCGTAATGGCAGGGGCTATGACAAACGCGATGTCCGGGACGGTCTGGGTAATCGTCGGGTTTTCCGCATGCCAGAAAGCCGAGGGATTCCTGGGGCTTGATCCAGTCGGAGGCGTGAACCCGGCCACGGACGCACTCTCGTAGATCCCATTGGGAGCGGCGAAATCAGGGTAGTTGGGCTCAGAGTTCGCCACATAAAAAATGTCCCAGGCCGAATACTCCGTATCCGGAGCATCTGCAAAAGAGGGCAATAGATAATTCGTATAGAGTAACTCTCCGCTTGCGCCAGGGGCAGATAGAAGAAGTGCCGCCAAGGGCACCCGGAAATTTCGTTTGTTCATTGTTTCGATGTGTTAGAGCCGACCACGCCTGGAGCGGCGGATCTTGTAATCTGGATCGTTTTCTGTCGCGGCCTTCACACTCCAGAGACGCATGTCACGCATCTCTTCCACCTCGAGTGAGCGGATACTGCCATCGAGGAAGGAAACAACCACTTTCCTCCTGTGCCGCGCATCAAGATTCCCATAATCTGTGGGATCCGCTCCAAAGCTCCATGTCTCCGTCGACCACATCCTCGTGGTAAGGCAGGGCGGCGTGAGCGTGTTGTAGCCATTAATAATTCCGCCATCACCACGAGTCGAACCCGCCGTCGCAAAAACGATGACTGACCCAGAAGCCTGCTCGGGCCTGGTCACGCACTCCGATTCATGCGAAACACTGCCATCTTCCTGCACATCACCGCCAACGAAATAATGATTGATTCCGAAGGCTGGATAGAGGCTGACAAGGTAGTCGTTGGAGGTATCGACCTGCTCCTTGACCTTTCCCACCAGGGCGATCTTTTCCACCGTGGTCTCCATCTCACGCGCAAGCCGGAAAGGATACCGATTCGCAGTCGGCCCAGCAACCACACGTCCATTTTTCAGGACAACTTCATCGACGCGCCGGTCATAGCCGGCAAGGTATCGCCCATTCCCATCGGCTGCCGTCGCACTAAAACCCGCAGTCAAATCTCGAGCCAGCGCGATGTCCTGTGCCTTCCCGGCTGCCTTGAAACCCTGCGATACGCCTATGAAGATCAAGCTGGCCAACACCACCAGGATGCTGACTGTAATGAGCAGCTCCAGCACCGTGAATGCGGAACGATGCCCAGAATTACGTGTTGGCAGGAGGAGGGTAATAATCTGTATGAGATCCGATGCGGCACCGGGGGTAACCTGAGCAGCACCGTGTAAGAAGGTCAGAAGAGGAAAGAGTCACATTAATTGAGACCCCCCTCTTTGTGTCCCACTTGCTATTTACGACGGCGCCGAAGTGCAAAAAGACCGGTCGCACTGAGAACCAGAAGGCCGCTGCTTGGCTCCGGGACAACTGCAGTGTCGGGCGAAAACCCCGTCTCGGACCAGTAGGTATCAATTTCAAAATTACCAAATGATACGAAGGAAAATGGACCGGTCACCATGTTCACCGAATATTCCTCAGCGTTACCCGCAATCTCATAACGTGCAAAGACCTGACCTGCACCGATGGCGTTCACTCCCTGAACCACGGTCGGGGAGACCCCTGCGATATCCCCAAAGCCAAGAGTGGTTCCGAAATCCCCAAACAGAGTGGATCCCTGAAGAAGAATGGTTGTGAAGCCAGAGCCCGGAACTCCGTCCGTCCCGAATGAAATGGTCTCATTGACCGATCCGGAACCGGAGTAGAAGTTGAGCGAGTTACTGATGTGATCTTCATTGTTGTTAGTGACCCAGACCCCGGCACTCGTCCCGATATCAGGTGTCGAGTCGTTGATCACGCTGTTACCCGCTCCACTATCGTCCCAGGTATCCCACCCAACCCAGGTGCTATTACCATCGCCCCGGGTAGTGGGAGCTGCGGTTCCGAAGGCGTTTGCAATATTGATCGTTGCGGCGGAACTGACCGCGGGGAGACCCACGACTGCTCCTGCAAGCAAAGGCAGGAACGAACGCTTGGCGAGGTTGCTTTTCATTGCCTGAGGGTTACTCTCAGGCACCCTTCCTGTCTTGTGGTGCGTTGCCCTTTCTTTAGCGGATTATTGACAAGCGAACCTCAGGGACTCCGCGATACCCCAGTTTAATTGAAACTAGTGCAGTATGGAGTCAATCTAGAGCAAACAGGCGCTAACTTCGCGAGGCGGGCGTAGCGCTTCACCTCACTATCCCCCGCTTACCACTTGTGCCCCTGGCTCGGCCCAGAAAGAAACAGGCGCGGCGGAGAGGGTGGGATTCGAACCCACGGTAGGTTTAACCCTACGCACGATTTCGAGTCGTGTGCCTTAAACCGGACTCAGCCACCTCTCCGCTTGGGGGCGGCAAACTAAGGGGTCACCCCTCACCGTGTAAAGACGGTATTGCCCTTCCTTCCCCCGGGTATTAACCGAATTTAGCTCGATTCACTTGTCTCTCCCTCCCCCCGGACCGAGAATGGGATGTGTCCCGATTCCTCCTCCTGCTGGTCCTTCTGGCTGCCTCACTCCCGGCCCAGCAGCCAAACCCTGCCCAGCCCGAGCCCTGGCCACGGGAGTTCAAGGCCATACCGGTAAAATTGAAGATTTCTGATGACACCCCTGACGGAAGCCGGGTCGTGACTACCCGGCACTTCCGCATGATCGCAGAGACCCGGATCGGACGGCAGGATCTCGCCCGCTTCGCAAGGGTAGTGGAGTCCGTTCCCCAACTTATCCGGAGTCACCCCCTTCCGCTATGGGCAAGGCACCAGAAGGACGTCGTCGAAATAATCCTCTGCAAGGACGAGGCCAGTTTCGTCAGAGCCGGAGGGAATGAAGGCGCGGTAGGCTGGTGGGACGGACGTCGGGGACAGGTTCTCATCCGTGCCGACTACTTTCTTGCTCCTCCCCAGCCGGGAAATTCGCGGCTGCAGGCGCGCCCGGACCAGGGCCTCCTTGTCCACGAACTGGTTCACATGGCCATGTCGGGGCTCCTCTGGCGTCTGCCGCCCTGGTTCTCGGAGGGGGTGGCTGAATACTTCTCCGTATGCCACCAGGGCGATGGATGGTATCTCTTCCGGGATCTCGAAAGCCTCATCCGGGACCATTTGCGTCATGCCATCAGCAGGAACAAGGTAGGGGACAAGTTTCACCTGGTTCCGGTCTCGAGGATTCTAAACCTCGATCACCAGGGTTGGATCAAGACCTCACAGAACCAGTTCAACGGGAACGCCTACCTCCCCTATGCCACCGCTCTTCTCCTGGTCCATTATCACTTCCACGGTGGGGCCAATCGCCGGGCAATTACCAAGGCTCATCTTTCCAGCCTGCCGAAACGTTCTACCGCAAGCCCCGAATTTCCCACCGAGCCTGCACATGTGATCGAGGAGCGCCTCGTCAAATACTGGTCTTCCCGTGGTCTGCAGCTTGTCTTTGGGGAAAAGTAGGGACCGGCCCGCCGGATTGCTCCCTCCCGTAAGCTCCTGATATCCTTCTCTTAACCCCCTGCCGCTTTCACCGTGTTACTCATGAGCAGGGCGATGGTCATGGGACCCACCCCGCCGGGCACTGGCGTGATGGCATGACACCTGGGGGCCACCTCATCGTAAGCAACATCCCCAACCAGCCTGTATCCTCTCTTTTTCGAGGGATCCTCCACCCGGTTGATACCCACATCGATCACAACAGCTCCCTCCTTGACGAAATCGGCAGTCACAAATTCGGGCTTCCCGATCGCAGCGACCAGAATATCAGCCTGCTGGCAAACCGCTGCCAGCTCCCTGGTCCGGGAATGCGCCACGGTAACCGTGGCATTGATACCCCTGCCCATGAGAAGCAGGGCCATCGGCTTACCGACGATCATGCTGCGACCGATCACAACTGCGCTGGAGCCATTCGTTTCGATCCCGGCCTTCTCCAGCAGGTGGATGCACCCCTGTGGAGTACAGGGGACAAAACCGCTTTTATCTTCCATGACGAGCTTACCCACATTAACGGGATGAAACCCGTCGACATCCTTGGAGGGATCGAGAACCCGGATGATCTCTTCCTCGTTGATGTGCGGAGGCGGAGGCGATTGAACCAGAATCCCATGAATGGCGGGATCCTCATTAAGTTCGCGAACCACCCGGAGAACCTCTTCCTGAGTCGTTTCCCCCGGCAACTCGATCCTGCGTGAATAGATCCCGAGCTCACCACAGGTTCTCACCTTCGAATTCACATAAACATGGGAAGCAGGGTCATCCCCGACAATAACGACGGCCAGACCGGGCGTCACCCCCCCGGCCTGAAGAGCCTGAACTTTTTCCCGGCACCCGGCGAGGACTTCAGCCGCGATTTCTTTTCCGTTGAGAATGGTCATGAGAGGGCAGGTCTAGGTCATCGACTCCAGCGCGCATCATGTTCTCGAGCTCCACGCGCTTGGTCTCGAAGGCATCGTCATCCAACTGACGCGGGACATCAAGCAGCTCGTCAAAAATGATGGTTAGCCTGCTGAACGGCAGAGGAACAACAAAGCGGTCCCAGGTCTTGAGACGGATCGCACGACTGTAATGAACGTGCACTCCCATCACTGGAGATCCGGTCACCTGCGCAAGCTTGATCAGGCCGGGACTCAGCCGGTAACGCGGCCCCCTCGGGCCATCCGGCGTCACACTCACGTCGAGCCCCCTGCCTATCGCCCTTACCATTTCCCGCAGGGCAGTTGACCCTCGCCGTGAACTTGACCCCCGGACCGATTGCAGGCCCATGACCCGGGCCACCGCAGCAAGCGCAGCCCCGTCGTGACTCGCGCTCGTGAGGACAACGCCCTGACGCCAGCGGAAAATCCGCCTGCGGGCCATCAGGGTTCCGGCAATACGACTGTGCCAGATACACCAGATCAGAGGAGGCCGGTGTCCCGACCGGTCCGTGAATCCGCACCGATCTTCCACCACCATCCGAAGAGTCACGGCGTAAAGACGCAGCAACCAGCCCCCCAGAGTTCCCAGAGTCCGCATCTTCCAGCTGGTTCGAATATCCCGCTCCTCCTTCAAATCACTCATCTCTCGGAAAACTGTCTTTCTACAGAGCCTCAGCCGATCGTTCCATCAGCTCGAAGAAGGGGAAAAATACGAGGGAATGATCGCACCTTGGGCCGGGGTTCTCTCTGAATGCCGCCCCGTTGTTTGCAACAACGAAATTCATTCAGCTCATCCCCTTCCATTGAAGGGAGATCCAGAACAACTGACAAGCCCGATGAGGCGACACCAATGATAAGGCTCCTCACACATTTTGTGGCTTGATCCTTCCCGCCCCCATGATTTCTTCCCTCAGCAGATGGATGATTTCGAAGACAAAGCCCGGCAGGCCATGGCCAACCCACGGAACGTAGGCGAAATGGAGGATGCCGACGCCGTCGGCACTGCCGGCTCGGCGGATTGCGGGGACATGCTGCGGATGTGGCTCAAGTTCACGGAAAAGGACGGCCGTAAGGTCATTGACCGCGCCTCCTTTCAGTCCTTCGGGTGCCAGACTGCCATCGCTGTCGCCTCCATGGCTACCGAACTCCTAAAGGGCAAATCAGTGGAGGATGCCCGTAACCTTTCTCCTGATGACCTGACCGGAGATCTCGGCCCCCTCCCTCCCATGAAAATCCACTGTGGAGAGCTTGTGGAGGGAGCTCTCCATAATGCACTTGGCGAGACGGCCGGGAATGCGGTTGCCGACCCTGCCCCCACCCTCGCACAGTCTCTCTCAGCAAGAACAACGGGCACCATCAGAATCGTCCCTCTGGACGAAGAAGAAAAATAACACCAGAAGACGACCCCTGATAAAATCATGAACCAGGAAATTTCACTTACCCGCGAAGTCGACGCTATCCAGATTCCCTCCGGCGATACCATTTCCCTCCCCGCCGGCACCCCGGTGGTAATCACTCAGAGCCTCGGAGGCACCTACACGGTCGCCACCTCGGCCGGCCTCGCCCGGATCTCTTCCAATGATTCTGATGCCCTTGGAATCGATCAGGCCGGTGATGAGGCAAAAGCCCAGGAAGACGAGCGCATGAAGGATGCTCCCGTCAACGATCAGGTATGGCACCAGTTGAAACAGGTCTACGACCCGGAAATTCCGGTCGACATCGTCAATCTCGGCCTCGTCTACGACTGCACGGTAGACGATGAGGACGGAAAAAGCGTGGTGAACGTTAAAATGACCCTCACTGCTCCCGGATGTGGAATGGGTCCAGCTATCGCGGCTGATGCACAAGCTCGCATCATGACTGTCGAAGAGATTGATGATGCCCGGGTCGAACTGGTGTGGGATCCTCCTTGGAACCAGGATATGATCTCGGAAGAAGGCAAGATGAAGCTCGGAATGATCTGACCATCCGGTCCGTTTGGGCCTGTTGCGGACTTCCCCCTTGCCAAAAATTGAAATTCAACCTAGCTTCCCGCCCCCATCCAATCCACCTCGATCAAATGTCCAAGCATAACAGCCTGAAAATCAGCGGTGGCGCCACCGGTAAACGCTCGGTCCTCAAGCGCTTTGAGCGCGTCAAACTTCTCAAGGAGCGTGGCCAGTGGAAAGAAGGCCAGAGCCCGGTCGGCCTTCCAAAAACGAAGTCCGAGGAATAAGATTACGTTTCTCCTCGATCCTTTTATCTCACGAATTTGGCGAAGGCGGAACCGGATGGTTCCGCCTTCTCTGTCCCCTGACATCCCATGCCTGAAGGCACCCGACTGAACAAGTTCCTCGCATCATGTGGGATAGGCTCCCGCCGCGCATGCGACACCCTTATCCAGCGGGGCGGCATAACAATCAACGGTGAATCATGTGACAATCCAGCGACCCGGGTGCAGGAAGACGATGTCGTTCGACTCGAGGGAAAGCGGGTTTCTCCACGACAAACCGCAACCATCCTCTTCAAAAAACCCCGTGGATACGTTTGTTCAAAACAGGACGAACTCGGACGAGCCACCATCTACGAACTACTTCCTCCCAAGTTTCAGCATCTCAACCATGTGGGTCGCCTGGACCGGGATTCGGAAGGCCTCCTGATCCTCACCAACGACGGCGACCTAGCCAACCGCCTGACGCATCCCAGCAACAAGGTTGAAAAGGAATACCGGGTTACCCTGACAAGCGCCGTCGAAAATCCCATTCTGCAGAAACTGGTGTCCGGGGTTCAGACCCCGGAAGGCTACGCCCGTGCGAAATCCGTTAAACGACTCTCTCCCCGCCGTGTTTCCATCATCCTCGAAACTGGTCTCAAGCGCCAGATTCGTGAGATGTTCCGGACCCTGGGCCACGAGGTCGAAAAGCTCTTCCGCATACGGATCGGCCGTCTCACCGACCCGGAGTTGGCCCTGGGGCGATGGCGCCACCTGGAGCGACACGAGACAGACATGCTGACCCTCGATCCTCCAGGTCACTCCTGACCCTTCGCCCTTTCTTGCAACCACTCTCCCCGTCAAGTAAACAACCACCGACACCAAATCTCTGACAGGCCCATGAGTAAGAAGATCGAAAGCCACCTTACAGAAGACCGCGTCTTCAAGCCCTCGAAGGAATTCTCGAAAAAAGCCCGCATCTCGAGCATGGCTCAATATCGCAGGATGTACAAGGAGTCGATCGAACGACCCTCCGTTTTCTGGGCACGGGAAGCCAGGGAACTACACTGGCAGAAGCGCTGGACCAAGGTATTGGAATGGAAGCCTCCCTTCGCAAAATGGTTCATCGGGGCGCGTCTCAACGTCTGCGAGAACTGTGTTGACCGCCACCTGACAAACGGCCGGAAAAACAAGGCCGCCATCATCTGGGAAGGCGAACCCGGCGATAAGAGAGTTCTTACCTATCAGCAGCTCCACCGTGAGGTTTGCCGCTTCGCAAACGTTCTGGAGGCAAACGGAATCAAGGCCAGAGACAGGGTTCTGGTCTACATGCCCATGGTTCCAGAAGCCGCCATCGCCATGCTTGCATGCGCCCGCATTGGCGCTGTGCATTCCGTCGTATTCGGTGGCTTCTCCGCGGAATCCATCGTGGACCGCCTCGAAGACTCCGGAGCTACTGCTGTCATCACTGCCGATGGAGGATACAGGCGGGGCAAAGTCGTTGAACTTAAGAAAAGCGTTGATGATGCCCTGCGGAAATACAAGGGAGTCAAACGGTGTATCGTCTACCAGAGGACCGGCGAGAAGGTAAACATGCGCCGCGGACGCGATGTCTGGTGGCACAAGGAAGCGGAAAAGGTATCGGCCTCTCACACCCCACGGGGGTTCGACAGCGAACATCCCCTCTTCATCCTCTATACGTCCGGATCAACCGGAAAGCCGAAAGGCATTCTGCACACCAGTGGCGGATACCTAGTGGGAACCTATACCACCTGCAAGTACATCTTCGACATGCAGGACGATGACATCTACTGGTGCACGGCCGATGTCGGCTGGATCACCGGTCATTCCTACATCGTCTTCGGCCCCCTGGCCAACGGGGTAACTCAGGTAATGTACGAGGGTGCCCCCAACTACCCTGACTTCGGACGTTTCTGGGACATCGTAGAGGAATATGGGGTCACCACCTTCTACACCGCACCGACTGCCATCCGGGCCTTTATCAAGGCTGGAGACAAATTCCCCGACGCCCGGGATCTTTCCTCCCTGCGGTTGCTGGGAACGGTCGGTGAGCCAATCAACCCCGAAGCCTGGATGTGGTACCACGAGAAGATCGGAGCGGGGCGATGCCCGATCGTCGACACCTGGTGGCAGACGGAAACCGGCTCCATCATGATCTCCCCCCTTCCCGGGTGCACCCCCACCAANCCAGGCACCGCCACCCTCCCATTCTTCGGAGTAGATGCGGCCATCCTCGATGAAGAGGGCAATGAATGCCGGGCAGATGAAGGGGGAAGACTCGTTATCCGTAAGCCATGGCCCTCCATGCTCCGCACCATTTANGGTGACAGGAATCGATACCGGAAGACCTACTGGAACGACTACAAGGGCATCTACACCGCGGGCGACGGCGCCCGCACCGACAAACAGGGAAATTTCTGGATCGTNGGAAGNCTCGACGACGTNCTGAACGTCTCCGGACACCGCCTTGGCACCGCAGAAGTGGAAAGTGCCCTGGTCTCTCATCCTGATGTAGCGGAGGCAGCGGTGGTCGGACGGCCTCATGAGATCAAGGGGCAGGGAATCGTNGCCTTTGTCACGCTCCGGGAGGGCATCACCGCGACCNCTGCCACTGAGCGCAATCTCAAGGGCCATGTAGCCCAGGCCATCGGGGCGATTGCCCGACCCGACGAAATACACCTGACCCCGGCTCTCCCCAAAACCCGCTCCGGAAAAATCATGCGTCGTATCCTGAAGGAACTGGTGGCCACCGGAGGAGTGACAGGGAATATAATGACCCTCGAGGATTTCAGCGTGGTCAGCAACCTCCAGAAGAACCTGAGTAAATAATCTCCTGTTTCTCCCGGCAAAACGGCATCGTGACCCGGCACCGCATCGCCTTTTAATGACGAAGACTCGTTACCTTCTCTGGCGTATCGCCCAGACTTTTGGCATTTCGATGCACCAGCGTCACGCAGGCCACGCTGCAGCCGAAACCCATCTGCTCCGGGAGGCAGAGGAGATTCTGGGGCGACTGACCTGGGCAGATACGGAAAATCTTGAGGACCTTTCCGTAGAGTACTGGAGCTTGCGCAGAATGGTCATGAAGCATGAGGAGATTCTGGGAAACATTGAATCTGCCAATGTAAGCCTGCAGAAGTCTCACGACCACCGCGCAGAACTGCTGAGCATGGTAGTTGACAGCACCAGGGAACTCGTTGAGGAGAGGAACGCCCTGGAGGAGACAAGTGAACGTCTCAACTCCGAGCACAAGATGATCGTATCCGATGCCCGTGCAATCAGGCGNCGTCATGATGGCATCAAGGCAAAGCTCGAAGTCCTCGNCGGGGAGGGAGGNTCTCACTCTCCCGAACTCGATGCCTCAAAACAGGAACTACTCGAGCTGAAAAAGAAGTTCAATACCCTGCGCAACCGCCGTGATACCGTGGTCGGCGAGCTTGAGTCGGTCGAACATGCACTCAAGAATATCGAAACTCACATCGAAAACAGACGTTCGGAGGTAAGGGACGAAGCACTCGGAAGCTACCAGAACCTCGGAAAGGTGAACCGGGATCTCTCAAGCAACCGGGTCGAACTTGGATCGCTGGAAACCCAGATGAATACTCTCTTCTCGGAGATCGGGCGCTATGTTCTCGCGCATCATCGTGAACCCTCCGTCGCCAAAGTCGCATCTGTTCACAACAGTCTGATTAATCAGATGTCTGCCCTTGATCTCTCCATCAAACTGAACAGACAACTGGCTGGGGAAAGATATGAGACCGCTTCCTAGCGGGGCAATCCCGTTCAGTGCTCTTCCGAGGTCTCCCCCAGTCTTTGCAGCAAGAGGTCGTGCAACCCCCCGAATCCCCCGTTACTGAGAACCGCGACCACGTCACCACCTTCGGCCTCCATCGCAACATGCTCCACGATCTTCTCTACGGTGGGAAAGTATGCAGCCTTCCCTCCTCCCTCGATGATATCCCGCACAAGCTTCTCGGGATCGAGCCTCTCCTCCTCCGCAAATTTCCCTGGATCTGCAATGGCTGGAATCACGGCCCGGTCTGCGCTGGCCAGCGCTTCTGCCAGTTCCATCTGGAACACATTACGTCTGGTGGTATTGGACCGGGGCTCAAAGATAGCCCAGAGCCGTGAATCGGGATAGCGTTGCCGCAGAGCCTTTACCGCAAGATTGATTGCAGTAGGGTGATGAGCGAAGTCATCGACAACCCTGACGCCGCGCACCTCTCCGCGCAACTGCTGACGCCGGGCAATACCCCTGAAGCTTTCAAAGGCCCTGCGTATTTCATCAGGATTCGATCCTGCGAATCGCCCTCCCGCTGCCGCCATCGCTGCATTGCGGACATTGAATTCCCCCACCATCGGAATGAAGTAACGCTCCCCGGACAAAGTAAAACCGGTTCCTTCGGTTTCGTAGGAAACATCCTCAATTTGCATCTCACAGCACTTCCCGAATCCAAGTGTTCGCACTGGGCAAGGCACACCCTCGACCACTTCCATGACATTGGAATCATCCCCGTTGACGATCGCCAAGCCACCTTTGGGAACAATATTGAGAAGACGTCGGAACGTCAGCTTGATTTCGTCCAGGGAGTTATAGATATCCGCATGATCAAACTCGATGTTATTGATGATCGCCAGCTCGGGAAGGTAATGCAGGAACTTTGAGCGCTTGTCGAAGAACGCAGTATCGTATTCATCACCCTCAAGGACGTTGAAATCAGAATCCGTAAAGCAAGCACCGCGCCCAAGATTGGCCGGAATTCCTCCTATCATGTAACCGGGAGCGTATCCACCTGACTCAAGAACCCAGGTCAACATCGCACTGGTTGTGGTCTTTCCATGTGTCCCTGCCACCACGAAATTACGCTTGCCGCGCAAGAACTGGTCTTTCAGGACTTCGGGAAGACTCTGATAGAGAAGCCTCCGGTTGAGAACCTCCTCCGCTTCTTCGTTACCCCGGCTGATCGTGTTCCCGATCACGATGACATCTGCAGTATCCGGGATGTTGGTGGCACGATACCCTTCCGCGATCTGCACACCGCTTTCTGCTAGAAAGGTGGACATCGGCGGATACACCTTCTCGTCAGAACCGGTCACTTCAATTCCTCTGGCCTTCATGGCAGCGGCAACTGCACCCATTGCCGTCCCGCAAATTCCAATAAAATGATAGTGGTTCCTCTCAGCCATACGTCACCAATCAATCGTCCTGTCCCGGGTTTTCACCAATCCCTCAAAACACCGGGGCAGCCACCGTGGCGGCATCCCGTTCCTCACGACGGAGCTCCAGGATACGATCTGCAGTTTCCCTGACCATTCCTTCCAGCAGGTTTCGAAGATGGCTACCCTTCCGGTAATCTGCAGGAGCGATATGCTTGACCCGGCCAGCATGGGTGCACAACTGGTAACATTTCTGGAAACTTCGCCCACTTGTATCCTGCGCATTGTAGACTGCGATGGAGTGGCCGCCGTTCCTCTTCATGACTGTGAAACATGGCACATCGGTCGGACCATCTCCGACGTAGATCATGTTCTCAAACGGAATGGGCCGTAATTCCGGAGGCATGTGGTCATTGACATCATCATCATGCCTGAGCATTCCCTTGTTAATCCGGAAGAGAAACTGGGTCTTGGTCGTATGTGAAATGGTCCGCTTGGGGAAGCTGATGCGGCCATTACTATCTTCCCCGAATTCACAGCCGAACATGGCTCTCATATATCCAGCCAGGCTGCTACCCTCCAGCAGGGCCTTGAGTCCTGACGAGATGATATAGTAATCAATGGTCACTCCTGCGGCCTGATGCTCAGGACTGAGAACCGAGTCCCGGATCTCGTCAAAGAGCTCCGGAACTCCGGGATAATAGCCCAGCCCCCGACCAAGTTCGGACAATCGCTTGTTGGTCACCCCATCCATCTCCAGATAGTCGAGAAGACACTTCATGTAGGCCAGCTCGCCATCCCACTGATGCTTATCAACAAGCGCATTGCACCTGTCCCAGAACTGCCCCGAATCAATTCCAAATTCAGGAAAAAGAACATCATCCTGCATGAAGCTGGGACTCAGCGTCTGATCATAATCAAAGATCAGGGCAATCGTGGTCTGTGAAACCGCCATGGGACAAGATTGTGGCCCACACCATGCAGCGCAGGGGAGCCGAGACAAGGACAAGTTCGCTCCGGCCCCACAGAGAGTGCCGTAACCGTTGAGCGCCCCTACAGGGAGGATAGGACCTGGATCTGTTAGATCTTTCTACTTCTCTTTATCAGAACAAGTTCCGGCAGCGGTGCTAACCCCAAAAAATGGGTAAGATTTCCTCCTCTCTAATGAAATCCCGGCAGCCCTGCCGGAGACTCACAGGTCGATTCCGCAATAATTTTGATTGTTTCGACCCTCTGAATGAGAGTGCATCGCCCCCATGCCGTTGCACTCCGTAGCAGGCCGGAACCAACAGAATTCTGATCGGACGCCAGTGGGCACGATCGCTCTGCTGTTCTGTGCCCTCATCCTGCTACCCGTCTTCTGCTGTCATGCCCAGGAGGTCGACCCTCCACCTCCGGAAGAGGAATTACTGACCATTCCCCCGGGCAACGGTCCCACTACAGCCGGCAATCCTTTCCGCCTNGTCCCATCAATGCCGGAGAATTTCCGTGTCATTGGCGATGACTACGAAACGAGATGGGATGCAGAGAAGGAACTCATCTTCTACAAGGGAAACATGCAATGCCGCACTNACGACGGCATGCANCTTTTTGCCNATAACGTCACCATCAACCTTAAGNNAAAATTCGTCAGTTTCTCCGGGAACGTAATAATTTATCAGGGCCCCGTCCTGCACCGCGGAGAGTCCGCAACCTACTGGTATGAGGAAAGCCGGCTGGAGGGAGCCGGCCTGCGTATCGGCATGGATCCGGTTCTTCTGGAGGCAGACAAGTTCCGGATNGTGGAGGACAATGGCCGTATCCTCTTCGTAGGTGAAGATGCAGGCGTAACCACACACGATACCAAGGATCCCACCTTCTGGCTGCGAGCAGCCAGAACGACTGTTATTCCTGGCGACAAGGTTATTTTGCGCGACGTAAAGATCTTTGCCGGGGAAAAACCCGTTTTCTGGCTGCCGTATCTGTCGCAGACCCTCAATACCGGACTCGGATATCGTTTTGTCCCCGGAGCACGTTCAAACTGGGGCCCTTATCTCCTTAACCGCTACGGCTTCATGCTTGGGGGTGACAGGGATCCCCTGACCGGAGAGAACAGGGACGCATGGCTCCTGTCCCAATGGCATCTTGATCTNCTCTCGGAGCGGGGGGCAGGAACCGGATTCGACTTCTATGACACCCGCTTGGACCATAATCCAAACCTGGGCTGGCTGAAACTCTACCACATCCATGATTTCGACCCGACCCTCGACCGGAGTGGAATTNAACGTGATCGGGTGACGGATAACCGTTTTCGTGTTCAGTTACGCCACCGGCTTCAACTTGGCGATCTCATCCCGGGCGGGAACAGTCACCTCGACGCCAACCTTACATACCTCAGCGACCGCTTCTACCTGGAGGATTATGATCCCGACTCCTTCCAGATAGAACCCGCCCCGGAAAATGTCATCGCTCTTACTCATCAGAGAGAACGCAACCTGCTGACGCTCTGGGCCCGGCTCCGCCCCAATTCCTTCTACCAGGCAGACACCAGGCTTCCTGAGCTTGCCTTCGACCAGACCCGCCAACCCCTGCTCAACTCTCCGCTGCTACACGAGGGGCAGATCACGGCCGGCCTCTACAATGAACACATTCCCGACTTCAGACGTCGTGAGCTCGCCGCGGAGGCAGCTACTCTCCAACCGGGAGACCCAAGAATCGACGAAGTCAACACCATCCTGGCTGAACACGGCTACACTCGACTGCACCTCTGGCAGGAGCTTTCCCTGCCAATGAACCTCGATAACAGGATCACTCTGATCCCACGGACCGGACTCGGTTCTACTACCTACCGTAGTGTTGACGGACTTGGAGACAGCGCAGAGCGCACCCACATCTACGCCGGGGTCGATGCCTCCATGAAATTCTCACGCACCTTTCCCGAAGTTCGTAACAGGACGCTGGGACTGGATAGTCTCCTGCACGTAATTCAGCCCTATGCGGGGGCCTCATGGATTGCCACGGACGAACTGGACCCCAGTTTTCCCCGAATCGACCGCCTGACCGCCAGCACCCGCCCCCGCCCACTGGGAGTAGGCCGTTTCACCGCCATTGATGACATCGAGGACTGGACAATAATCCGTCTGGGAGTTCGGAATCGCTTTCTCACTCGACGGGACGGCGGCACCCACGAGTGGCTTTCCATCAACTCCTATCTGGACTGGTTCCAGGAGGACCCTGAGTTTGATCGCGAGTTCTCCAACTTTTATAATGAGATTTTCTTTCACCCCGTACCGTGGCTGGAAATGGGGCTGGAAACCCAGCTGCCACTCCTGAGCAAGGTGGGAGATTTCACCGAAATGGCAGGATCCCTCCGCTTCATGCCCAATGACAACCTGGAGCTTACCTTCCGTCATCGTTTCCTGAATGACCATCCCGTTCTGCAGGACTCTATCCGTCTGGAGTATGGAGCCTTCAATCGATTTAACGAGGACTGGGGCATGGGTTTCAAACACCGGTGGGAATTCGATGATAACGTCTTGGAATACCAGCAGTATTCCGTTCACCGCACCTTTGACAACTGGGTTGTCTCACTTGGACTGTTCCACCGCGACAACCGTTACGAGGACGAATTCGGAGCCCTGATTGGACTCACTCTCCGTGAATTTCCCTCTATTAACCTGCCCCTGAAGACGGGTGCTGATTAAGCCCCCCATTGGCCAATACCCCCTCACTCTCAGGGACTCTCCGGCAGGGGGTCCCACTGGGGAACTCCCCCGGAATCTTCGACATCCATGGGCAGAAGAGGAGGCAAATCCTTCCTTTCAATACGCACCGGAGTAAAGACCTTCCTGATTTCCTGCAGGATCTCGAGAGCCCTCTGCTGCTTCCGGTCACGATAAATTACACGAACCCGGCTACCTATCCGGTCTTCCGTAACGATGATCTTTTCGCGCATGTGAGCCAAGGCTTCCTCCCTCGAATCCATACGCCACCCTTCGACAAGGTTCAGATTCGAAATGACCTGTTCGAGAATCTGGTTGCTCTCCATCAACTCCTCCTCCCGCGTGATGACTTCCCTCATGCTCGCGCCCTCTACCAACTGGATTCTGTAGGTCAGCAGAGCCACCCGGTCTCGCGTAAACCACATCCACCCGAGAATACCCGCCCCCGCCAGACCGAGAAGCAGGACTACCCCGATGACGATAACAACGCGCCTGGACATGAATCCCTTCTAGCAAACCGCCCTGCGGGGCCAAGGGAATTTGAGCAACTCGCTTGCCAGCAGGCATCCCGCTTGACCTTAGTCACCACTCACCGCGATAACCAACTCCCTCCCTGCCGCCGTCAATGCAGTTCCCTACCACCAACGCCTCTGTCCACACGATCTCTAACGGACTCACCGCAATTACCCAGGTCGACCGTGCCGCTCCGGTAATTTCCGCCCAGTGCTGGGTCGCATCAGGCAGCCAGCATGAGGACAAACTCTCGGGAAGCGGACTTTCACACATGCTTGAACACATGGTATTCAAGGGCACGGATTCTTTCACCGGGGCGGAACTTGCTACCCGCGTGAATGCCGAAGGAGGGCAGTGGAATGCCTACACCTCCTTTGACCGGACCGTTTACTACATCGATGGTCCCAGTTCCTCCTGGGATACCTTTGTTCGTATTCTCTTTGAACTCGTCTTCCTCCCCAGTTTTCCGGAGCAGGATTTCGAGACCGAACGAGACGTCATCCGCAGGGAAATTGATATGGGAAAAGACGATCCTGACTCTGCCGCCAGTCAACTTCTCTTTCAAACCTTCTTCCAGCACGATCCCCGTCGTCATCCGGTTATTGGTCATCGCACNCTCTTTGATGCCCTCAGTTACGAGGACATGGTCTCTTATCACCANCGCCGCTANCTACCCGCNAACAGNATCTTCGTTCTATCNGGTGACTTTGACCCTGACGAAGCCCTGAGACANCTGGAGAAAATGATCGAACCGCTNCCAGATCNGCCTCTTGCTCCAGTCAATGGNCACAGGGAGCCACGTCAACTCGGCCGGCGAAATACGCGTCGACCTTTTCCGNTACCGGTCAGNAAAACTACTCTGGCATGGCAGACCCCCGGGCTCGACCATCCGGATTCTCCCGCCCTTGAACTACTNGCCGGCGTCCTGGGCGGCGGTCGTTCGTCTAGCCTCTACCGCCGTTTTCACGAACAGGAAGGACTCGCCCATTACATNGGCACCTGGGCCTGGAGCCCGGCAGAGGGACCCGGCATGTTCAGTATTTCCGCNGACGTCGACCATGAAAAGCGCGACCTCCTCGAGGANGCCATNCTCTCCTCACTCACCCCTTCCCTTGCGTGCGAACTACAGCCTTCTCTCGACAAGGCCCGTAGACAAGTTTTCGCACAGCAGTTCAAAACCCTCTCCACCGCCTCAGGACGGGCTACTGATCTGGCTTCCAACTGGCACGAGGCACGGAATCTCAATTTCACACGCGACTACCTGGATCTCCTGAATCGNGTGACCACGGACGATCTATCCAGAGTCGCCCGGCACTACCTCCGCCCGGAAGCGGTCTGCGTCACTTCNCTGGACCCGAACGAAGTACAGTCTCAGGTTAATATCGCCTCTACCNCCAATGCCCCGGGCGAAATCACAATGCGGGTCCTCGACAATGGCCTTACCCTTCTGATGCGNCCCGATCCCAGGGTCCCTACCNTTAGCTTTCATGGCGTTTTCCGCACCGGCCGCCTGGTGGAGACCCCTCAGAACTGTGGCATCAATGCACTGCATGCATCTCTACTGACCAAGGGAACCCGAAACCACCCGGAAGGAGAATTCGCACAGGCAGTCGAGTCACTTGGCGCAAATCTGGTGGCCAGCGCCGGTAACAACACAACGATTGTATCCTCCTTCTGTCTTCAACCCGACCTTGCGAGTATCCTGGGCCTTTCAGCAGAAGCCATTGGCACTCCTGTTTTTGAANAAGGGANCCTCAACAAGGATCGTGAGGTTCANCGCGCAGACCTGCTCGAAGGATTGGAGGACCCTCTCAAGACATCCTTCCGCCTCCTTCGCAAGGCCATTTTCGGAAACCAGCATTACGGCCTCCCGCGCCTCGGCACAGAAGCCTCTCTCGANAAGATCGACCGCGGGGCGCTCCTTGAGCACCATCAGCGCTTCATGACACGCCGCAACGGCGTNATCGCAGTTTTTGGAGACCTGGACCCNGCTGCCACCGCAGACTTGTGCGAAAAAACCTTTTCCTCTCTTCCCGAAGGCTCGGAGAGCGAGNCCTCACCCGAAACNGACGGGCCAGAAAATCCNGGGNNGATCCACCATTTTCTGGCAAAGGAGCAGGCCGTCATTGCCATCGGTTATCCGGGTGCACATATCACCTCCGGCGACATCCCCGCCCTGGAGTTGATTCATGANTACTGCTCCAGCATGGCTGGCCCCCTCTTCACACGACTGCGGGNAGAGCTGGGNCTGGCCTACTANGTGAACGCTACCCAGTTTCATGGCATTGGAAGAGGNCTCTTCGCCTTCTATATCGGCACCGCACCCGANAAGGCCGACCTGGCCAGACGGGAGCTACTATCTCAGATCGAAATCCTCACTCAGGAAGGCATTCCAGAAGCAGCNCTTGCTCATGCCAANACCAGCGTCATGGCCGGCGACGCGCTCGAGAACCAGAGCAACTCCTCAATGGCCCAGGCCTCAGCTCTGAACACTCTCTTTGGTCTTGGTCCCCTCCATCACCTCAAACACTCCGAACTGATTCAGTCNCTGGGCAGCGAAGAAATTCTCGCTACCACCAGGAAGTACTTCGGACAGGATCCGACNATCGTAACCGTCAGTCCCCATTCAGGGCCTGAATAAGTCTCCCGNTNTGCAGGAACCCATCATTCGGAACCCCTGAAGAAGGGGGAGACGCTATCAACTGGCATTCCTCCCCGGACCAGAGTAATCGTCCCGGTGTTGCGACATGGAAAACGACCAACGCTTTGCCGATTTCGTCATCCTGCAGGCCCAGAATGCGGGAATGTTTCTGGGGCAGGTCCCCAATCCCACCAACGGGAAACTGGAAATACATCTGAAGGCTGCCCGTTCGGTTCTCGATTCCCTCGAGATGCTGGAACTTAAAACTACTGGCAACCGGACTCCTGAGGAAGACAAGCTTCTCCAGACAGCCCTGCTTAATTTACGNAACCTTTACTCCGGTATCGAAGCTCGCGAGAAGGCCTGATCCATCCACTGCCNAGAGATCATGCCTACCCGCNATATTCCATCNGNCCGGATTCCGCAGGCCATAAGTTCTCTCCCTCTCAAATCCCNCTATTGAATCAGCCTCTCCCTTACGGCATGATANGGGCACCCCGGAACGATGGTAGATACCTTCAATATCCAAAACGTCNAAATTGGCGGGGAACACCCCTTTTTCATCCTGGGCCCTTGNGGCCTGGAGAACGAGGAATTTGCCTGGAAGATGGCGCGCGCTCTGGTGGAGATCTCTTCACGCCTGAAAATCCCCTTCCTNTTCAAGGCCTCCTACGACAAGGCCAACCGCACCTCGGTCGAATCCTATCGTGGTCCGGGGGTCACCGAGGGATGTCGCCTCCTCGGATCGATCGGCCAGGAACTTGGAATCCCGGTTACCACTGATATTCATACTCCGGAGGAAGCGAGGATTGCGGCCGAGCATGTTGATCTCCTGCAGGTTCCTGCCTTCCTCTGCCGCCAGACCGATCTCCTCAAGGCCTGTGCTGANACCGGGCGCGCCGTAAATGTAAAGAAAGGTCAGTTCCTNGCTCCCNCGGATTGTATTAANATTGCCAGCAAGTTGCAGTCTTTCGNGTGCNAGCGGTTCCTCATCACGGAACGGGGGACAACCTTCGGCTACAACAACCTCGTCGCCGACATGCGCTCACTCTACTGGATCAGGCAGGAAGGTATTCCTGTGATATTCGATGCCACTCATTCGGTTCAGCGTCCGGGAGGCATGGGAGGAACCACCGGCGGCGACGGCGAACTGGCACCGGTNCTTGCACGCGCCGCAATGGCCAGCGGGGTGGATGGCATTTTCATGGAAACACANTCAAACCCGGCGGAAGCGCTCTCCGACGGACCCAACCAAGTCCCCCTNTCAGAGATCGAAGCCGTCCTCGTCTCCCTGATGAAGATTCACCGTGCTCTCTCTGCATGAGTGCTGCCAACACGGCACTCCACCCCAGCACACTGTGTGCTGCCNGGTTCCTTCTGGCCCTGATCCTTCTTGGGACCGGATTCGGNNATGCCCGGGCCCAGAACGTTCTTGAAAAGAACAATTCCGAACTCCCTTACCAGAAACTGGGCCCNGTAATGGACAACCTCCCGGCCGGGAGCATGCTGAAGGAAGTACGGATTCCTGTCTTCGACAAGAAGNTGAGACGTATGGCTCTTCTCCAGTCCCGTTTCCTGAAGGTTCGTACNAAGCGTGATCTCNTTGCCGAAAACATAACCCTCCGCTATTTTCAGGACGATTCGGTTCTGATCAGGATGGAAATGGAAGCAGCCGACTTCTCCCTTGCAACGGGAGTCCTCCNGGCACGTCAGGCCATCACCCTTGATGCCGAAAAGATCAAGGGTCAGGGCGCAGGTGGAGTATTTCATCTGGAGTCCCGCGCTGGCTTCATCCGAGGACCAGTCTCTACCCGCATGGCCGGCAGCAGTCGACAGGCTACAGACCAGACGACCCCCGAGAAGCAGCCAGATGCCGTCGAGAACCCACCTTTGCCGGTCAAACTGAGTGAACTCGCCACCACTTTTACCGGTCCCGAGGACCTCACCAGCAGTGAGCGGCGCCTTATAGATGCCCTTCTTGAGTCTCGAACCAAGTCCGTTTTTGCCAACCGGGCCCCGACCCGGAACTTCATGACACAAAGTCGCCAGTCAAGCGGAAGGGCGGACACCGATCTTCGCAGCTTTTCGCATACCGTCGAGATTCCAGAATCAAGACTCCTCGCCCAGACTCCCGNCAGGGCCTCTNACGCCCTTTCGCAGCTCCCACCCTCGGATAACGAAATCCTGGTCACNGCGGAAGGAGGCATGTTCCTGAATCCCGAACGCGGGCATATCTCCTATNTGCGTAACATCGAGGTTACNGAATCCCGTTTCACCCTGTCTTGCGGNGGACATCTCAAGGTCTTCTTCCCNCCTCAGACCCTGTCCAAGGCAATTCGGGACTCAAAGACNTCCTCGGAGGAAGGCAAGGGTGCCCCTGGAAAGGNCCAAAGTAACGGGAAGGGCAAAACGTTCTCGGAACTGGTCGACCCCTACCTTTTCGTGATGTCAGGTGGAGTTCGCATGACCCTCAGGGATCCATCCGGAGAAAAACCCCCTGCCATTGCTACCGGNGAAACCGCCGTNATTGACCGGAGAACCGGAGACATTGTTCTGCAGGGCGGNACCCCGCAGATCAGGCAAGGGTCCAACTCCCTCACCGCCGGAAGCCCGGACCTTTACCTGAGGATTTACCAGAATGGCGACTTATATGCTGAAGAAGGGCGCTGGACCACCNTGGGNAACCTGACCAGCACGGGCATTGAGGNACATGCAGGANATGGGAAGAAACCCACCCGGNAATCCAGCAATTCTCCNCAGGTAGTGGTTACCTGNGATGGAGGACTCTACCTNGACACACGGGAGGGGCACATCGTCTACCTCAGGAACGTCAGGGTCCGGCATCCCAAATTTCGTATTCAGTCCGACAATGAACTTAAGATCTTCCTCGAAAAGAAATCTGCGGAACTTTCCGGGCCAAGCGCATTCTCAGATGTCACCCACGTCGTGGCCAGCGGCAGGGCCCGCCTGGTTCAGGAGGACCCGGGTGCAGGACGCCCTCCCCTCACTGCCACTGCCCAGCATGCCATCCTCGATGTTGAAAATTCCAATATCATATTACGTGGAGGCAGGCCCTCGCTCAGCCAGGGAGAGAATTCTCTGCGGGCTGGGAAGCCCGATCTCCATATGCGCCTCTACGAAAATGGAAGCCTTTTCGCCGAACCCGGCCCTTGGACAACCACTGGCGACCTTGCCAGACTACGCCCTCGAGAAGACAGGGAGCGAGCAGCCCCAGCCCTTATCACTATCACATGTGAGGGCGGCCTCTACTTCGACTCCATCAAGGGCCAGGTGGTCTATCTCGACGAAATCGTGGTGCAGGAACCCCGCTTCCGCCTCCGTTGCAGCAAAAGCATGCGAATTACCCTCACCGAACGGGAAGACCCGGAGGGGAATCGTCTCAAGGGACCGGAAGCCTTCTCCGATGTCGACAAGATTGTAGCCCTTGGGGCTGTCATGATTACGCGTATCCCCGAAGCTGGCGCCCCTCCGGTAATCGCAAACTCCGCCGCCGCCACCTATGAAGCTGCCTCTGGAACCCTTGCCCTGCGGGGGGGGCGGCCGGCAATCCGCCAGGGCAAGAGTTTCTTTGAAGCTAGAGAAGATGGTCTCTATATCCTCTTTTATCCCAATGGCAGCTTTGAACTTTCCCGCGGATCCTGGGAACAATTCTTTGACCTGAAAGACAAAAACTTCGAAAAGCTTCGGCAGAAGCAATCCGACTGAAACACGGAGGCACAATGGACGCAGACGCCGATAAGCAGCATAACGCCACCCCGACTTCAGGAACGGTTACGCCCGTCCTGCAGGTAGACGGCCTCCGTAAGGTTTATAGCGGGCGGCCAGTGGTGGAAAGCGTAAGTATGACCGTCGGTTCGGGCGAAGTCGTGGGACTCCTCGGACCCAACGGCGCGGGCAAGACCACCACCTTTTATATGATCGCTGGCCTGATCCCCCCGGAAGCCGGCGAGGTTTACATGGGCAGCCGCAATGTCACCCGCCTTCCCATGCACAAAAGGGCTCGCCATGGCCTGGGCTATCTGCCTCAGGAGGAATCAATATTTCGAAAACTCAGTGTGGAGCAGAATCTCATGGCCGTTCTGGAGACCCGCCGTGATCTAGGTCGCAAGGAGCGACTCTCCCGCTGTGAAGAACTACTTGAGCGCTTCGGCATCGACGGTCTGCGTCGCTCTTCCGCCCTTACTCTCTCCGGCGGTGAGAAGCGACGCCTCTCCATCGCCCGGGCTCTCTGCACCGATCCCAGTCTCCTCATGCTCGACGAACCTTTCAGCGGCGTCGATCCCATCGCAGTCCTTGATATCCAGCAAATTATCAAGCAACTCCGTGACGAATACGGTCTGTCTCTGCTCATCACTGACCATAATGTCCGGGAAACCCTGCAGATCGTCGACCGTGCCTACCTGCTCCTTGAAGGGCGGGTGGTACTTGAGGGACCTTCCAGCCAACTTGCTGAGGACCCAGTGGCGCGCCGTCATTACCTCGGAGAGAATTTCTCAATGTAATATCGCCTTTTCATCCCGGTCTCGGGACTCAGGCTTCCAGGCCCTCTGTTCGGGGGCTGCCTTCTCACGATCAGAGTCACTGCCCAGAGCTAGAACCGGGCATGCGTAAGGGAGATACCTCGCATCTGGTATTTTCTATGCTATAGTTGCAATTGGTGGATGGTGGAGCCTTTCCTCATCCCCCTGAAAACGTAAATTCCATGCAAAGCGCAAATCTCTACCCGCATGTCACCATCACTGTCCGTCACGAAGAGTCCACTGACTCTCTGAAAGGATACACCTTTCGAAAAATCACGGGCCTGCATCTAGACTATCCGAAAATCATTGAGGCCAAGGCCATTCTGGACGTTCAGGGCAGGCGTCACCGGGCCGAGATTATCCTCTTCTGTGCAAATCACATCACTATCGATGCTTCCTCGGAAACCGTAGACATGTATCGGAGTATTGATGAGACCATCGACAAGGTCGCACGCCAGATGCGGAAGCACAAAACGCGCCTTCTGAAGCAACACCGCCCTCCCGGAGAGGTTCGTAAAGCCTTTAACATGACCCTTTAGGCAGAACCTCCCTCTCTTGGGGGCCTCATTTTCGCCTGAAGTCGTCCTCTCGATGTCACTGAACCTCGAAGAGTCGTTCTAAATCCCGGAACTGAGATTTAAGGTTCCGTATTTTACCGGAACCACTACCTTCGTGGCATGGCATCCCGGGTGAAAAAGGTCACCTCCATCAGCGTCGGTCACTTTTACGAGCGCCATCGCGAGGCTCTGAAGCTCAGGCTGGTCGGCGACTCAGAGGAAGGATTTGAACGAACCATCCGAGAACCGGCTCCGAACCGCCCCGGACTAGCATTATCGGGGTTCTTCACCTATTTCGCCAACAAGCGGATTCAGGTCATTGGCAACTCGGAGGCATCCTATCTTAAGAAATTGTCTCCCGAACTCAGATCCGAACGGTTCCGCCAGCTTTGTGAAAAGGGAGTGCCCTGCATTGTCTGTTCCCGGGATCACGAGCTACCCGGTGAGCTCCTGGAAATTGCGTCTGATTACAAGCTCACAATTTTCCGGAGCCCGATGGTGACAATGCAGTTCCTGAACCTCGCCTCTATCCTTCTCGAACAGGAATTCTCGGAGTCGATCTCCCTGCACGGTTGTATGGTCGATTACCGTGGAGTCGGCATCCTCATCATTGGCAGTAGCGGGTCAGGAAAGAGTGAAACTGCGATTGGTCTCCTCGAACGTGGAGGCGCACTCGTGGCTGACGACGTGGTCCGTGTTCAACGTCATGGAGATGAATTGATCGCATCCTGTCCCGATCTGGCCCGCGGATATATCGAAATGCGCGGCATCGGGATAATAAATGCGGCCAATCTCTATGGTCTCTCTGCCATTCGCCCGGAAAAGCGCCTCGATCTGGTAGTAACCCTGAAAAGTGAACGCGACCTCAATAATGTCGACCGCCTGGGCCTGCACCGGGAAGGCTATGCCATCCTCGATCACTCAATTCCACACGTGGAAATCCCTGTCGCTGCAGGAAGGGATACTGCCCGCCTCGTGGCAGTAGCGGCCCTTGATCTCCAGTTCCGCCGTCTCGGATACGATATGGCTGACGAATTCAACCAGAAGCTCCTCGCCAAGATGAAGGGTAATGATCCTGTAATCTGAATTACCGAGCACTGTTTCCCCCGGAAACCCTTTCAATAAGGCCAACTCGGGCAGGTAAATCAGGTCCTTACAGATTGGAACCGTTCAAGTCTGGTGAAATAAATGGCCGTATCTTAAGGCTCATTGGGGAGTTTTCCCTTCACAGCAGGCCGGACTGCCTCCTAGACTTTCCCCGCTGAGATCCAGTCCATGCCCAGCCAGGAACTAACCATATCCAACAAGCTCGGAATTCACGCCCGTCCCGCGGCCCAATTCGTGAAGACCGCAAGTAGATTCGAAGCCCATATCCGGGTGGAAAAGGATGGTGAGGAGGTAGATGGAAAAAGCATCATGGGATTGATGATGCTTGCTGCCGGGCATGGATCAGTTGTTACCGTTATTGCAGAAGGATCTGATGCTGAGGAGGCTTTGAAGGCTCTCCAAGATTTGGTGGACCGGAATTTCGAGGAGGCCTGACCATTTTCACCTGACAAGGCCGCCCGGCCCGGAGGCATTGACCACGCCTTGCCCCCCCTTCAGACTCACCCCGGATGGGCGGCACCAGGAAAGAAGCGATATACGCAGGGACACCAGTCTCGCGTGGAATCGTCTTTGCTCCTGTTCACGTGATGGCTCGGGGTTTTTCCGCACCAGAAGTCCATCCCATCGCCAATGTCACCCGGGAGACCGAGCGCTTCCGGGACGCCCTCTCCCGCACCAAGAGGCAGCTTGAAGGACTTCAGGAGCACATGGAATCTCTCTCCGGCAACGAAGAAGGCAGAATCTTCGAGGCCCATATGCTGGTTCTGGAGGATCCCGTCGTCCTCAAAGGCGTCCCCAAGGCCATTGAGGACCGCCGGCAGAATGCCGAATACTGCTTTTATGCAGTTATGCAGAACCAGCTGGAATCGATGCGACGGATCCCCGATCCCTTTTTCCGTGACCGGACCACGGATATCGAGGACGTCTGCCAGAGAGTCCTGCGTAATTTCGATACCGAGCACGAAGAACCTGCCCCAGATGAACCTGATCATCAGCATATTCTTGTTGCCTATGATCTGAGCCCCTCCACCACCGCCGCGATGGACCGGCACCAAGTGCTGGGCTTCGCTACTGAACGGGGCAGCATCACTTCTCATACGGCGATTCTAGCCCGGAGCCTGGGTATTCCCGCGGTGGTGGGTCTTCGCAATGCAGTCTTCAACCTGCACGCCCTCGATCCCTGTATCCTTGATGGCTATGAGGGAAAACTCATCTCCAATCCCACCCCGGAGACGGTCAGGAAATACCGTGAACTGGAAGAGCAGCATCAACTCCGGCGCGCTGAACTCGACAAGCTACGCGATCTTGAGGCCGCCACCACCGATGGTCACTCAATCACCCTTTCTGCCAATATTGAATTTGAGCACGAACTGGATCTGGTAGACCGCTCTGGCGCTGAGGGGGTGGGGCTGTTCAGAACAGAGTTCTTCCTCCTCGAGAACGAGGAATGCCCTGACGAGGAGAAACAAGCTGCTCTTTACTCCCGGGTGGCAAAACGGGTCTCTCCCAGCGAAGTGATCTTCCGCACCCTCGATGCCGGTGGAGACAAGGTCCCTGGTGAACCGCTGAGCGAGCCGGAGCCGAACCCGTTCCTCGGTTGGCGCGGCATTCGATTCTCTCTCGACCGCCAGGACCTCTTCAAGGAACAGCTGCGCGCTATCCTGCGTGCCGGCACCTCAGGTCGCGTCGGGCTCATGTTCCCCCTCATTTCAGGAGTTGGGGAGGTCCGCCAGGCCAAAAGCCTCCTGTCCGAGTGCATGGAGGAGCTGACGGAACGTGGAGTAGAGTTCAACCGGGAAATCTCAGTTGGGGCCATGATTGAAGTTCCCTCCGCCGCCATGGTCGCTGCCGATATCGCTGCCGAGGTTGACTTCCTCTCCATTGGCACCAATGACCTCGTCCAATATACCGTGGCCGTTGACCGGGTAAACCCGCGGGTGGCAAAGCTCTACCGTTCAGCGCACCCGGGAATTATCCGCTTGATCAAGACCATTATCGAGGGCGCTAACCAGCACCGCATCTGGACCGGAGTGTGTGGTGAAATGGCAGGGGACCTGACCCTGCTCCCCCTCCTGATAGGCCTCGGCGTAGACGAACTCTCGGTGGGCGCTCCCCTTGTTCCACTGGTCAAACAAGCAGTCCGCCTGCTCGACTTCGAGGAATGTTCAGCCCTCGCCAAGCAGTGTCTGGAAGCCTCGGAAACGAGACAGATCGTGCAACTCTGCAGCAGGGCGGCGGCAACGACCTACCCCGAACTGCTTCAGGAGGCCAGTGGAGGCGCTAGCGCACCTTCTTTCGCTGCCCACCCTGCATGACGATCGTAAAGTGGCCATCGGTCCTCTTGGCCAGGTCTTCCATCGCATCATGTGCCTTGGGTTGCATCATCGCGACACAGTTGATCTTGACCCCTCTGCTCTTCGCCCTCGCTCCGATCTCCCGGGCCCACCGGTCAGATCCTTTCGCAACTCCATCAGTCATGAAATAAATGACCTGTGGGGGCGGGTCCATATCGAGAGCCATCTGGAGGGGGTTGTCCCATCGCGTCCCCCACACCAGGCGGGTTTCCTTGATTACCTTACGAGACTTGGAAAGCTGTCCCTGCGTAGCACTTAGCCACTCAACCGGCTCTTTTTTACCGACTTGGTCCCACTCATGGGCAGTACCCGGCGATTTCCATTCATACTTCCGACGGCCCTTTCCCGTCACGATGGCCTTCTTCTTGGTCCAGTCCACCTCATCACCAGCAACCCACGCAGGTCCGGCAAAGAAGATCAGCGCGTAATTCGTCTTATGGGCAATCTTGTCCACCGAGCTTATAAGTTCCTTTCGCATCAAGGCCTCTCTCCCCTGTCCTCGCATGGAAGCCGAATAATCAATAACGTAAGCGATGCGTTCGGCCCGGGACGGCACCCCGAAAAAACTGGTGCCTCCACCAAAACCGGGCCCCGACCCTTCTCCCCAGCCTTCTCCAAAATCATCCCCGTCCCCGAACTCCACTGATGGATCGGGAGTCTCCGTATCAGGAACCGGAACCGAAGTGGGCGTTGGAACCGAAGTGGCTATCACCTTCGCCATGGCGGAGCTGGGCGCCGCTGGCTGACGTTGCACCTGGGGGGTCACTTCGGGACGCTCCATGACCTCCTCTTCCTTCGTCTCCGCTGAGTATGCAACGATGGGAGGCACCTCTATCCTGAAGGACGGAAGGAGAAACAGAGCAAGAACAACAGCTACCAGCACTACCATGAGAATGGCAATTACCAGACTGGTAATGCTCGCCATCCGACGCTGGCGCTTCAGAGATTCGGCGGCTTCAGGAGTGGCGTAGCTGCTGACGATACTCATGGTCAGGGGGGACTCGGGAAGACCGGGCAAGGCCGCCGATGTGAACCCATTCTGGATATCTCCACCGCCTCTCACAAGAAGGAAATCCAGCTTTACCTTGCCCGGAAAGGCCCGGGACGCTAAGCGCTCGTCCATGAGCACCAACGCTTACCAGTCCCTCTGTGAACTGGCCCGGGAACGAGCACTCATTTCAACCACCGCCTCGGTCCTGGGCTGGGACCAGGAAACACGCATCCCCTCTGCAGCCCTAGAATATCGTGCCAGTCAACTGGCATGGCTCTCGGGCAAGGCTCATGACTTGGCCACTTCCCCTTCCTGGCTCAAGGCCCTTGAGCAGGCTGAATCTGATGACAGTGAAGATCCCGTCATTGCGGCCAATCTCCGGGAATTCCGTCACCAATTCGACCGGGCCTCCAAATTGCCCACAGAGCTCGTCGAGCGTGATACCCGAACCTCTTCACGTGGCAAGGCCGCCTGGGTGGAGGCTCGCGGAAAATCCGACTTCTCTATTTTTGCTCCTGCTCTCGAGGACCTTCTGGATATCGCCCGGCAGAAAGCCGATCTCTGGGGATATGATGGGGAGCCCTACGATGCGTTGCTGGAGGAATATGAGCGTGGTTCAAGCACCGCCGAGGTTGCCGCTCTGTTCGAGGGATTCAGGGAAGCAATAATCGATACCGCACGGGAGGCCGTTGAGAATTCCAAGTCAACTCCGGCCGACCTGCTGGACGGAAACTATCCCGTTGAGGATCAAAAGGTCCTCAACCGGGAAATCGCCGAAAGCCTTGGCTTCGATTTCGAGGCAGGCCGCATCGACACGGTCACTCACCCCTTTTGCACGCACCTCGGCCCAAATGACACACGCCTGACTACCCGTTACGACGAGAGAGACTTTCTCTCTTCCCTTTTTGGAGTAATGCACGAGGCAGGTCATGGTCTCTATGACCAGGGGTTAACAAAGGACCAGCACGGCCTGCCCTCGGGACAGGCTGTCTCTCTTGGTATTCACGAATCGCAGTCCCGTCTCTGGGAAAACCACGTAGGACGCGCCCGCGCCTTCTGGGAAAAATGGCTGCCAAGAGCAGCCGAGATCTTCCCCGGTCTTCGTCGCCTTTCCCTTGATGAGTTTCTCCGCGGGGTGAATCGTGCAAAATACTCCTGTATTCGTGTAGAGGCCGATGAGGCCACTTACGACCTTCACATTCTTCTCCGATTCTCGATCGAGAGACGCCTTCTCAACCGTGAACTGGAGATCGCCGACGTACCGGGAGCATGGAATGACGAATTCGAGGACCTCTTCGGCTTCCGCCCTCCCGACGACGCCAACGGTTGTCTGCAGGACATCCACTGGTCCATGGGCGGACTAGGCTATTTCTCGACCTACAGCATTGGTAACCTCAATAGCGCCCAGCTTTATGCCGCGGCAACCAATGACAGGGACGTTGCTTCCGCCTGCAGCCGTGCCGATTACCTGCCCCTCCTCAAGTGGATGCAGGACACGGTTCACTCCCGGGGATCGACCCTGTTACCCCAGGACCTTATGAAATCCGCGACCGGTAAACGCACTAACGCCGATGCCTACCTCACGCACCTGCGAAAAAGATTCTGCCAGAACGGGTAGGAACGCGTCTGAATCCCTGCGGGAGCAGAAAAAATACCACCCCAACCGGATCTACCGGATTTCCATTCCGGTCTTGGCATAGATCCACTTGACGACCTTGCCCTTCTGGATGAGAGCCTTGGCTTGAACCGTCTTCTCTCCAAAGATGGTCTGGGCCTTATAAGCTGCCAAGCCGGTCTGATACATCTCGCCATCAACGTTCTCTTCTTCTCCGATATGGGGCCGATATGGGTCCAGGTCGGAACCGGCCTCGAAGTTGGGATTAATCGATTCGCCGTTTAA
>PAQU01000022.1 GCA_002709395.1 Roseibacillus sp. | reverse complement strand
CACACCGCACTCTCTATTCCGGCCCGGAGGATTTCGACTCATGGGTCATCGAAGGGGAAAAGAATGCCTGGAGACTGGAGAGCGGGTTGCTTGCCTCCTCCAAAGGCGCAGGCATAGCGCGTGAAATCAAAACACCCGAGCGCTGCCATATCCAGTTTGACCTCTCCTGGCAGAGCTCTCTTCGGTTCCGCGTACTCCTGCTTTCAGACGATGGCGAGACCACTCAACCCGACAACTGTTACGACCTTGTCTGCCAGCGACGTTTCGTATACCTGCGCAAGCGCTGGGTATCCCGCGCCGCCGGAGGCTCCAAGATTATCGGACAGGCCAATATCGCCGAACTGGCGGAAAAGGAGAAAGTCCGGTTCGAATTCTACATCGATCGAACCACCGGCACGATTGCCCTCTATATAGACGGCCGACAGGCGCAGGTGTGGACTGATGAAAGCCCCCAGGCAGGGGACTTTGGAAGCTGGCTCCATTTCATTTCCGAGGACTACTACCCGGTAAGAATAAGCCGTATCCGGGTCAACCCATGGAAAGGTGACCTGCCCGAAACCGTTCAACTCGCTGAGGAAGATACAGAGTCAGAGGAAATGGAGGGACAGAAAATACGCCTTCAGAATGGTGATGTCGTGGTGGGAGATGTCGGCCTCATCGAGGGAGGAGTTCTCGCAGTCGATACCGAATTCTGCAAAATGAAGATCCCGGTAGACCGAATGCGAACCATAGACCTTTCCGAAGGTGACTATGAGGAACCAATTCGTAAAAAGGGTGACGTAAGGGCTTGGCTCCGGGAAGGGGGCCGGATCACGTTCCGCCTTGACTCCTTTACCAACGATACCCTGAAGGGTTACAGCCAGACCTTTGGGGACGTCGAATTCAAACTTAGCGCATTTTCGCGACTGGAATTCAACATCTACAACGAGGAGCTGGACTCCCTGCGAGGCACGGGAAAGTGGTAGAATTCTCGCTGACCTACTTCAGCGCCGAAGTGGAACGCTACCGCTCTTTCTTGAAGACTGGTTGACTACCCAAATCAAAAGCCGCTGGTNTCTTACACCGGCTTTGGAATCGGCTTCTCCTTCTTTCGCAAGGCCCTGCGCATTTTACTCAGGGCCACATTCTGAAGCTGNCGGATCCGTTCCCGGGTCACCCCGAACTCCCTCCCCACTTCCTCCAGCGTCATCGGTCGCCTGCCGTTCAACCCAAACCTGGCGTCGATAATGCGATGCTCCCTGTCGTCAAGAACCTCAAGAAGATCATCCAGTTGATTGTGGATGTTCTTGTCCGTCAGGGCTGCCAGAGGACTCAGGGCCTTCTCATCACCTATGATGTCACTGAGGCCAATTGATTCCTCTTCATTGACCGGGGCATCAAGAGACACCGGACGCTGGGACGCCCGCTTGAGCAACGCCAACTTTCTCCGGGGAAGTCCGAGCTCCTCTGAAAGCTCCTCGTCGGTAGGCTCCCGACCGAGACTTTCTGTCATGAGCGATGAAATCCTTCTCATCTTGGCAATCTTGTCCACCATATGGACGGGAAGCCGGATCGTCTTACTCTGGTTTGCAAGAGCCCGCTTAATCGACTGCTTGATCCACCAGGACCCATAGGTGCTGAGTTTGCCACCCTTCGCCGGGTCAAAGCGTTCCACCGCCTTCATCAATCCGATGTTCCCCTCAGAGATCAGGTCGGCGAGAGGAAGACCATAACCCGAGTAATCCTGCGCGATCTTGACGACCAATCTGAGGTTCNCCTTGATCATGTGCGCACGAGCCTTCTTGTCTCCCTTCTTGATTCTCGCTGCAAGCTGGACCTCCTCCTGAGGAGTCAGGAGATCCGTCTTTGAAATCTCTCTCAGGTAAACTCTTAAACTGCTATCTGACTCTATTCTGGACATTGTTAACCTTTCTTATCTGGTGCTTTTTCCTGTTAATTAAACGATCTCCGCAGTGATTTATTTACCCTGATTTTGTCACTACTTTGTAAAAACATTTTCGCCTTCTATATGACCTGATGCACCGGGTGAAGTCGAGGATGATCAGGGACAATCGGAACCTGGGATATGAACACACGCGAGAGGNTTACCTTAAGTAGCTTACGCAGGACCAAGTGCCTGAACCGGCATTCCCAAGGGGTTCCTGGGTTGTCATTTTCACTTCAATTGGGTTAACCCAAACGACTTTGTTTTTCACTGGGACTGCCGGAGCCATAGACTTGTCGATTACTNCTTCGCAGACGGACCCTACATGGATTCACAAAAAGACAAATTACCCTGCCGATTCCGGTCCCCCTCGTCTCAAGGCAGGGTATGTCAATGGGTAATTATACGGCATTCCGGCTTCAAGAGCCCACCACGCNCCGAAAAGACCAAATGAANGCCCCTCGCCGACGGCCTGAGCCATGCACCCGTCTTGAGTCTCATGCCGTCAGAAGCGCAATTCCTCTTTTAAAGCCAGTCTCTGGATACTCCCAACTGGCACCCAGGGCCTTCNCTGTGAATAACTAGCTGAATGTGACACCATTGTCACACAAGCTGATCCCCTATTGTGACCGACTTACCCTGGTGGAAAGCCGTAAACTTCAACCGCATGACCGACAATTATCTGGACCTTCCGCCTGTTGTCAGATGGCTTGGGCGAGCAGGTAGCGATGTCAGGAACATTAGCGAGAAAGCTGTATTCGTTGCCGCTGCCACGGACATGCGCCATGCAACCGAACTGCCCGAGGTTGAATAAAAACCGTCCAGGTTAACGGACGCCTATTCCACACACCAAGATGCCACGACTCCTGATACTTTCGCTCCTCGTTCTATTCCTGCAGTCACCGCAGAGCTCTGCGGAAAAGCCCAACATCCTCTGGGTATTCATCGAGGACATGTCGCCCTGGATCGGGTGCTACGGGGACAAAATAAACGCGGACAAGACTCCCAACATCGACTCCCTCGCAGCGAGGGGCGTTCGCTTCACCCGGTGCTACGTTCCCTGCCCCGTCTGCTCTCCCTGCCGCTCCGCAATGATCACCGGGGCCTATCAGACCACCACCGGGATACACAACCACCGCTCCTCAAGAAGCAAGGCGGGTGCCATCCATCTCCCCAAGGGCATCACCACCGTCCCCCAACTCTTCCGAAAAAACGGCTATGACACCTTCAACTCCGGGAAGGAAGACTACAACTTCGTATTCAAGACCAGCGAACTTTACTCAATTGAGGGACGGAAACGCGACCTCGCCGCATGGCGGAAACTGGCCGGAAAGAAACCGTGGTTTGGCCAAATCCAACTGGCAGGAGGAAAGAGCAATACCCGGAAGTGGACCGACAAGGTCGATCCCGATTNAGTCACGCCACCCCCCTACTTTCCCAACAATGCCTTGTTCCGGAAATGGCATGCTCATCACTATGATACCGTCCGCCAGACTGACGACGATNCCCGCCGAATCATTGAAAACCTGAAGGCCGACGGCCTCCTCGAAAACACCATCATTTTCTGGTTCACGGACCACGGGAACAATCACTCCCTCCGGGCAAAGCAATTCTGCACCGAGACTGGAACCCACGTTCCCCTCATTATCCTCGGACCGGACAAACGCCTCAAACCCGGCACCGTTCGCACAGACCTAACCTCCACCCTCGATATTGCAGCCACAAGCCTGGCTCTCGCGGCAATCGACATCCCCGGGTATTTTGACGGGGTCAATCTCTTCGGGGACGAATTCAAGCCTCGCAAGCACGTAATCTCCGCCCGCGACCGCTGCGACTATACCATAGATTACATCCGGAGCGTTCGCACAAATCGTTATCGCTACATTCGTAACTTCCTTACAGACCGCCCCCTTCTGCAACCCCAGTATCGGGACAACCGGGACTACACTATCTTTCTCCGGAAAGCTCATCAGGCAGGCACCCTGCCCCCTCTTGTTGATAAGATCTTTTTCGGGCCTAGACCAGGGGAAGAACTCTACGACCTGCAGGAGGACCCACATGAAACAAGGAACCTTGCCGGCAACCCTGCCTTCCAGAAGGTCCTGCAGGATCATCGTGAGATACTCGCAAACTGGCAAAAACGCACTGACGACAAGGGACAATACCCAGAGTCTGATGCAGGCCTCCGGGAAGTCCTAAACCAGTGGAAGGACAAGTGTGTGAACCCGGAATACGACCGCATTCGCAAGAAAGTGGATACTCCGTAAAAAGGCCCTCCCGGAGTTCTTCACCGGGAACTTCAATCATTGCCACTGTCCGTCACATTTCATCGGACTTGGTGTGCCTGATGTGGTAAGGAGAGGCTCACCAATCTACGGAAACGCTTTACAACATGATCGTGCGTTACCTTTACGCCTCCTCCCTCCTCTTCCTGCTCTCAACTGCAGCCTATCCAGACCTGCTTCTCCCCAGAAATGCCACATGGCAATATCTCAAGGGGACTGCCGAGGCCTCTGCCCCGGTCGACGCCTGGAGACTCACGGGGTTTGATGACTCTTCGTGGAATACAGGTTCCACTCCCATCCGCTACGGAGACGGCGTTGGCGGCACCATTCTGGATGACATGCGGGGAAACTACACCTCCGTGTTCATGCGCCGCTCCTTCAACGTCCCCGATCTCGCCCAGGTCGCAAGACTTAACCTGAACGTTGACTGGGATGACGGCTACCTCCTCTGGATAAACGGGGTCCTCGTCGACTCCAGGAACCCGCCGGACTCTCAGGCCCATGACGACACCGCTGGAGGAAGTCATGAGTCCGGCTCCTATCAGACCTTTGCCCTTCCAGACCCGCAGGACTATCTCCGGGTTGGAGTAAACACTATCGCCATCCAGGTATTTAACGTCACCATTAACAGCTCAGATCTCCTCATGGATGCCGAACTGGTGTCCATTGCCCCGGACCTTTCCGCTCCGACCGTCCTCTCAGTCACGCCTCCTCCCGGAAACGTATTGGCCCTTTCCAGCGTCGAAGTCGAATTCTCGGAAACGGTGACCGGAGTCAACGCGAGTGACCTGACCCTGAACGGGAGTTCTGCTCTTGCAGTGCAGGCTCGGGAAGGAAACCGCTATGTCTTCACCTTTGCAGCGAACGCCCGGGGCGCCTCCACCCTGGCGTGGAGTGTGGATCACGGGATTACAGATACGGCTTCTCCCTCCAACCCCTTTGACCACGATGCCCCGGGAGAGGTGCGCATCTATACCATCACAGATGAGATCGCTCCCGTGATCAGCACCATTACCCCGACGCCAGGCCTCGCCCTGCGGAGCCTGCAGGAAGTTTCCGTGGTCTTTTCTGAAGCTGTCACCAACGTCGACGCCGCCGACCTTCTCGCAGGCGGCACCCCAGCCACCTCCGTCACCGGCAATGGCGCTGGACCATACCTTTTCAGCTTTGAACTCGCCCAGACCGGAGAACTTCCGCTGAGCTGGGCCCCTGGTCATTCCATTGTCGATCTTGCCATTACCCCTAACAGGTTCGCTGCAAACAACTGGTTCTATCTGATCGACCCGGAGGCAAGCGACAGCACCATCCGCATCAACGAATTGGTCGCCGCCAACCGGGACGGCCTGCTCGACGAAGACGAAGAAGCATCCGACTGGATCGAACTTCATAATTTCGGGGAAAGCTCCGTCAACATCGAGGGTTGGTCCCTTACCGACAATCTCGACCAACCCGGAAAATTCATCCTGCCGGACCGCGTCATACCCTCCAATGGATACCTCGTTGTGTTTGCCTCCGGCAAGGATCGCTCGCCTCCACGCAACGGGGAAATTCATACGAATTTCAAACTCTCCGCCTCCGGAGAATACCTCGGGCTCTTCTCTCCGGAATTGCCTCGCTCCATGGCCGATCAAATCGAACCCCGCTTCCCCGTCCAGCGCAACGACTACTCATATGGTCTGGATAGCCGCCGTTCCTGGTCTTACTTTACCAACCCCACTCCGGGGGCAGCTAACGGATTGAGCGTCATCAACGGCATTCTTGACCCTCCCCATGTCAACGTTCCCCGTGGATTCTACGACCAGCCATTTGATCTCCACCTTACGTCCTCCGAACCCGGAGTCCTAATCCGTTACACGACAGATGGCAGTGAACCGACTACCCGTAATGGCATCCTCTATACCGAGCCAATCCGGATCTCCAGCACCAGCGTCATCCGGGCAGCTGCATTCGGCCGCCGGATTCTTCCTTCCGAGACTGTAACCCACAGCTATTTCTACAACGCGCCTTCTTCCATCCGCTCCCTGCCGGTAATCTCGCTGGCAACCGATCGCAGCAATCTCTGGGGACCAACGGGGATTCAGGAGCCTCAGAACACCCCAAATAGAGGTATAGCATGGGAACGCCCGGTCTCTGCCGAGCTTATCAAAAGGGACAATTCCGGATTCCATGTAAACTGCGGCCTCCGGGTCCAGGGCGGCAACTATATACGCGGCCGCTACAACCCAAACGGAGGCCTCCCCGCCTCAAAGTATTCCTTCAGGCTCTATTTCCGCGGAGACTACGGTCCAACAATGCTGCATTACCCCTTCTTTGAGGGGTCCGAGGTGGATCTCTTCGATCGGATCACCCTGCGAGCCGGAATGAACGATCACAGCAACCCTTTCATCGTTGATGAATACGTCCGGCGCATGCAGATCGAGTCGGACAATATCGGCGCGCGGGGCACCTTCGTAAACCTGTTCATCAATGGGGAATACAAGGGTTACTACAACCCTACCGAACGAATAGATGATGACTTCATGCGTTCGTGGCACGGGGGCAATGAGGAATGGGATGTCATCGCCCAGTTTGGAGAAGTCAGGGAAGGAGATTCCGCCGCCTGGAATGAGATGAAAAACGTGGTCCTCCGCAACATGAGAGACAGCCGCAACTACGAGGCGGCGCAGGAACTCCTCGATATCGACAACTTCATTGATTACCTGCTCGTGAATGTTTACGGGGGGACAGGCGACTGGCCTCACAACAACTGGAGAGCGGCACGAGAACGAAAACCCGGGGCGAAGTTCCGCTTTTACGTCTGGGATGCCGAATGGTCTCTCGGAAACCAGGGGAGGTCCGTCAGTGGCAATACTCTCACCGGCGAACTTGGTGGAGGCTCGGACATAGCGAGGCTCTACCAGTCCCTCAGGGCCAGTCCCGACTTCCGTTTGCGCTGGGCGGACCGCTTCCACAGACTCTTCTTCAACGGAGGAGCCTTGGAGGATGGGAGGAATCTGGAACGGTTTGAGGAATTAAGCTCCGAATTATCAGGCGTGCTCCCCGGCATCAACACCTCCATTCGCTCCAACTGGGTCCCTAACCGCCGTAGAATCATCATCGAACACATGAAGCAGGCGGACCTCTACCGGTCGGATAACGCCCCGGTATTCAGTCGTCCGAGCGGCCCCCTTGTCCCTGCTACCCCTCTCTCCCTGAATTCCAATGGTGGCATCATTCACTATACCTCGGATGGAAGTGATCCACGGACTTCTGCAACCTCCCGGATCTACCCCCGCCCCTTCCGCATCACGGAATCCCAGCATATCAGGGCTCGCACTCTTCAAGATAATCAATGGAGTGCCCTCAGCGAATCGACGTTCCTGACCGAACCAGATGTTCCCACCCTTCGCTTCAGCGAAATCATGTACAACCCGGTCGGAGCCAATGCCTTTGAATTTATCGAACTCGAGAATTTCGGAACCCTGCCAGTCGATCTCACCCTGATGAAACTACGCGGGATAGAGTTCACTTTCCCCGAAGATACGCAACTAGGCCCCGGAGATAGGCTCCTGCTCAGCTCCAACGACGATCCTGATGCGTTTTCCGAGCGTTACCCTGGCATCCCTGTATTCGGCACCTTTGCGGGGAACCTCTCCAATGGCGGAGAACGCCTCGCTTTGGAAGACGGCCTCGGCAATACCATTGTATCCGTTCTTTATGACGATAAGGATGGCTGGCCTGAATCTGCCGATGGAGACGGCTACTCCCTCGTTCTTGTCGATCCCTCGGGAGATGACCATGATCCTGCGAACTGGATTTCCAGTAACCGCGTCAATGGCAGCCCCGGTCAACCTGAGCCGGGCACTGACGAACCGGCAGTTCGCATTGTGGAGGTGCTCGCCCAGAACCAGGAGTCCGTGCCTCATGGCGGTGACTTTCCCGGTTTCATCGAACTCCATAATCCCGGTCCTGACCTCGTCGACCTCGAAGGCTGGAGCCTCAGCACCGCAGGAACCAACCTGAGTAGGTTCGTCTTTCCCCGGGGAACACAGATCGCAGGTGGAGATCGCCTCGTTATCTGGTGCTCGGAAAACCAGAACCTTCCGGGGTTAGTCAGCCCTTTCTCTCTCAATTCACGTGGAGAAACTCTCTTGCTCTCGGACGCTCTGGGAAATCGAGTTGAAGCCTTTTCCTTCGGGCTTCAGGTCCCCGATCTTTCAGTCACGCGAGGGCATTCCGAATGGTCACTCAGCTCTCCTTCCCCTGGCTCCGACAACCAATCCATCATCCCACTGGCTCCCCAAAGTGCACTCAGCCTAAACGAGTGGATGACCAATCGGATTCCCGGGACTTCCGACTGGCTGGAGCTCTATAACAAGGACCTCCGGAAACCAGTTTCCCTGCACAATATCCACGTCCGAAACGGGGCTTCCACAGCCCGTTATGCATCCCTCTCCTTTCTTCCTCCCGGCGGCCATCTCCGCCTTTGGGCTGATAATCAAAGAGGAAGCGAACACCTTGAACTGCGTCTCCAGTCGGGAGCTGGATCAATCCAGCTAATCGACCGGAATGGACTGGGAATCGAGACCATCAACCACGGCAACCAAAACGAAGACGTTTCTAATGGCCGCTATCCCGACGGCGGCAGCAGCATTCGTGCCTTCAGCCGATCCGGCAGCCCCGGAAGCCCCAACTATCTCCCGCCGGACAGCGGCATTCGGATCAATGAGCTACTCGCCTCCCACGAGGACGCCCCCCCCGGCTGGATTGAACTTCGCAATACCCTTCCTCAACCACAATCCGTTGGTGGATACTCACTTACAATAGGAACCCGGGATGGAACCCGCTGGAAATTGCCTGACCCTCTTGTCATCCCTGGGAACGGCCATCTCGTCATATCCTGCGACCCGGGCCTCCCACCCTCAAGTGCCCCGGACAACCTGAATACCGGAACCCCTCTCCCCTCTCATGGCGGACAACTCTTTTTCTTCAACGATACCGGCCAGGAACTCGACCGGGTTCTCTATGGGGCGCAAATCCGCGCGTTAAGCATCGGGCGTTCGAGTAACAGCTCATGGCGCCTCCTCTCCTCTCCAACCCCCGGAGCTGCCAATTCCGGCAATGCGACACTCGGCAGCACCTCCAACCTCCTCATTAACGAGTGGCTTGCCAGTGCCGGCGAGAACCAGGAGGAATTTGTCGAACTCTACAATAGCGGAACACGTCCTGTCGCGATGCAAGGACTGAGACTGACCGATGACCTCAGCATATCCGGCCGTGAACAGTTCTCCATACCCCCGCTCAGCTTTATTGGACCTGCTGGCTTTGTCTCCTACCGGGCCGACGACTCACCCGGCACTGGACACCTTCCGTTCCGCCTTCATGCACTGGGCGAAACTCTCCGCCTCTACCGGTCAACCGGGACTACTATCATCGACGAGGTGACCTGGGGATTACAGGAGCGGGGGGTCTCCTCCGGCCGTCAGTCCAACGGCAGCTCCATCATCACTCCCCTGCCTTTTATTTCTCCTGGCGGGTCCAACACGGACAACCCACGTGCCGACCGCGACGGAGATGGCATTCCCGATTCCTGGGAACTCTTGTGGAATCTGAACCCGGATTCACCTGTAGATGCCACCCTTGATCTGGATTCTGACCGGCGGTCAAATCTCCACGAATATCAGAGCAACACCGACCCCACCGATCCCCGCAGCTTCCTTCGATTCTCCTCTGCGCAGCATGACGGCACAAACTTTACCCTCAAATTCGATGCCCGTCCCGGCATTCGTTATACCATCGAGGCCAGCCCGGACGGTATCAACTGGTCTCCTCGCGCTACCGTCCAGCCCACGACCAGCCCCCGGGTCGAAATCTTCTCCGACCAGAGCAGACCAGGCGGACACTACTATCGCCTTGCAGCAGAGCGTACAGGGCCATGACTGGATCTCTCCTGGTCACCCGGTCATAATTCCGGAAGCATGAAGATTCCTGTTCACTCCCTCCGCGGAGAACTCTAACGTCCAGTCATGCCGCGAGCCTTCCTCGACGACAACTTCCTGCTCCACAGCGGAACCGCCGAACGCCTCTTCCATGAGGTGGCTGCGCACCAGCCCATCATCGACTACCACACTCATCTTCCTCCGGATGAGGTCGCCTCCAATAAACGCTGGGAAAACATCAGCAGCCTGTGGCTGGGAGAGGATCATTACAAGTGGCGGGCGATGCGCGCGAATGGCATTCCCGAATCTCACATCACGGGGACTGCCTCACCCCGCGAAAAATTCCAGGCTTGGGCCGAAACCGTTCCTCATACTGCTGGCAATCCGCTCTTTCACTGGACTCACCTGGAACTTCGGCGCTGCTTCGGGATCGAGACTCTCCTCAATCCCGATACTGCTGAATCCATCTGGCATGAGGCCAATGAGCGTCTTTCTGAGAAAGATTTCTGTGCACATGGGATCCTGAACCGATTTCAGGTCGATACGGTAGGCACCACTGACGATCCTTCAGACACACTCTCTCATCATGAGGAGTGCGCGTCTCTTGGTATCACGACCAGGATTTATCCCACCTTCCGGCCGGACAAGGCCGTGATGGTCGAACGACCCCGGATGCTCAACTCTTTCTGTGACGCCCTGGAAAAGAGGTGTAACCGCAAGATCCTATCGCTCCCCGACCTTCTTGAGGCCCTGCGCAAACGCCATGACGACTTCCATGCCGCAGGATGCCGTCTCTCAGACCACGGCATGAGCTACTGTCCGACCGAGGCCTGTAGCGAAAAGGAGGCCTCCCACATTTTCGAGCGAGCACGCACGGGAGAGGCTGCCAACAAGGACCAGGCCGACGAATTCACTGCCTTCATCATGCAGGAACTTGGCCGCTGGAACACGGAGCGGAACTGGACGATGCAGCTTCACCTCGCTCCCGTGCGAAATCCAAACAGTCGTTACTTTGAGAAACTGGGCCCCGATTCCGGATTTGACACAATAGGAGACTGGCCTCAGGGCGAGCGATTGCTCCTCTTCCTCGATCTTCTTGACCGTTCTGGAGCCCTGCCGAAAACGATTCTCTATAACCTCAATCCGCGTGACAACGCCCTGTTCGCGGCCGCCTGTGGCTCTTTCCAGGAGGGCCCGACTCCTGCACGTATCCAGTGGGGATCAGCCTGGTGGTATAACGATACCCTGCGTGGAATGGCAGATCAGATCCAAACCCTCGCCTCAGTGGGTCTTCTTTCCCGCTTCGTAGGAATGCTGACTGATTCACGATCCTTTCTTTCCTATCCGCGCCATGAATATTTCCGCCGCCTTCTCTGCAATCTCATCGGCACCGACGTTGAAAATGGCGAACTCCCTGACGACCGGAACTTCCTTGATTCACTCATTCGCAATATCTGTTATGAAAACGCCAAGGCCTACCTCGCCTTTCCTCACCATGCCTAGTTACCGCCTCGCCCTCCTTCTCTTTGCCAGTCTCGGAGTATTCGCCACCCTGTCGGCTGCGGACCGCCCTAACATTCTCTGGCTCTCCGCCGAAGATCATGGCCCACACCTTGGTTGCTACGGGGACAAGCACGCCACGACACCGAACCTCGACGCCTTCGCCAAAAACTCCCTGCTCTATACGAACGCGATATCGACAGCCCCGGTCTGCGCCCCTGCCCGTACGACCATTATCTGTGGAATGTATGCCCCTTCTCTCGGCGCCCATCACATGCGGTCACAGGCATCCAGGCCCAAGTGGCTGAAGTTCTATCCCGAATTCCTGCGGGAAGCCGGCTATTACTGCACCAACAATTCCAAAACCGACTACAATATAGAGCACGACCTTCGAACGATATGGGATGAGTCCTCCGGGAAGGCCCATTACGGCAAGCGCAAGAAAGGCCAGCCCTTCTTTGCCATCTTCAACCAGACCTGCACCCACGAAAGCCGGATACGTGCCCGCGACGCCAAGACTACCCACGACCCGGCCACGATTCCTGTTCCTCCTTACCACCCTGACACCCCGGTCGTCCGTAATAACTGGGCCCAGTATTATGACCGCCTGACCCAGATGGATGACTGGTTCGGTGCTCACCTCCGAGCCCTCAAGGAGAAGGGCCTTGCGGAGGACACGATTGTCATTTTCTGGGCCGACCACGGATCTGGCATGCCCCGTGGAAAACGCTATGCCGGATGGAGCGGCCTTCATGTCCCGATGATCGTTCACATCCCTGAGAAATGGAAACACCTCCGCCCCCCCGAGTACAAAGCCGGAGGGCGTTCCGGACGACTTGTTGGATTTGTTGACCTTGGGGCCACGATGCTCTCACTGGTTGGCATAAAGCCTCCCGCTTTCCAGCAGGGCAAAGCGTTCCTGGGAAAATACGTGACCGAGAAGCCCAAATACTCCTTCGGGTTCCGCGGCCGCATGGACGAACGCCCTGATTGTTCACGCACGGTCATAGATGGAAAATACGTCTATATCCGGAACTTTATGCCCCACCTCCCCCATGGTCAGGTCCTCCACTACCAGATGGAAACCCAGACAACCCGCTTATGGCGCCGTCTTTACCGCCAAGGAAAACTCAACAAGATCCAATCCGCATTCTGGGAGAGGAAAAGCCCGGAAGAACTCTACGACCTTTCTGCGGACCCTCATGAAACCAATAATCTCGCGGCGGATCCAGCGCTCCGGAACCAGTTGCTCACAATGCGGGAAGCCCTTTATCGCAATCTCGCCGAGACCTTCGACGTCGCACTGCTCCCGGAAGGCATGTTCCACGATGTAGCGGAAAAGCATAACCTTACTCCAGCCGAACTGGCTCGCAGACCGGAGCTCTATCCAATCAAGGAGATCCGCAAGGCTGCTGACCTTCTTCTGGATTCCAACCCGACTCCCGAGCGGATCGCTTCAATGCTCAAGGCCAAACTTCCTGCGCAGAGATACTGGGCTGCCCTCGCCTGTCTCTACCTCTCAAAAAATGTAACCGAGCCGCTCCACGACCAGATCTCTTCCCTTTTCCAGGACCCCTCCCGGAGCGTGCAGATCGCCGCAGCTGAAGTAATCGTGTCTCAGTCCGCCAATCAAGCGGCCGTCGCCAGGGCACTGGACGTCCTTCTCACTAACAGCAACCCGGTCACCTCGAGCGCTTACCACGCAGTGGCAGCGCTCAATGCGCTGGACCACCAACCGCAGTCGGTCCTCGAACCCCTTAAGCAAAGAATTCTCAAGCTTCCCACGAGAGATCCCAATGTCCCGGGGCGGCCAAATGGTTATGCGAGCCGCATGCATCAGCATATTTCCAGCCCGGTTCCGGACTATTTTAAGTGGGAAAAGAAGTAGCGCAACTCCCCGCGGGACAGGCGGGCGCCCTGCAAAATCAGCAGACTCTCCCTGCCGCGCTTGAAATCAACGCCAAGACAGCCAATACTTCTTCGTGAGCAACGCTCCCGCCCAAAAGCGCAAACGCGTCAATGTGCGCCGGCCAGAGGTCATGGAAAAGGTCCAGGCCGAGGTTGAAAAACACTATCGCTCTCCCGTCGTTGAGAAAATCCGCAAGAGCGGAGGAAGCCTTACCATCGGCACCACCACCGTCCGTCTCGCCCAGCAGTTCGGGTTCTGTTATGGAGTCGAACGAGCCATCGATCTTGCCTATGCCTCACGAAGGGTCTTCCTTGATAACCGGATTTTCCTCATCGGGGAAATCATCCATAACCCGGAGGTCAATCGGCAACTGGAAGACATGGGCATCGAGTCTCTTCCCTGGAAGGAGATGAACGAGCAATACGACACCCTCACTGAGGATGATGTCGTGCTGGTTCCCGCCTTCGGTGCTCCTACCTCCTTCATGGACAAAATCGGCGAAGCCGGATGCTATGTCATCGACACGACCTGCGGCGATGTCATGAAAGTCTGGCGTCGTGTTCGCAACTACGCCAAAACTGGCACGACCTCAATCATCCACGGAAAGAAGGGGCACGAGGAAACCCGGGCCACGGCATCCCGGGCCCAGGGCGAGGACCAGAAGGGCCACTACCTTGTCATCCTCACCCTCGATGAGGCTGATTATGTGTGCGACTACATCCGCAATGGCGGCGAGTCTGCGCAGTTCCTGAAACGCTTTGAAGGCGCTACCTCCGAGGGATTCGACCCTGATCTCCACCTTCGAAATGTAGGGGTTGCAAATCAGACCACTATGCTGAAAAGCGAAACGGAGGAGATTCAGCGCCGAATAAGCAAGGCCATAACTGATCGCGATGGGTCCGCAGAACGCTTTCAAGTCTTTGATACCATCTGCGGTGCCACCCAGGAGCGACAGGACGCCCTCTTCGAGATGCTCCGTAACCCCTTGGACATTCTTCTGGTTGTCGGAGGCTACAACAGTTCAAACACAACCCACCTTGTCGAAATAGGCCAGGAGCACCTGCCAACTTTCTTTATCAGGGATGCCAGCTGTCTCGCATCCTTCGAAAAAATAGCCAGCTATGACCTCGAGGCGCGCTCAGAGGTTGAGAGCGACTACCCTTCCAAGATTTTCGACCAGGGCCCTCTTGTGGTCGGGGTCACCGCCGGCGCATCCTGTCCAGCCAACCTTATCGAGGCGACCATTCTCCGGGTCTTCGAACTACGGGGAATCAACCCCTCGGACGTGGAAGCAGCCTGACTGAAGAATCACCGTTGAACCGCGGAGATGATTTTCTCCACCTCCAGCGCGTCCTCCTCCCTGCCAATCTCCATAAGGGAATCACGGTATCCCTGCAGGGAGGCGAGGTCATTGGGGCGTCGCCTGATAGCGGCCTGGTAACTCTCCACCGCCTTATCATATTGCTGGGTCTCCTGATAGAATTCACCAAGACGCACCTCCATCGGGGAGACTACGACCGGCGGCATGAGGAGCGTCGGTCGTTGCTGTTTCTCCACCGCGCTCTTGAACCAGCTCCGGGCAATCTGTTTCTGGGCATCGGTGCTCGCACGCGCTAGCGCCACCAGTCCACGTGCTTCAGCAACATAGACTTTCACCCCTCCCAATGCGCGAAGATACTCGGAGATCGACGCACTTTTGAAGGCCTGCGGCTTGAGGCCATCCAGCCTTTCAAGAATCGCACTCAGGGCAACACGCTTCTTGTGAGCAATCTCAACCTCCCCCTCCTCGAGCGCCTTTCTGCACTCAAGATACTGCATGAGGCACTCCAGATAAAATACCGACAAGGTCCGTTCCTTTACCTGCGCAAGGAAGGCATCCTCCTTACCCGGAAGAGACCCTATCGCCTCTCCAAAATCACCCTTCCGCCCCCGGGCCAGATACAATCGGGCCGCCAGCGTTTTGGCCTCCCATATCAGAAGACTGGCTCCTCTGGACGCCAGCCTTTCCGGGTTCACCTCAATATCTGCAAGTCCCTCCGCAATGGCCAGGGCTTCCTCAAATTTTCCCCGGCTGTGCATGGCTGTTGCAAGATAGAGCTGGGAGCGCACCCACCCCTCGCACTCATGAACACCCAGGCCATGTTTCTGCATGTGGCTTTCGTATAGTTGACTTGCCTGCGCCAAGGCATTTTCCGCCAGCATGTGATTTCCACAGCGCCATTCGAAATGTCCGAGGAGGTGCTGATACGGAGGGAAATCCGGCGCGTTACGTGCAATCTTTCTTGCTACCGGCAGAATCTGCTCCCGCAACGTGGTCGTCGCCTCCGGAGCCTCCCCGTGCAGCATGGCCCAGAAACCGAGAACCCCGACGTTATCCGGATTCTCTCCTACGAGCAGTTCCATCTCACGCATGGCGGCTGCCTGCTTGGGACGAGGCCCGAAATCATCAAACCCATCCCTTTCCAGATAAATGGCCAGGCATCTTGCCTGAAGGTTGTTCGGATACCTTTCAGAAAGACTCCTGAATGCCTCATTCGATTTGCCTCTCAACCTGAACAATTCTGCCAGGGCGAGCGCATAGTCCTGCTCCATCTTACTGGCTATGGGCAACTGCTCGCCGTTCACCTCCCTCGTGGCATCGACAAGTTCGATCATCCGCATTACTGCGATCTGACGTTCCTTTGAAAATTCGTTATTGGGAGCCGCAAGCGCCAGACCGATCCCCCAGTAGGCCATGAGGCAATCAGGATCCAATTGAAGAGCAGCACAAAAATGCCGGTAAGCCTCAAAATCCCATGCTGCCTGGATGAAAGCGAGACCCTGCTGAACGTGACGGGAAGCCAGCGCGCTAGTTGATGAAATCGCCATTGGGATTGTCACGATTTCGTCAACGAATTCAGGGGGCGACAACTTTGCAATGACAGGGTGGATGACTTTCTGCGGAGAGAAGGGCTTCGCTACGCCCGCCCCAGGAACGAAATCAGGCTGATCATCTTTTATCTCTGGGACAGCCGGAACCTCCTGTTTCTCTGGTCCTGCGCTTCGAACCGAAACTCCTGCCTTCGGCAACTCTCCCCCGGCACCCTTCCCCGCGACCCGGGAATTCCCTTCCCCCGTTGCTCCTCCTGAATCCGTATTGCGAGTGTCCAGAGTCGGTGGAGCTTCGGCAGATTCGGAATCCGGGCTGGGAACAGGCCCTTCCTCTCTTTCCTCACCACAACCCACCAGGAGCACAATGGACAAAGAGCCTCCCTTTAAGGCTCTTTTCATGGGACTCATTGGAAAGCCCCCTATTCCTCGAGCCAATCTCAGGATCCGGTCACGGCACATGGAGGTAATCTTCCCGCCTGCGAGGGGTTCTCAAGGAAAAGCTGAACGAAAAGAACCGATTCCTGTCCGGGAAGCTCCAAGGAACTTGAACTTTGGCTCATGAAACTTGAAGCTCATGCCATGAAACTCGGTCTCATTGGATGTGGAAAAATGGGCAAGGCCCTTACGATCGGAGCCATAGATGCTGGGGCGGTCTCGCCGGCCGATGTAGTGGCCTACGATATTCACCCTGCCGCCCTCGACTCCCTCCTGAAGGATCGGAGTGTTTCAGCTGCCGAGTCAATCGCCGAAGTTGCCACCTCTGTTGACGTTCTATTCCTGGCAGTCAAGCCCCACGACACTCCTGCTGCTCTTCACCAGATTCGAGACTCCGGGAGCACTGCCGAAAGCCTGCTCGTGATCTCCGTCGCTGCCGGCCTAACCGTAGAGAAACTTGAACGCGAAGTGGCGGAGGGAGCACGAATAATACGCTCGATGCCCAATACCCCGGCACTCGTAGGTCAGGGCGCAGCGGCCTTTACCCTCGGGCAAACTGCCACGGAGAATGACGGCGCCACGGCCCGGAGCCTTCTCGGTTCCGTTGGGGTAGCGGTGGAAGTCAAGGAATCGCTGATGGATGCTGTCACTGGACTTTCCGGAAGTGGCCCAGCATACGTCTACCTGTTCATCGAAGCCCTTGCCGACGGAGCAGTTCAAAACGGCCTTCCCCGTGACCAAGCCAGGGAACTCGCGGTCCAGACGGTCCTGGGTGCTGCCACCATGGTCCGGGCCACAGGGGAACACCCTGCCGTACTGAAGGACATGGTCACCTCTCCGGGCGGCACCACGATCGCTGCGCTGGAAGCTCTTGAGGCTCACGCCTTCCGCGCCGCCTGCATAGAGGCTGTAAACACTGCGACAGCCCGCGCTCGTGAAATGGGACAGGAGTGAACGGCACATGTAACAACGACTCTTATCTAATCACACTGTTTGTTCGCTTTCCTTAGGTGTCTAAAATCACGATTGGATTTTCACGAGGGCGCACTAGGGTTCAGCCCATGATCGGTCTCCGCTGCGCTCTGCTGCTTGCTGGTTGGGTCATCCTTCTCGCTGGCTGTTCCAATGAAACCGAAACAGAGCTTCCCATCGCAGGTGCTCATCGGGGCTCTGATGACGACGCCAAGAGACTCTACAACCGAGCTCAGGCTGCGGACAAATCGGGCAGGAGCAAGAAGGCGATTAGCCTCTACTCCGGTACCGCAGACAAATACCCTCACTCAGGAGTCGCCGCTTCCGCCCGCTTCCGACAGGCTCAGCTTCTCCAACAACAGGGGAAACTTGATGCGGCATTTGAAACTTATCAAATGGTGATCAGCCGCTACCAAGCCTCACCGCTTTACACCCAAGCTCGTGACAGCCAGGCCAAAGTCGCTCATGCGGCTGCAGAGGGGAGCGTGAAAGGCAAGTTGCTATGGTTCAAACCCGAACTGGATATCAAGAAACTCGTTTCCATGCTCGGAACCGTTCGGGACAATGCACCGCGCGCGCCATCCGCCGCCAAGGCCCAGTACGCTATCGGCAAAGCTTATGAGGGCAGGAAATGGAAGGCCGCCGAAGCGATCTCCGCCTACCAGAAAGTGGTAGACGAGTATCCAAGCTCCCCCTACGCGCCGGAGGCGCAGTTCAAGATCGGGAAAATGCTCATGGCAGGAGCCAGCAAGGGCAACCAGGACAATTCCAATCTCGATCGCGCACTGAATACCTTTGCTGACTTACGGCAATCCTACCCCAACTCCAAGGCCGCAACCGAGGCAACGAAGATGATTTCTGAAATTCACACCCGTGACCTCCAGCGAACCTTTGATATAGCAGAATTCTACTTCAAGAAGGGGCAGCAGGACTCTGCCCGCATCTACTACCAGGAAGTTGTTCGGAAAACCGGCAAAGGCAAACTACATGACCGCGCCCGGAACCGTCTGCAAAGCCTCCAAGCTGCCGAATAGAGAACATGGTCAAGACCCCCGGCACAATAAGGGCAATCGCCCTCTTCTTCCATATTGCCCCGGCACTGATAATCTCTCTGAGCCAGGTTAATTGCACAGGATACACTTGGGGCACGGCCAAGCCAGAACACCTCTCCGAGGTGCAAACGCTCTGTGTCGCAATGGTAGAAAACAAGACCCAGCTTCCTCGCGCTGCATCCCTGACAACCAACAGCCTTGTAGATGCAATCACCCGGGATGGCACCTACCGTGTTTCTTCGATAGATCAAGCTGACGCTCACCTTCTTACGACTCTTCAAAAGATAGAATATCGTCAGGCTCGCTCAACCCGGGAAGACACCCTCCGCTCCGAGGAACTCGAAATGGAAGCGCACCTGAACTGGTCCCTCGTGGATGCCGCAAACCCTGCCAGGGTCCTGGCAAGCGGGAAGTCCAGAGGGTTGACCCGTTTCTTTGTAGACCCAAACCTGCAGACAGCCCGCCAGAGTGCGCTCGTTGATGCTATCAAGCGGGCGACCGAGGGCATCGTCTCCCGTGTCTCAGAGGGCTTTTAGAAGATCACAGACAAAGGGGAAAAAGCCGGCTCAAACTGTTCATCATGGACAATTCTCAGCCCTTCTACCCTTCCGGTCTCCCGCGAGCTCATTTATAGGTTCTCCATGTCCGAAACACCTTCCTCGCCCCTGGTCTCTTTTGTTCCCACGCCCATAGGAAACCTGGCGGACATTACCCTGCGGGGCCTTGAAACCCTGCGCTCCGCAGACTTGATCGCATGCGAGGACACCAGGCATTCCCGCAAGCTTTTGAATCATTACGAGATCGAGAAGCCGCTTGTATCCCTCCACGACCACAACGAGGCACGCCGTGTCCCTGAGATCCTCAGGAAAGCGTCACAAGGCCAGCATATCGCAGTGATTTCGGATGCCGGAACACCATGCCTCTCAGATCCAGGCCATCGACTGCTTCGCGCATGCATCAAGGAAGACGTCAACTACGAAGTCCTTCCTGGCCCGAGTGCCATAACCACCGCTCTCGTCGCCTCGGGGCTCCCTCCCCTCCCTTTCACCTTCGGAGGATTCCTTCCTTACAAGAAGGGCAAGCGTGAGCGCGAGTTGCAGGCTGCGCTCAAGCGGGGTCATACCTCCCTTTATTTTGAGTCTCCGCATCGCCTTGTTTCGACACTCGAAATATTAACGAATTTAAACCCTCTTGTTCATGTTAGCATTACCAAGGAATTAACTAAAAAATTTGAAAACATATATGGAGGTCAAACCCTGAAATTGCTACGGACGTTTACTGATCGACCACCTCGCGGAGAATTTGTTCTCGCGATCGATCCAACCAGCCTCAGTCAATGACCCCCACCACATTCTCCCTCCCGGCCGGGGATCAACCCGTTCGCACGAGACTCCCTTTAGTCCTCATCGCCAACCTTGGAGTGGCAGTATGCCTTCTTGGAGCGGTCCCCCTGATCCACAAGGGGCAACAGGGATTTGTTCAGCATTCTACAACGGACCGCGGCTACGTGGAGGCCGCTATCAGCAGCGGTGAAGCCGACTTCATGCACAACGCCTTGCGCACAACCGAGATCGCCCGGGCCATGGCACATGATGATCACGTCGCCACGATGGCGGTCATGCAATTAACTGTAGCTTTCCTGTCTGTCCTGTTTTTTTTCAACGGCCTGTATATGTTCCGCCTTCATCGCCGTAGTCGGGGGGCACCCGTTGCAGCAAGGAGGCAATAGAAATGCCTTCAAGCACCTGAAGCTCTATCCCCCCGTTGAAAGGGGAGACGCCTCCTCCAGGGTCATCGCACATCAGGCGAACTCCGACAGGGAACCCGCTCTCGACATGCTTGCTTTCTCCACCTGCTGGAACAATGCACGCCATTCGGATGGCGAGTCCATGATCGATGAGATTCTCAATCTCGGCGTCCGCGATATCGAATTAAGTCATGGAATGACGGTGTCGAAAATCCCGGGGATACGCCGGGCTTTTGCAGGTGACTCTTTCAGTTGTTGCGGCGTCCACAATTACTTCCCCTCGCCAACGGAAGTCCTGATTGACGCTCCCGACGCTTACGAATTCACGTCGCATCGACCCTATGACCGCAAACGAGCAATGGACATGACTCTCAAGTCCCTCGAGTTCGCTGCAGAATTCAAGGCTCGCTACCTGGTTCTTCATATGGGTTCCGTGCCTCGCATGCCTCACCGAAAATGGACCGGGAAACTTGCCCACATGCTGAAGCAGGGGAATACGGCTGAAGCCCGTCTCGAAAAAATCAGACTAAGGTGCATCAAGAAACGCAGAAAAACCGGAAAGCTGTATTTTCAACGCTCACTGGAAGCTCTTGAGACCATCGTTGAAAAAGCATCAGAGTATCAGGTCAAACTCGCTATCGAATCCCGCTCCAGATATGAGGATGTCCCAACCGAAGAAGAGATGCTTATTCTCCAGAAGCACTTCTCGGGCAACGAGTGGATCGGCTACTGGCATGACTTTGGCCATGTTCAACTCAAACACAACCTGGGACTTCTTGACCATGATCACTGGCTACAGGAGATCAGCCAGCATCTCCTTGGTGCTCATGTCCATGATGTTGACTGGCCTGACCGTGACCACCGGGTTCCCTTTACCGGCACCCTTGATTACGATGCCCTGCTCCGGCATGTGAAACCGGAATTGCCGCACGTATGGGAGCTTTCACCCCGGCGCAGCGAGAAAGAAATCAAACTCGCTCTGAGATGCTGGAGAGAAAAATTTCCAGATACCCTCGCGTCCTGATCTTTTTCCTGTCGCTTCCAAGTCGGAACGATCGGAGGAGATCTTATAACAGTCCTCGATCGCGAAACCCCAGGAAGAGCCAAAAGGCCTCCCTCGTGCAGGTTTCAAAGTAGAAATCGCGCATGAGGAGCACAGGCATAGCGACCTCAAAAATTGTCATTCATTTTACACCTTTAGGATAAAAATGCAGTTTTCCACGCTCAATATGGTCTAATTTGAACTCTTTCATTCTATATTTCTAATTTTCAACTAATCACCTGAGCGAAAATTGTTATTTTGCATCTTTTTGTCCAATTTTCGGGTCGACAAATTTAGTTTTTTGTTCATCTTTTCAAAATAAATTCAATTTTCATGAAATCTGAGCAGATGGACGGAGCCCAAGCACTCCTCAAGACCCTCGATGATCTCGGGATCGAGTATATCTTTGGCTACTCCGGTGGAGCCGCTCTTCCTATTTTTGATGCCTTGGAGACGGTCCCCACGAACATGAAGTTCGTGCTCGTTCGCCATGAACAGGGAGCCGTGCACATGGCTGACGGATATGCCCGGGCAACCGGGAAGCCCGCTGCGGTACTGGTAACCTCTGGACCCGGTGCAGGCAATACCGTGACTGGCCTGATGACCGCTCAGATGGATTCTGTCCCGATGATTGTCCTTACCGGACAGCAGGTTTTGTGGATGCTGGGCAAGGACGCTTTCCAGGAAGCCGATATCTTCAGCATCACGATGCCGGTGGTTAAGCACAACTTTCTGGTGAAGAAGACCAATGACCTCCCCAAGGTCGCACGGGAGGCACATTACATAGCTACGACTGGACGACCGGGGCCAGTTCTCATCGATATCCCCAAGAACGTTTCTCAGGATCCTTTTGATGGGGAGCTCGATCCTGTCGTCAATCTGCCCGGCTACCACCCTGAGCGTGCCCTTGAGATCGACGAGGACTGTGTCGAGCAAGCCGTCAAGCTGATCAATCAAAGCCGCAAACCGGTGATCCTTGCAGGCCAGGGCTGTATGATATCCCGCGCCGGCGATGAACTGCTCAAGCTTTCCCGGACTCTTGGCTGCCCGGTAACTACCACCCTGCTGGGCAAAGGCGTCTTTCCTGAAACAGACGAGCACTCTCTCGGGATGCTCGGCATGCATGGCACTGCCTATGCCAACAAGGCCATCGTTGAGGCTGACCTCATCCTCAACGTAGGCTCACGATTTGACGATCGGATCATCGGCCAGGCTGACAAATTCGGAGCTAGCGCCAGCATTATTCACGTGGATATCGATCCCTCTGAAATGAACAAGATGATTTCGCCAGATGTGCAGATCATCGGTGATGCCAAGGCGGCTCTCATTGAGCTAAATAAACGAGCCGAAAAGCTCGACACCTCAGAATGGCTGAAACATCTCGCTGGTTACAAAAAGAAATATCCCCTGCACTACCGGAAGCAGGGCGGCCTTCGCATGCAGCAGGTAATTGACGAGCTTTACAATCTGACTAATGGCGAAGCGATCATCTCGACCGACGTGGGACAGCATCAGATGTGGGCCGCCCAGTTTTACAAGAACGACTCACCTTATAAATGGCTCTCCTCCGGCGGAGCAGGGACCATGGGATTCGGCTTCCCGGCTGCCATAGGCGCTCAGTTTGCGTGCCCGGACGACCTGGTCGTAGCGATCGTCGGCGACGGAGGATTTCAGATGACTCTCTTTGAACTGGCTACCGCGGCCCTTCACAAATTACCCCTCAAGATTCTGGTCCTAAACAATCATTATCTGGGAATGGTCCGCCAGTGGCAGGAACTCTTCTTCGAAGACCGCAAGAGCGGCGTCGACCTTGAAGGCAACCCGGACTTTGTAAAACTTGCGGCGGCCTACGGGATACAAGGTTACAACATTAAAAGGCCCGCTGACATCTCCCGCATCCTGCAAAAGGCTCTCGATTACAACGAGGGCCCCTGTCTGATCCACGCGGAATGCCACAAGACCGATAATGTCTTCCCCATGATCCCAGCCGGAGCTGCGCTGGAAGACATGCTTATCGAGCCCCCAAAGACGAAAATGGCCAAGCCAGTTGGCTCCACGTAGGAGATCCAGCGTTCCCACTCATTTGCATCCTCCTCAGGGAAAACGAAATCCTCTCAATAACATGGCCAGGACAATCGTCACCACCGATACCCCCGTCACTTCAAATCCTGACGAGGTTACCCATACTCTCTCCATCTTTGTCAACAACAAGGCGGGAGTGCTCATGCGCATCTGCCAGGTCTTTGCCAGGCGTGGATACAACATCGAATCACTGGTGGTATCACAGGGAAGAGATCATCACTTCAGCCGGATGACCATTGGCCTCAAGGGAGCTCCTGAGGGCCTGGAACAGATCATCAAGCAGGTCAGCAAGCTCATCGACGTTATTCATTGTTACGAGCACACCGCTGCCGATGCGGTGGTCAAGGAAATGCTCCTTATCAAGTTCCTGGCCGAAGACGCTCAACAGCGCACGGATGCTCTCCAGATCATTGAGCACTTCAACGGCAAGACCGTCGACCTTACCCCCACCTCCATGGTGGCCATGATTACCGGTGACTCCCCCAAGGTGGACGCTGCCGTTGGCATGCTCGGCCAGTTCGATATTATCGAAACTGTCCGCACCGGGAAGGTGGTCATGGCCCGTGGAGAGCAAGCAACCTAGCTCATCTGATCCTGCACGCGACCTGACGGCATTGCTCCTGCCGTAAGCTGTGGCCCCAGGGTCTTCAAAGCCCTCCACAGCATGTCCTGCAACTCAGGGTTAACCAGGACCTGCGCCGCCTGGGTTGCATCCTCCCACCTTCGCTTCCGCTCGCCAATCTCACGCCGCCCCCTCAAGTAAGCGGTCACTTCCAGAGGAAATACTTCTACCAGATATAGACAACTGCCCTTAAGCCTCTTGTAGCGCCCCACCGGCTTCTCGCTAATTCGAACCGAGACCCCCGCTTCTTCCCGGGCAGCCCTGATTGCGACCTCCCGGGAACAACGACCCTCCAGGGAGGCCTTGGGAAAAACCCAGCGCTTCTTGCTCTGCGTGGCAATCAGGCATACCCTGATGCCCTCCTCTGTAACCTCGTAAGGAATGGCACTTGCCTGCATGACAGGCTCGTAAAAATAATTGCCGGACTGTGATGGAAAGGAATTGCTGACCGTAGGATAACCTTACTCCAAATCGCAGTCACAGGGACTCTTCAGGGGCAACAATTCCGTCACCATCAACCTGCTCCACTGTCCTGCTACTCAGTGATCCAGTCATGACTGGCAAGCCAGCGGTTTGCCCGGGTTCTCGTAGTCAGGAAGATCCGGCTATCTCCCCGAGAGTGTCATTGCATTCCATCTCCGTTTTGCATCCCCTCCTACCATGAAGCTCCTTCTTTCCTGGATCGCATTCCTCTTCATTACCCAGGCCTCCCCTGCCCGCGAAGCAAAGGAATACGACAAAGACGTGAATTATGACGAAGGAAAGACCCCTCACTACGACCTTCCTCCCCTTCTGATCAGCTCCCAGGGAAAAAAGATTACGACCCCTGAACAATGGCGGACTATTCGGCGACCGGAGATCCTTTCCCTCTTCAGCCACCTCATCTATGGATGCATTCCGGAGCCGGCTTTTCCACTGCAGGTCGAATTCGAGGTAGCTAAGGTCAGGCCCGATTTCATGGAGGGGAAAGCAACCCGGAAGGATATCAAGATTCATCTGAGCAACAAGATTGGGAGGATGGCCATGCACGTGATCGTCTTCATCCCCAATGGAGCCAGCAAACCGGTTCCATGTTTTCTCAAGCACAGCTTTCAGGATACCGGGAGCAAGGATTTCGAGTCATCCATCCTGCAACCCGAGAAACTCAGGAACGGATGGCCTCTCGGAAAATTCATCGATCGTGGTTACGCATTTGTTGCAGTCTACCATGAGGACCTCGTCCGCCACAATGAGGTGGAATTCCGCAGTGGCATTCACAAGCTCTTTTACCCAGAAGGGCAGAGTTTCCCCAAAGCGCATGAGTGGGGGGTAATTTCAACATGTGCATGGGGTGCAATGCGCGCGATGGATTACCTCGAAACCGACCAGGATATCGATCACACCCGCGTTGCGGTAATGGGCCATTCAAAAATGGGGAAAACCGCGCTCTGGACCGCGGCCCAGGACGAACGTTTTGCTCTCGCAATCTCAGCCCAATCGGGTTGCGCAGGCGCAGCGCTCTGGCGCCGGAAATCAGGGGAAACCCTGAAGAAGATGGTCACACGCTTTCCTTACTGGCTCTGCCGTAACGCGTGGAAGTTTGTCGAACAGGAAGATGACCTGCCAATAGACCAGCATATGCTCCTGGCGTGTATCGCACCCCGTCCCGTCTATGTCCATAGTGGGCTAAAAGACACCTGGGCAGATCCACGAGGCGAATACCTCTCCGCATATCATGCCGGCGAGGTATACCGTCTCCTTGGGGAAAAGACGCTCCTGACCGCGGAATCCCCTCCTCCGGTCGGTGAAGCGCTGATAGCAAGCCAGGTGGGATACCATCTCCGGGAAGGTGGGCACTCGATCGAAGACTTCGACTGGAATAGCTTCCTTGGTTTTGCCGACTTTCACCTCAAACCAAAGACCCCACCAAAGACCCCCTGACCCTATTTCAGCCTGCTGATGGCGATTTCCAAGGGCAGGATATGGCATATCCAGCCAGCCTAAACCCTCCTTTTCCTATCCCCGCTAACAGACATCTTCCAAGGCCAGGAACAAAGTAATCTTATTCACATTGGAGAGCCTTGGCCGGACCCTTGCGAGTTCCCGTGACTCTGCCCCTTTCCTTTGCTCCCTCCGGCCAATTAATCCTTGCTATTAACTGTCATTACCCGAGCATCGGCCCTGCCGAATGGACGCTATTTTGGCTTTGGAAGACGGTCGCGTATTTCGCGGCGAGGCATTTGGTCACTCCGGAACTTCGACGGGCGAAGCATGCTTCAATACCTCGATGACCGGATATCAGGAGGTTCTTACGGATCCCAGCTACCGGGGACAGATCGTCTCCATGACCTATCCCCTCATCGGTAATTACGGAATAAACCCTGAAGATTCCGAATCAGCCCAGGCTCATGTCCGTGGCTTTGTGGTTGGGGAACTCTGCCCCATGCCCTCAAATTTCAGGTCTAGGCAAAGCCTTCAGGAGTATCTGGCAGAACAGAAAATCATCGGCATTCAGGACGTCGATACCCGCGCACTCACCAAGCACCTCCGCTCAGCCGGTGCCATGAGGGCCTGTCTTACCACCGAATTGAGCGAGGACGAAGCGGTCGAGGCTGCAAATTCAGCCCCTCTCATGTCCGGATCAGATTTTGTCCGGGAAGTTACTACCCCTAAACCTTTTTCATGGCAGGAGGAATCACGCAAATGGACCATCCCAAACCCCTGCATAGGACAGGAGGGCCACTATCAGGATCTTCCCGAGGCGAAATACCGGATTGTCGCATATGACTTCGGGGTCAAATTCAATATCCTGCGCCAACTCCGTCAGAATGGATTCGAGGTTCACGTGGTAAGTGCGAACACTTCCTCCAAGGATGTGCTATCCCTCAACCCTGATGGGATTTTTCTTTCTAACGGCCCAGGGGACCCGGAGGCCCTCGATTATATCCATGCGGAAATCCGGCAGCTTATCGGCAAAAAACCCATATTCGGCATCTGTCTGGGTCATCAGATTCTCACCCACGCCTTTGGCGGGCGGACTTTCAAGCTGAAATTCGGCCACCGTGGAGGCAATCAACCGGTCAAGGACCTCCGCTCCGGCGCAGTATCTATTACGTCACAAAATCACGGCTTTGCTACTGATGGGGACTCCCTCCCTTCCAATGTGGAAGTCACCCATATAAATCTCAATGACCAAACAGTTGAGGGCATTCGTTCCACTTCTGACCCGGTCTTCTCTGTCCAGTATCACCCGGAGGCTGCACCCGGCCCTCACGATGCCTCCTACTTCTTTGAGGAGTTTGCAGACCTTATAGCTGCGACAAAGTAATTCCTCTCAGCAGGCAACTGAAAGGCCCTGACCTCCCAGCACGTCACCGCCAAGCGACTATTTTTTCATGAACACGATCGTTAACGGACTTCAATGGGGTGACGAGGGAAAGGGAAAGATCGTCGACTATCTTACGGAAGATGCGGATCTCGTTGTCAGGGGGCAGGGAGGAAACAATGCAGGACACACCGTCATCGTTGGTGAAAACAAGTATATTCTCCACCTTGTTCCGTCCGGAATCCTCTGGCCTGACAAACAGAACGTAATCGGTAACGGGGTGGTCATTGACCCCATCGGCCTCGTGCAGGAGATCGTCACCCTTGAAGAACAAGGCGTTAAGATTGCTCCTGGCAACCTTCTGATTTCTGACCGGGCGCATGTAGTCCTCCCCTACCATTGTGATCTAGATGCGGCTCAGGAGCAGGCTCGTGGCAAATTTGCAATCGGGACAACCCGGCGGGGCATTGGTCCCGCTTACTCTGACAAAGCCACCCGAAATGGCGTTCGGTTGGCCGACCTCCTTGATCCGGAGATGGCCCGGGAACTGGTCTCCGTCCGCCTGCAGGATGCCAATCAATTTCTGAGCAGCCATGGAATGCCTCCCCATGATGCAACCACCGTACTCACGGCGATTGAAGATGCCCTGAAGAGACTTCGCCCACATGTAACCAATACCATTCCTCCCCTCCACGACGCCTGGAGGTCCGGAAAAAGCATTGTTTTCGAAGGCGCCCAGGGAACCTTTCTTGATATTGACTTTGGCACCTATCCCTTTGTCACGTCTTCCAATACTACATCTGGCGGAGCCTGTACTGGTAGCGGCCTGCCGCCGGTGGCTATCGACCGAGTGGTAGGAGTCTGCAAGGCATACACCACACGCGTTGGAGAAGGCGCACATGTCACGGAGAACCAAGAGTTCTCCGATTACCTGCATGGACTTGGCAGGGAGTTCGGAGCCACTACCGGTCGCAAGCGCCGCTGTGGATGGCTGGACTGCGTGCTTCTGCGTTTTGCCTGTATGGTAAATGGCGTAACCGATCTGGCGGTGACAAACCTCGATGGATTAGATGAACTTGAAGAAATCAAGATCTGCAGGGCTTATGATCTTGATGGAACAGAACAACTCTTCCCTCCTGCCCAGCGGGATGCCTGGGAACGGGCCAAACCTATCTACGAGTCGCACCCCGGTTGGAAATCCGACACCTCAGGTTGCCGAACCTGGGACGACCTTCCAGAAAATGCACAAGCATACCTGAACCGCCTTTCTGAACTGGCGGGAGCCCCAATAAAGTATGTCGGCATCGGCCCCGACAGGGAACAGACCATTCTCCTCTGAGAAGCTGAAGCCATTTTATCCGCAGCCCCCACAACGTTCGGACGCGCTTCTAAGAATCATCCTTCGTCAACATGTCAGAGCGGAATCCCCACTCCCCGGAACATATTGCCATCATCATGGATGGCAATGGTCGCTGGGCCCGGGAAAAAGGCCTCCCTCGACGGGATGGTCATCGCGCAGGGGCTGAATCGGTGCGCGAGGTTGTCGAAACGTGCAAGGAGCTTAAAATAAAGTTTCTCACCCTTTTCGCCTTTTCCTCGGAAAACTGGAGCAGACCCCGGACCGAGGTCCAGGCTCTCATGGCACTGTTGAGGGAATTCCTTAAGAAAAAGATACCGGAGATGAGCAAACAGGGAGTTCGCCTCCATGCAATAGGAAGGCTTCATGATCTTCCGGAGGACTGTCAGGAGGCTCTCAACTCGGCTATTGCAGAAACTTCATCAAACACGGCACTCGATCTGATTCTTGCTCTTTCCTACGGAGCGCGGGAGGAGATCGTGGATGCTGCCCGTCAAATCGCCTGCGAAGCTGCGGCAGGGCATCTGGATCCCGAATCCATCGATAGCAATAGCATCGCCACCCGCCTTTACACCGCTGGCATTCCCGACCCCGATCTCCTCATCCGCACTTCGGGCGAGTGCCGCATCTCAAACTTCCTGCTTTGGCAGATCAGCTATGCCGAGATCGTCATCACCGACAAATTCTGGCCAGATTTCAAAGCCGCCGATCTTCGCCAGGCGATCGACGAATATGCTCGTCGCAATCGTCGCTTTGGTGCTATCTGACGACTGATCATGGCAACCGCCAGCAAGGAGCAGACAATCCTACTTGTCGACGAAGATCTCGACTTCCTCGACTGGGCAACAAAGCACCTTGAGGCCGGGGACCTGCGCATTCTTCGCTGTGACAATGGAGAAAACGCAGTCAAGGTCGCAGACAAGACCAAGATTGACCTCGTTATTTCTGATATCCAGATCAAGCCCTTTGATGGACTTGAGCTCCTCTCCAGGATACGAGCAAAAAACCCTAATGCCGCGGTGATCCTTACCGCCGGATTCCCCTCAACCTCCCAGATCATCGAGGCTACTCGACGCGGAGCTCAGGATGTACTCCGCAAGGAGTCTCTTCCTTTTGAACTCCGCCCTGTTGTGGAGTCAGCCCTCCAGAATCTGGAGCATCGGGAGCGCGCCCATGACAATATTCCAACTCTTCCGGACTCTGATGAACCGGTCAAGATGATCGGGGTCTCCCGCCCACTTCAGGAAGTCTTCAAAATTGTCGGGCGGGTCTCTCAGACTGATGCACCCGTCCTCATTACGGGAGAAAGTGGAACCGGAAAGGAACTGGTAGCCCGGGCACTTCACGAATACAGCCCGAGACGACAGGCTGACATGGTAGCCATAAACTGCGGGGCTATCCCTGAGAACCTTCTTGAAAGCGAACTCTTTGGACATGAGAAGGGATCCTTTACCGGGGCGGTAGCACGGAGAACCGGGCGTTTCGAGCAATGTGACGAGGGCACCTTGTTCCTTGATGAAATCGGCGACATGCCCGGATCTGTGCAGGTTAAGCTCCTGCGCGTCCTCCAGGAAGGAACCTTTTCCCGGGTAGGTAGTAATGAAACCCTCCGAAGTGATGTCAGGATCGTAGCGGCCACTAACAAGGATCTGGCCGAGGAGGTCTCCCTGGGACATTTTCGAGAAGACCTCTATTACCGCCTCAACGTAGTTGAGATCAATCTCCCTCCCCTTCGGGACCGTCCGGAGGACATTCCCCTCCTCGCAGAGTTCTTCCTGCAGCGTTTGGTCAGCAAGCAGGGTATGGCACGTATGCGCCTGAGCGGAGAAGCCATCGAATCCCTCCAGAAGCATCGGTGGCCAGGAAACGTCAGGGAACTGGAAAACACAATCGCTCGGGCGTGCGCTCTATCCACGACAGATCTCCTGCTGCCAGAGGATATGCCCTTTGCTCGAAGCCCCTTTTCTGAAAGCCAGAAACTCAATTCAGCTTTTGAAACCATTTTTTCCACAGTTCCCGAACCTGAGCAGGGACTTCTGAAATGGCTCAAGACGGAACTTTGCCAGAGAGCCTTAGACAGAAATGAGAGCGACCTGAAGGAATCGGCCCGGCAACTCGGGATAACTCAGTCCGAATTACGTGAAATACTCGGCAGCCGGCAACTGTCTGAACCTAAGCCATCAGGTTCGTGATTGTCCTGGATCATCCACTAATTTCCGATCGGGTAGCGCGCCTGCGTGATAAACGCTGTAGCTCACAGGAATTCCGCAGTCTCCTTCAGAATATATCTGCTCTCATGGTGCCCCAGGTCACCGCGGATCTGGAGACCATGCCCACTCCCGTAGAGACTCCCCTTGAATCAGCGGAGGGCCGTTCTCTCTCTCGAAACATCATTCTGACGCCAATCCTCAGAGCGGGACTCGGCATGGCAGAAGGATTTCTCAGGATCATTCCCGAGGCCATCGTAGCGCACGTCGGATTGCGCCGAAACGAGGAAACTCTCGAGCCTGAAGTCTATTACCCTAATCCTTCCGTCAATTTCCCCGACTCCCACACAATAATACTTGATCCCATGCTGGCCACCGGCGGAAGCGCAATTGAAACGGTTCGGATTCTGAAGGAGCAGGGTGCTTCCCGAATCGCCTTCGCCTGCGTCATCGCAGCCCCTGAGGGTGTTCGCGCGCTCCAAGCCGCGCACCCCGACCTCCCGGTCTTCATTGCGGCACTCGACCGCGGCCTCAACGAACAAGGCTACATCTGTCCAGGCCTTGGGGATGCCGGAGATCGCTCATTTGGCACCATATAACCCACTCTACTCTGGCAATACGTAGCCGCTGCTTTATAGTTGCTTCGTGTTCCGTCGCGCTATTCTGATTCTTGGCGTCAGCCTGATCCCTGCCTCGCTACCGGGACAAGATCTCAACAAGGTCCTTCACCAGAACCCATCCTTCAAAAAGGGCGTGACCGCCTTGCAAGATCAACTGCCTGACCTTGCTATTGATCCTCTCACAACCTCCCTGGAGGAGTTCAAGGACAACCCTTCAGCACAAACAGTCATCAGGGCAAGACTTGGAGAAGCCCTCGTCCGGGCAGGGAGACTCGAAAAGGAACCCTCCTCCACCCATCAGATTGGCAGCTCGGCCCTCAAGCACCTTCAGCCTGGCATCGAAATGGGGAACGAACAGGCCATATTCTGGTCCGCCCATGCCCATATCCTCCGTGGCGAACTCGGTCAGGCCTCCATGCTCTTCGCTCGTTTGGAGAATGCCAGCGACACTACTCTCCGCAATCGGAGTCATCTTTCCCGGGCACATATTCTTGTAGCACTCGGACAGCCTGAAAAGGCCAACAAGCTTCTGACTCTGGCCTTCTCCTCTCTCCCCACCACACGCCTGTCACACGAAGCGCGCCTCCTCAATGCCACCATTCTCATTGAGCAGAATAAGATCCCCGAAGCAGAGAAACTCCTGTCAACCGCCCCCGACTCTTCCAACCAGAATCAGCAGGCCCACTCCCTTTATCTCAAGGCTCAACTAACTGCACTCAGAAGCAGGAAAGATGCAATCCCCCTGCTCGAAAGCATTATCGCCCCACCCCAGCCTATCCAACCCCTCATCAGGCACAGCGCACAGGTCCTGCTTGCAGAATGCCTCCATCATAGCGGGCGACCAGATGAAGCCATTGAAACACTTATCACCCTGCTTGACGCACACCCCCGAAGCCCACTCCTGGAAACTGCCTTCCATCGTCTCCACAACTGGAGCTCTGAAGACACGCTCCGAAAACGCTTTATCTCGCAGTTATCCTTATGGGCCAACTTCACTCCACCAGATGAATCACTGCCCGAGGCTGGCAAAGGAGAGTTGATCGTCTCTCCCGCAACCGCACTTCGAACAGGATTTGCTCTCTTCTACCACTCCCTCTCTCTGGCTCGGGAAAACAGCCCCAAGTCCAACTACCAAGCCGAAATTCGGCTGGCATGGCTTGCAAAAAACATGAGCCACCATCCCTTGTGGTCCCGCGCCATACTCGAAACCGCAAAGCTTCAGATCGCCGCCCAGCGCAAGAAAGACGCCATTCTCACCCTGACACGACTGGAGCAATCTTCTGCATCCTCAGCACTGAGAGAGGAAGCATGCCTCCTTTTGGCACGCCTTAATTTTGAAAAAGATGACTTTAACTCCGCCTCATCGGCATTCCTTGAGGCTCATGAATCCGCGCCCTCCGGCCGCGGACAGGTTAGCGCTATCAATGCCGGAATCAGCCTGCTGAGAGCGAATGACGAGACAGGCTTTCGACACCTGCTCGAGTCGCTGGGGGCCTCTGAAGCGCGTACCGCGCTTCTTCTTGAGCGCGCGCTCTACCAGTCGTCCCTGGGGACCGGGGATACACGCCCCATGCTGGAATCCTTCCTGCAAGGCTACCCGAAACATCCACGAATTCCCGAAGCCAGACTTGCGATCTCGGAAGAATATCTACGACTGGAACCGAATCAAGCGACTGCCCATCGGCGAGTCATCGCAGAACTGGAAGCCCTTGGAGAGACCACTCTCGATACAAGGCTGGATTTACGCAGACTCCATGTCCACCTGAGAATAGCAAGCCTGACCAGCGAATGGGAACGCGCCATTATCGCCTCCAAAAACTTTCTCCGCGACCACAAGCAAAGTCACATGAGCACTGTCGTTCACCTTAAACTGGCAGAGGCTTATTTCCACAATGGAGACTTGGGCGAAGCTCAGGCAAGGTTCCAGATGATTGCTGATTCCGCCAAAGACCCCAAGCTCTCGGAAACCGCACTTTATTATGCCGCTCGGTCTGCCCTGAAAGTTGGCGGAGCCAATTCGAATGCGGAGTCAGAGAGTCTACTGATGAAGATAATCAATGGCGAAGGAGACCTGGCTACCGAGGCCAGGCTTCTTCTTGCCCATAGCCAGATCGACCGTGCTCCCCGGCAGGCGCTCGCCAACCTTCAACCCCTTCTCGACAACTCAAATCCGGCTCAACTCGATGCCCACATGCTCGCTGCAGACGCCTACCGTGAAATGGGAAGCGAACGCGACCTCAAAGCTGCACTCACAATCTACAGTAATGTCCTGTCGCAACCGGACATCCCATACCCACTAAGCAACCGCCTGTTCTGGCTTAAAGGACAGGTCTACGAGGAACTCGAGCAATCCCAGTCAGCTCTGGAGGCCTATTATCACGTGGTCCGGCGGGAGAATCTGACCGACTCGGAAGAGCCAAGCGAATGGTTTTATTTCTCACGCTGTGCCTTCGATGCTGTTGAGGTTCTTTCCCTCGGAACTCTCCCCCGATGGGAGGCATCAGTTGAGATTCTCCGCCTTGTCGAGAACAGCGCCAGCCCATGGCGCAAGGAAGCAGGCAGGCGGCGGTTGGAAATACAGCTTGAGCATCAGCTTTACGAGGATCAGTGAAGGGCTAATCAATAATTGATCGCAAACGCGCTCGACAGCTGCCTTCCCCATCGCGAGGCTCACACCCAATGCCTCAGCCAAAACTGTTCATCCCAGGTCCCGTCGACGTTTCTCCTGCTACCTATGAAGCCATGTGTACCCCGATGATCGGGCACAGGGGAGCTGCTTTCGAGGAACTTTACGCATCCATCCAGCCGGGGCTGCAACAAATCGCCTCCACCACCCGCCCCGTGTTTTTATCAACATCTTCCGCGTGGGGGGTAATGGAGGGTGCAATTCGAAACCTGGTTCAACAGAAGGTCCTGAATCTCTGCTGTGGTGCTTTCTCCGACAAGTGGTTTGATGTCTCCCTTCGCTGCGGAAAACAAGCTGAGAAGATACAGGCTGAGTGGGGAGAACCTATCAATCCCGAGGCCGTCAGGGCTAAACTTTCGGAAGGAGGATTCGACACTGTAACTCTCGTTCATAACGAAACTTCAACCGGAGTGATGAATCCGCTCTCTGAAATTGCCTCCGTAGTGAATGAGTTCGATGACATCCTCCTCGTCGTGGACAGCGTGAGCTCCTTCAGCGCCGTTCCCATTCCTACTGATGACCTGGGCATCGATGTTCTTCTGGCTGGAGTTCAAAAGGCCATGGCTCTTCCTCCCGGGCTTTCTGTTTTCACAGTTTCCGAAGCTGCCCTCGCTCGGGCCGAATCAATTACCGACCGCGGTTATTATTTTGATTTTCTTGAATTTGAGAAGAACCACGGAAAGAACAACACTCCCTCCACTCCCGCCATCGCCCTTCTTTATGCCCTTGATTCAATGGTCTCATCCATCCTGGAAGAGGGGCTGGAGCATCGCTACAATCGCCACTTGGAAAATAATACCCTCGTTCACCAGTGGGTTGAAGATTCTGGTTTTGCGCATTTTGCACCCGAAGGGTTTCGCTCCAGGACGCTTACCGCGATAGCCAACAACCTCGCGATCGATGTGCCGGGGTTTATCAAATCGGTTCGCGACAAGCACAATCTCCTCATTAATGGCGGCTATGGCAAGATCAAGGGTAAGACCTTCCGCATCAGCAATATGGGCAACGAAACAGCTGCCAGCATGAACGAGTTGCTCGGTGCGCTCAGTGCCGAACTCCCTGAGTTCCTATAGCAGTGAAGTTTCTTTCCTATCTAGGGTCACTTCGCCTGAAAACACCCGTCAGGAATTCATAGCCTCTTCTATCTCCTCCACTTCAACGGGGAAGTTTTCAAAAAGGTTCAAGTTCTTCTCCGGTCCGATCAGAATGTTATCCTCAATGCGCACCCCGAGATTTTCCTCCCTGATATATATTCCTGGTTCAACAGTGAATACCATCCCCTCCTTGATCGGCTCGTAGGCATTACCTACATCATGGACATCAAGCCCCAGGTGATGCCCGATTCCATGCATGTAATACTTTTTCACCAGATGGCGATCATTCGGGTCCTGCTCCTTGGCATCATCCGCGTCAATCAAACCAAGCCTGATCAATTCAGCCTCCATCAATTCGATGGTGTAATCCCGCCATTCCTGCTGCGTCACGCCTGGACGAAGAAAGTCCATCGAACCACGCTGCACACTTAAGACGGAATTATAGACATCCCTTTGTCTCTCCGTAAACCGCCCGTTAACCGGAACTGTCCGGGTCATATCGGCATTCCAATTAGCCCATTCCGCACCGACATCCATCAGGACCATTTCCCCGTCGCTACAGGTCTCATTATTGTCCACGTAATGTAGCACACAGGCGTTCTTTCCTGAACCTACGATTGGGGGGTATGCAAATCCCTTGGACCGCTTACTCACAAACTCGTGCAGATATTCCGCTTCAATCTCCCACTCTCCCACGCCCGGCTTGATGAAGCCCAACGCCCTCCGGAAACCTGTTTCCGTTAGATCTATCGCTTTTTGTAATTGCTCGAGCTCCACCTTGTCCTTGATCACCCGGAGCTCATCCATCAGAGGCGCAAGCCTGCGATACTCATGCAACGGATAGCGACCCTGGCATTCCTTGATAAAGCGGGCATTACGCGTCTCAACAACAACTTGTGCGCGCAGGTGCTCATTTGTTGCGAGGTATACCGACCGGGCCTGGGGCATTAAACGGTGAAAGTGCGCTTCAAAGCTACTACTCCAGTTAACCTGTCCTATTCCGGAGACTCCGATAGCCTGCTCCTTGCTTAACTTCTCCCCTTCCCATATCGAGAGAAGCTCGCTGGTCTCACGCACAAATAGAATCTCACGGTCTTTTTCCTCTGCCGCATCTGGAAAAATGATGACGACGGTCTCTTCCTGGTCAACTCCTGAGAGGTAGTATAGGTCCCGGTTTTGCACGAACGGTAGCACCCCGTCCGCATTGGCTGGCAGGATATCATTGGCGTGAACAATCGCCATTGCCCCTGGCTCCAGCAAGTCAGCCAGCCTCTTACGATTCCTTACAAATAACTCCTTATCAATCTGCTCGTATCTCATCTTTCCTACAACTAGCCGAGTCCACCCCTGCTGTCTAGCCACCGGACCACCCCAGCTTTCCTCGAAGTGTCTCGTAGTAGCTGTGCTCCGGAAGACGAACGAGCTGAAGTGGTGTTGAAGCCTTCTCGATCCTCACAATGCTCTCGCTGCTCAGGCGCAGGACATCCCTCCCGTCCACCGTAAAATGAACCGCGTCCGGATGTCTCCCCTTGGCGACCACCTCAACCACCGAATTATCCTCAAGCACCAGGGAGCGATCGCTCAAACTATGAGGACAGATCGGTGTTATCACAAAAACCCCTGCCTGCTCGTCGATCAGAGGGCCACCGGCAGCTAGCGAATAGGCAGTAGACCCGGTCGGCGTCGCCACAATCAAACCATCAGCCCGATAGCGGTTGAGCACTTCACCATTCACACGAGCCTCCAGAGAGATTAATCGTCCCGTACTGCCACGCATGAGGACCACCTCGTTCAGGGCCATGAACGTGTGCTCCACTCCGGACTCTTCCCTCATCGAAACCTTCAAAACAGCTCTCTCAACAACTTCCTGCTCACCTCTCGCGAGAATAGTCGCAAATTTCTCCACGTCAGCAGCTGTGCACGCTGTCAGGAAGCCTAGCGTCCCGATATTAACCCCGGCAACTGGGACCTCGCAACTGCCAACCCGGTGGACCGTATTCAGAAGAGTCCCATCTCCGCCCAGAGAAATCACCAACTCGGCGCCCTCCCAGGCCTTCTCCACTCCGTCCATTCCGATCAACTCGGCACTCTCCTTTTCAATTACCACCTCAATACCCCTGGCCTCCAGCACGTCACGCATCTCCCTCAGAACCGAAGGAGCTTGCGCGTTCTCTGGATGAGCCAAGATCGCAACTTTCACCCCTCTTATCTAGCGACCGGATGACACCTTCGCAATTCTTACAAATCTGCTCTTCCACAGATTCCGGCTCCTCCTGAATGCCCCGCTCCATAAAGTTCTGGGACAATTTACTGCCCCATATTGAAACATTTCGTCGTAGCGAGGCTGCCGCCTTTCAAAATCAAGAATAACATGGCAGCAGTAGTTCCTTTTATCCCCGCCCCCGAAAAAACCGTATAATTCCTACCAATTCTTTGCGATTTCTCTCGCTCTTGTCCAGTTTTCGTCCTAGTTCAATCCCCATCGGCCTGTTGGCAGGATCTGATTTTCGACTATCCTCGAATACCCAGAGCCCCGGTTAGCACTCCGAAGCATAATACAGCAAAATGAAACTCTACGTGGGCAATCTGCCCTTCTCTGCAACAGAAGACGAAATTCGGGCCCTTTTCGAAGAATTTGGCGGAACAGTCGATCTCCATATTCCTCTGGATCGTGAAACCGGTCGCCCCCGCGGATTTGCCTTTGTAACCCTTAACAGCAAGGAACAGGGCGAAGCAGCCATCGGCAGCCTTGATGGTCAGGACATGGGAGGGCGCGCCCTCCGGATCAGCGAAGCCCAGGAACGCGCTCCCCGCGGTGGCGGTGGTGGCGGTGGTGGCGGCGGTGGATGGGGTGGCGGAGGCGGTGGAGACCGCAGAGGTGGCGGCGGAGACCGTAGAGGTGGCGGCGGAGACCGCAGAGGTGGCGGTGGAAGCCGAAGAGGTGGC
>PAQU01000021.1 GCA_002709395.1 Roseibacillus sp. | reverse complement strand
CGGCGTCGAGCCTTCGCCAGCTGGGTGGTGAGGAGGGAGAACCCTCTGACCGCCCGGGTAATGGTCAACCGGCTCTGGCATGGGCACTTTGGACGTGGAATCGTAGCGACTCCCAATGATTTCGGTAAGGCGGGGAGTCCTCCCTCCAATGTAGCCCTGCTGGACTGGCTGGCGCGTGAGTTCATGACCCATGGCTGGTCGATCAAGCACCTGCACAGGGTTATCATGAACAGCCGGGCCTGGCAGAGGTCCTCGGCCGGGAATGGGGGTAACGAGACGATTGACCCGGGCAATCTGCACCACTGGCGTGCAAACCTGCGACGGCTTGAATCGGAAGCTATCCGCGATTCGATTCTCAAGTCTTCCGGGGCACTCAATTCCGAACGGGGGGGACGTGGGTTCTTCCCGGCCCTCGCGGGGGAAGTCGTCGCCGGAGCTTCCAAGCCTGGTCGGAACTGGCAATGGTCTCTTCCCGAACAGCAGCGTCGTCGTAGCGTTTATGCCTTTGTGAAGCGTACCATGCTTTACCCTTTCTTTGAAATTTTTGACTATACAAATACCGAGGGTTCCCTCGGGGTGCGCCCCACGACAACGGTGGCACCACAAGCCCTTCTCCTTCTTAATAGTGAGTTCGTGGCAGAGAATGCGGGGCGGCTGGCAGAGAAAGCGCTGGCCCAGCCCGATCCTGTTTCCTCGGTATTCAGGATGGTGTTGAGCCGGAATCCCACGGAAGAGGAGCACAGGCTTGGTAGCAGCTTCCTTACGAGCCAGGAGAAGGAACAGGAGCGGCAGGTGCGACGGATCTCCTTTCGTCCCGACTTTCCGCCAGCGCTTTTCAACGATTACCAGAAGAGTCTGCCCGCCGGGCGTTTCCTGCGGGGACCGGATACCGGATGGGAATACCACAAGGGGAAGTGGACCGGGGGATATGAAGGTATCGTCAATGCAGAGCGTGATTGGCCAGCTTATGCCCTCTACGGTGTTTCCTCAGGAGATGTCATGGTCTCTGGGCGCTTCCTGCTTGATGGAATCACCGAGCGGTCTTCGGTTCTCCTTCGGGCCAGGCCCGGGGGCGGAGTCTTCGATGGCTATAGCGTGCTTCTGGACAAGGGCCGGGGGGAGATAGCGATCCTTCGCCATCAGGGAGAAAAAATTACCACCTTGTCCAAGCGGGCTTTCCATGAGTTCCGGAGGGAATTGGATATTGCCATTACCCTGCAGGGGGGAAGTATCCTGGTTAGTTACGGGTCCAAGGAGCCATTGAAGGCATTGGACCCGGATCCCATTGTGGGCGAAGGGCGAGTGGGAGTGAGTGCGTGGGGAGGAGAGGTCAGCATCGATGAGTTGACTATTGTTGCTGACGGCCGGACCTACGGCGTGGCGGAAATCGACTACGCGAAGTCCAGATTTTCTGACCCGGAGCAGCTGGATCCACAGGCCGTCCTGCCAGGGTGGTCTTCCTACGGGGGTAATTGGTCGTCCCGGGAGAATATGATCTCAGTTGCGAGGGAGAAAGGCCCCAAGCTCCTGTGGGAGGCAGCCGGAGTTCTCGGGGATGGGGATTCCCTGAAGGCCGAGGTCCGGATTGAAGAGGGGTCCATTGCCGGGCTCCTGCTCAATGTCCGGGAGCCTAAGACAGGGGCCGACAACTGGATTGGGTATGAGGTGAGTCTTTACCTAGACGAAGGCAAGCTTGTCGTGGGAACACATAATAACAACTGGGTCCAGCGTGCTGAGGCTCCAGCCGCCCTCAAGCGGGGGGAATGGCACTGGCTGGAGGCGAGAACGACAGGAAATCGCCTGCAGGTTTTCCTGGATAATCGCCCTGAGCCCTACATTGACCACATGATGGAGCAGCCCCTGGCGGCGGGTCTGGCCGGCCTGAGAACATGGGGCGCGCAGGTCCACTACCGCAATGTCCACGTGTCAAGGGGAGGGGAGAAGGTCACATGGGCGGCTCCAGAGGCTGGAGGCAGGCAGGAAGACAAGACTCTCCTCATCCATGCAGACAGGGAAGCGACGATCAGGCAACGCGCTCTGGCGCAATTGTGTTCCTTGTTGCTGAACCTGAACGAATTCGTCTACATTGACTGACAGGACAGGATTTCACCATGTCTCTTCTACCGGACCACATTGAAGCGCAGAGTCGCCGTAACTTCCTGAAGACTTTCGGGACGTCCATGGCTGGAATCTCGCTCTCGGGTATCTTCGACGGTTCCCGGGTATTTGCGGCACCGGCCTCGACCCTGCTGAATCCTCTTGCCCCGAGACCGCAGCATTTTCCAGCCAAGGCCAAGGCCTGTATCTATCTCTATCTCTACGGGGGTCCGTCCCAGATGGACCTCTTTGATTACAAGCCCGAGCTGCAGAAGAGCAGTGGGAAGAAGATCAAGATGGAGATCCGCCGCCGCGAAATGCGCGACTCGGTGTTACAGGGTTCGAAACGCTCCTTTGCCCAGCACGGTAGATCCGGCCTGTGGTGTTCCGATGCCCTGCCGAATGTAGCGAATCACATGGACAAGATGGCGGTCATCAAGTCGCTATACATGGATTCCTTTGCCCATGGTTCAGCCAACCTGCAGATGAATTGTGGACGCGTTCTGCAGGGACATCCTGCCCTTGGAGCATGGATCGCCCACGGACTTGGGTCATCCAACGCGGATTTGCCCGGGTTTGTCGTGATGCTTGATCCCCGGGGTGGGCCAATTCCCGGAGCAGCGAACTGGACCGCAGGCTACATGCCTGCTGCCTACCAGGGAACGGTCCTGCGCGCACAGGGAAACCCGGTTCTTAATCTCAGACCCGGGGGCAACGTGACAATGGCGATGCAGGGGGAAAAGGTGGATGCGATCAATGCCTTTAATGAACTACACCGCCGGGGGCGTGAAAATTATTCGGAGCTCAGTGCCCGCATTGCGACCTATGACCTGGCCTACCAGCTCCACACCTCTGCTCCTGAGGCTCTGGATATTTCCTCGGAGGATGAGCAGACCAGGGAGCGCTACGGATTGAATCTTCCCAAAGGCGACCACAAGCTCAGTATTCCTCCAGCTCATTTCGGAAGGCAGTGTCTTATTGCCCGGCGCCTGGTGGAGCGGGGGGTGCGATTCGTGCAACTCTATTCGGGAGGCGGTCACCAGCAGCAGAACTGGGATGCCCATAATGGGGTGGAGGAAAACCTCTCAATCCACTGCCCCGAGATTGACCAACCGATTGCCGGGTTGCTTGAGGACCTGGAACAGCGCGGATTGCTGGAGGAAACCCTGGTTGTCTGGGGTGGTGAGTTCGGGCGGCAACCGGTATCGCAGGGCAAGAATGGGGGACGCGATCATAACCCGAAGGGATTTACCTACTGGCTGGCCGGTGGAGGAGTAAAGGCGGGAACGAGTTATGGTGAAACCGATGAGCTCGGGCATGAGGCTGCGGTAAACCGCCACCATGTAAGAGACCTGCACGCCACCATCCTGCGACTCATGGGACTCGACCATGAGCATCTCACCTACCATTACGGAGGTCTTGATCAGCGTCTCACGGGGGTAGTTCCCGCTCACCCGATTCATGGCGTTCTTTCCTAGGCCCGGGGCGGTACAAGCAAAGTCCGCATCATTGATGCGGACCCATGAAAGAATTGGAGAGTTGGAGGCCAGCTAGTCCTTCCGGATCTTGGCGGGATATTTGAGCATCGCGCGGACTTCCTGCTGGTTCATTCCGTCGACGGTATCCTGGTCAACTCCGAGAGCCACGAGGCGTTTGCGATGATCAGCCTGACGACGCCGTTTGGCCGCGCCACTCTTGCGTGGACGGGTGAGATGCGTCTTCATGAACTTTCTCTTCGTGCGCATGTCAGTATGAAGCTGGGGTTGGAGAGAGGAATTCCTGCGGGGCCGCGGGTAATAGGGTTTCCAGCCCGTCCGGTCAACCTCAATCGTAGGGAGAGGGCTGCACTTGTCTTATGCCCGGAATGCGACAGGATCGGGTATTCATGAGCGAGGAGCCCCTGGCTGAGACTTCTGGCAGGATCTATGCGCACTCCATCCGGGTGGATGCTGCCTGCATCGATGAGAACCGACATGCCAACAATGTGGTCTACCTCCAGTGGATGAATGAGGCCTCCCTCCTGCATTTTGAGACTATTGGAGGCCCCGCCCTGATGTCGGAATCGGGGGTCACATGGGTTGCGCGCGCTCATCAGATCGAGTATTTGCGACCGGTTTACCAGGACGATGAACTGCTGCTGAAAACGTGGGTTTCCACCGTCGAGAAGGTGAAGTCCCGGCGATGTTACGAGTTCTTAGTGGAAGGCTCGCTAGTGGCCAGAGGTGAGACCGAGTGGGTTTGTGTCGACATCAGAAGTGGCCGGCCAAGGAAAATTCCCGGGGAGGTCGTGGAGATGATTAATCACGTCCTGTCCGATGAAGGGGAGAGCCGGTAGAATGGGGAATGAAGCCGGACATGATGATGGGTGCTCAGGCAGGCGCGGCGAACTGCTCTCAGGTTGATGAGAGTATCCTGGTGCGGAAGGTGCTTTGTTGTTGGGTTCTCGCCAGAGGTCTCCATGCTCCGGGACAGAGACGATGAGTAAGAATCGATTGGAGGAGCTGCTGCGGTTATCGCATGAGATTGGACGGGAGAATCGCAAGCTCACCATCCTGGGAGAGGGCAACACTTCATGCCGGGTTTCAGATGATGAATTCCTGGTCAAGGCCAGTGGCTCCTGCCTTGCAAGCCTGGAACCTGAGCAGGTGACATGCTGCAGATTCGAGCAGGTCCTGACCCTGCTGCAGGATCGCGAGGTTCCTTTCAGCAATGAGGAAGTAGATGAGGTTCTTCTCTCCAGTCGGATCAATCCGGGTTCGAAGAAGCCGAGTATCGAAACCATGTTTCATGCATGGTTGCTTACGCTGGAGGGGGTCGATTTCGTCGGTCATTGTCATTCGGAAGCAGCCAACAGGATTCTCTGTAGCAGCAGGGCCCGGGACTTTGCGGAGCACCGGATCTTTCCTGATGAAATTGTCTGCTGCGGGCGGGCGTCTGTTTTTGTGGAGAACTGTGATCCGGGCCTGCCACTGGCGCTTGAGATCCGCAGACAGACCCGGGAATTCATCCGGGAGCATGGCGAGGCCCCCCGCCTGATCCTGCTGGAAAGTCACGGGATCATCGCCCTTGGCAAAACGGCTGATGCCGTGCTGGCCTGCACCTTCATGGCGGATAAGGCAGCAAGTATTTTCGAGGGAGCGGCTGCCCTTGGTGGACCGGTCTTCCTGCCGCAGGAGCAGGTTCAGCGGATAGCTGGCAGACCGGACGAACTCTATCGGCAGAAGCAGTTGAATCTGTGAGAGTGAACCCTTGTCTCCGAATCCATGGCATTTCTGGGGATTGACCTTGGAACCGGGGGGGTGCGCTGTCTTCTCGTGGAAGAGGACGGCACTATCCGGGGGGAGAGCTCCTGTGGGTTGAGGCGTCGTAATGTAGCTGTAGAGGACAATTGGTCGGAGCAGGATCCTGATGAATGGATCTCCATTCTTGAGTCCGCCCTCAATGATCTGTTTGCTGATCCTGCGAACCGCAGGATAGAAGCGATTGCAGTAGACAGCACCTCGGGGACGGTGCTGCCCGTTGCCGGAGACGGCAGGCCCCTGGGGATGGCATTGCTTTACAATGACATGCGAGCCCGGGAACAGGCGGAGAGATGTGAGCCAATCTTCGGGAGAGCCTGCTCTCCCACGTTTTCCCTTCCCAAGATCCTTTGGATGCGGGAGCACCTTGATTTGCCGGGGGACTGCCTTTTCCTGCACGCGACCGATTACCTCAACAGTTGGTTGATGGGCAGCACGGAAGTCCCCACTGATTTTACCAACGCCTTGAAGAGTGGAGTAGATCTGGAGGCCGGGGACTGGCCGGAGGTTCTTCCGGATGTTCGCCTTCCGGAAGTCGTCGCCCCCGGCCGCAGATTTGGTTTCCTGAGAAAGGAGCTCCGTACGAGATGGCAACTTAGCGGGGAGGCTGTGCTTGTGAGTGGGGCCACGGATTCCAATGCGGCCTTTTATGCTTCCGGGGCAGCCAGGCCGGGTGACTGGTCATCCACGGTTGGGACGACCATTGCAGTCAAGGGATTGAGCGAAGTGAAGCTTGAGGATTCTCAGGCGAGGATTTACTGCCACAGGCACCCCGACGGTGCCTGGTTGCCTGGAGGAGCCTCCAATGCTGGAGGAGAAATTGTCCGCAGGCGCTTTGGGGAGCGTTTGCCAGAGCTGGAAGCAACCGCCCGGGGACGGGATGGGACGGATCACCTGGTGTATCCCTCCATACGGAGGGGAGAGCGGCTGCCATTTGCGGAGGACTCTTTTGAGCCATTTTTCGTGGGCAGGGAAGAAGATGAAGTGGGAGTGTTCCTCGCCTGTGTGGAAGGAGTCTCCTTTGTGGAGGCATTGATATATGAGTTGATAGAATCCCTGGGAGGAGTGGTGGGAGAAAATTTATTCGCTACGGGTGGTGCGACCCTCAGCTTGCTGGGGCTGGAGGTAAGAGCCGCTGTGCTCCAGAAAAGGATCCGGGTTCCCGCCCACCCGAACTCAGCGATGGGGGCTGCTATCCTGGCAGCGGCTGGCTTTCACGAAGAACCGGTCGGGAAATGGTCCAGTCGGATGGTAAGAATCCTGCGGACGATTGAACCTTCGGATAGCAGAATGAGCTACTATCGTGATCGACTCGCCATTTTCCGGGAACATTGTTATCAAGGACTCCCTTAACGACATGGCTCTGGAACTTGTCATCTCGGATCTGGACGGGACGATTCTGGAAACGGAGGACTACCACCGCCGGGCCTATAACGTGCTTTTTGAGGAACTGGGGTTAACCCGGAGATGGAGCAGGGAGGATTACAGCGCCCGCCTCGCAACCATGGGTGGAGGTAAGTTTCGCGAAATAATCAGCTGGCTTGACCAGTCAGAAGAGGAGCAGGAAGAGGTAAGCAGGAAGCTCTATGCACGTAAGACCGAACTCTATGTGGATTTGATCGTGAAGGATTTGCGCAGCGGAGACCTGTCTCCGCGGCCAGGCGTGGAGCGCTTGTTCGAGGAGATCCTGGAATCGGAAACCCTGCTGGCAGTAGGATCAGCCTGCGTCAAGTGGGCTGCGGAGAAAGTTCTGGAGGCCTCCCTGGGCACCACATTGGTAGAGTCCCTCGCCACGGTATGTGCCGGCGATGACGTTGCGGCTAAGAAGCCCGATCCGGCTATTTATCTTCTCGTCGCCGAGCGTTGTGGAGTGAAGCCGGCGGATTGTCTGGTTGTTGAGGACACCGGGCATGGAATGCAGGCTGCGCTGGGAGCAGGTATGAAATGTATTGTCACGCCGAGTGAGCTGGCCCGGAATGACTCATTCGCCGGGGCAATGATGAGATTCGAGAATCTTGAGGGTGTTGGCCTCACCAGACTGAGGAAAATGTGGATGGGAGAGCAGAGGCGGGTGCTACGCGATGGTTGCTTGTAAAGCGTCCTGCCGTCTGGGATGAAATTGTCATGAGGCGCTTGTTTCTTCTGCTGGCTCTCTCGCTGGTGACGTCCCTGCATGCGGTTGGACGCCCCAATATTCTCCTTGCCATTTCAGATGACCAGTCGTGGATGCATGCGGGTGCCTACGGAGACAAGGGAACGAGAACCCCGGCCTTTGACTGGGTTGCAGGGGAAGGGGTTCTTTTTACCCATGCCTTTACCTCGTGCCCATCCTGCATGCCGTCACGAACGTCCATCCTGACAGGGCGGAACATGTGGGAGACCGGGCCGGGTGGGAATCTGATGGGAACGTTAAAGGCGGACTATGCCATTTTTTCACTGATGCTTGAACAGTCAGGTTATCAGTTGGGTGCTACAGGAAAGACATGGGGTCCGGGCAGGTTGGAGGGATTTGATCCAAAGGGCGGCAAATCATTGCCATCCCGCTCCTATTCGTCAGCCCAGACCGAGGCGATCCTTGGAAGATCCTTCCATGAACGGAAATTGAAGAGAGCAAGGAAGGGAATGAATAACCTGGATTACGCAGCCAATTTTGCCGACTTCCTGGCTGTCAGGGATCAGGAGAAGCCCTTCTTCTTCTGGTATGGTTCGACTGAGCCACATCAGGGGTATGAGGTGGGTGCCTGGAAGGCAGCGGGCAAAAGATTGGAAGAGGCACTGGTTCCCGGATGTCTGCCAGACGACCCGGCGATACGGGGTGAGTTCCTCGATTACGGATTGGAAATAGAGCACTTTGACCAGCACCTCGCCCGGATGCTGGAGATGCTGAGGAAAGAGGGCCTTCTGGAGAATACCCTCATCGTAGTGACCAGTGACCATGGCAATCCCATGCCGCGGTCCAAGTGTAACCTGTATGATTCGGGAACGCGGATACCCCTGGCAGTCAGGTTTCCGGGGTCCGCGCGGGAAGCCATGACGTGTGATGATTTCATTAACCTGGTGGACCTGGCCCCTACCTTTCTGACTGCCGGCGGAGTGGACATCCCCGCTGCGATGAAGGGAAGGCCGCTCCAGTCAGTCCTCACTCGGAAAGCCGGATCTCCCAAGTCCCGGGAGTTCGTGGTGACCGGGTTTGAACGCCATATTATCTGCCGTCGTAATGGCGTGGGCTACCCGGCACGCGGGATCCGGACGAAAAAGTTCTCCTATATCCGTAATTATGAACCTTCTCGCTGGCCAGCAGGGGATCCCGATTTTGTTTCCTCTCACCAGGGTTTTATCGGTGACTGTGACCGAGGGGCGAGCAAGTCCTTTCTCATGAACAACTGCACCCGCAGCGACATTGCTCCGTATTATCTACTCAGTTTCGGACGTCGTCCGGGCGAGGAACTCTATGACATGGAAGCTGATCCTCACCAGTTACACAACCTCGCTGGAGAGGAACAATACGCTCAGGTAATGTCCTCCCTGAGGAAAAAGATGGAGAATCATTTGCGTGCTACGGGTGATCCTAGAATGCGAGGGGAGAGTCCGTGGGATCACTACGATTTCACGGATAAGAGAATTTTTCGAAACCCCCGCTGGAGGGAGGAAGGGCTTGGGATTGCCCGGCCCGGGTCCCGGGGGTAGGATACATCCGACCGGTCATCGAATTGCTGAGTGCTCCGGGCAAGGGGTGAAGCATGGAGAGGCTGCACTTTTACCGGCATGCCACAATCTGCCCCGCGTCCTACCTTGGCAGGTCAGAGAGACCCCTTTGCACGTTTGCCGGCTTTAAGGTCGGCATCGAACTTCTTTGCGAGATCCTGGAGGTGATTGACCACCTGGCGGTTTTCGTTGGCGATATTGCGCTCCTGGCCGATGTCCGCCTCGAGATCAAAGAGGGCAACCTCCGTCTTCTTCTGGCGATAGGGACCGGGGATGCCATCCTTGCCGGGCTTGTCTCGAAGGCTGCGATAGGAGTGGTTGAGATGCAGGGACCACTTCCCCGAGCGGACCGCTTCAAGCTGGTCACCCCGGTAGAAGAAATAGGCTTCATGCGGGCTTTTTGCCCCTGAGGGATTGGTGAGAAGAGAACTGATATCCTTCCCATCGACCCGATGGGAGGGCCCTTTCCCTTTCACGAAGCCCCGGATTGTTGGAAAGAGATCAATGTGCATGGCGGGGACATGGCAGGTAGTGCCCGCAGTAATCTTCCGGGGCCATCGTACGATGCAGGGAACCCGCTGGCCTCCTTCCCAGGTGGTGCCTTTTCCCTCGCGCAGGGGGTGAGCGCTTCCGGCGTGGTTTCCGTAGCTAAGCCAGGGACCGTTGTCGCTGGTGAAAAGGACCATGGTATTCCGGTCGATTCCATGCTTCCTGAGAGAGGAGAGGATCTCTCCCACCGACCAGTCAATTTCCATGATAACGTCCCCATAGAGACCCTGCTCAGACTTGCCCTTGAATTTTTCCGATACGTAGAGAGGGACGTGGGGCATTGAGTGAGCCACGTAAAGGAAGAAGGGCCTGGCCTTGTTCCGGGCAATAAAGTCCACAGCCTTTTCCGTATACGAAGTAGTGAGGCTGACCTGGTCCTCGGGAGTAACTTGCTTGTTGATGATCTTGTTGCCCTCGATCATCGGAAGGTGTGGCCAGCGTTCCAGCCGTTTTTCGAGAGGGAGGTGGCGAACACCAGGATGGTGTGGCCACATGTCATTCGAATAGGGAAGTCCATAGTATTCATCGAAGCCATGCTGAAGAGGCAGGAATTTCTCGTGATGACCCAGATGCCATTTTCCGAAGAGAGCGGTGGCGTAACCACATTCCTTGAGCATTTCGGAAATGAGCATTTCTCCCTCAGCAATACCGGTGCGCGATGACGGGCCGGGAGCCCCGAGCATGTTGATTCGATTCGGGTAGCAGCCGGTGAGCAGGCCGGCCCGAGAGGCGCCACATACCGCCTGGGGGACATACCAGTTTGTAAAGCACAGGCCTTCCTCGGCCATTTGGTCGAGGTGGGGGGTCTTGAAGCCGGTTGCCCCGAACTTTCCGGTATCTGCATACCCCTGGTCATCAGTCATGATGATGACTACATTGGGGCGTGAATCGGGGGACTTGCCTGCAATTGCCGGGGAGTTGCAGAGAACCAGGGTGGCTCCGGCGGCAAGGGAAAGGAGGCGGGTTGTGGTCATGATATTTCTTGTGATGGAAGGGAGTTGCTGTCTGGGATGGCATGGAAGGCGATTCATTCGCCGAGCGAAAGCGCGAAATGCGGGCGTCAGGGAGTTATGGAAAAGATGAAATGGGAGAAGGTGCGATGCGACGGGTTGCACTGAGGGTCAACTTGGGTTGAAATTGGGCGTGAGATTTTCCTGTCCTTCCTGTGGCCAAGCTCTCCTGGCCCAGCAGCAGGCGTCAGAGACGCAGGTGAAGTGTCCCTTCTGTGGTACAAATTGCACCGTTCCCGCCCTGGGGTCTCACCCCGGACAGGAAGTGGTTCCGCAGGACATCGCTTCCGACAATTCCGGGGGTCAGGTGGGGCAGGACTGGGGCAGCGCCGGGAACCGGGAACTTTGGACCGGTTTTGGAATTGGAGCGGCAATCAGTATCGGCTTTCTGATGCTCATGCTTCCGTTCAAGGAAGCCTATTTCGGGGCTCTCTTTCTGGAACGGGGATGGGTTCCCTATGTGCTGGTGCTTTTCCTGGGATGGGCCGTGGGAATCCTGATCCTGAAACGCCGCAGGTTGCAGGTGGAGCGTCGGGCTCTTATCGTGGACGTCCTGCCCTTTTCGATCTCGGATTCCATCACTCCACAGAACGTGGACGGTTTTCTGCAATATCAGGCCACGCTGCCTGCGAAGCTGGCGGACAGCTACATGCTCCGCCGGATCCGGCGTGGTCTGGAACATTTCAAGGCCCGTGAAAGTAATCCGGAGGTCGCCAGCATGATGGAGATGCAGTCCGAGATTGATGCCGGGAAAATTGCTGGAAGCTATACTCTGGTGAAGGTCTTTCTGTGGGCCATTCCAATCATGGGGTTCATTGGCACGGTCCTGGGTATCTCGACAGCCATTGCGGGTTTGGCCGGAGGGATGTCGGGGACTCAGGAAATGTCCTCTCTCATGGATCAGCTCACCGAGGTCACGGTGGGACTGGGGGTTGCCTTTGATACGACGCTGGTTGCCCTTTGCATGAGTATCCTCCTGAGCTTTCCGGCGAGCGGAATGCAGAAGGCGGAGGAAGATCTCCTTGCGGCGGTAGACAGCTATTGTCTTGAGAATCTCCTGAAGCGACTCAGTGATGCGGGTGGAATTTCGGATGTTGCTGATAATACGCGGGCACTGGCCAATGCACTGGCACCGGTTCTTGCTGAAAGTCAGCAGGATTTCCTGCGCCAGTTGAGAGAAGTGGGAGAAGGAATGGCCCGGGGACAGGCCAGGCAACTGGAACTGGTGCAGCAGACGACTACTGCCATCGAGGCTCAGAGGATGGTGATTGAGGAGAAGGTCGGAGCCATGGCCGAGAACCTGGAGGCGGAGTCCCAGCATACCTTGGAGGCAACCTCGGAGCGGGTGAAAGCTTCGTTTCAGGTTCTGGCGGACGGGATGAAGGAATTGAACAAGGTTCTACGCGATCTGGACGGCAAGCAGGTCAAGATCGAGAAGAAACGGAAGTGGTTCTAACCGAACAGGGAATAATTTCGAGGAACACCAGCATAGAGATAGATTCAAACGATGGCGAGGGAGCGAGCATCTGCAGGACCTGAGATTTCGCTCTTTCCGTTTCTCAGCATCCTGGCCTGCCTTATTGGAGCGCTTACAATCCTGATCGTGGCTCTCAGTGTTTCGGAGGTTCTTCAGGGTCGGAAGGACGAGATGGTGGCCCGGGCGGAAGATTACGTGAAATTACAGGCTGACCTTGTCGAGCTTGAAGCGGAGATTGTCAGAAAAGAGGAGGAGCTACGGCTGACGAATGCAACGGTTGTAGAGCTCGCTGAGATCCAGCCTCAGATTACGGAAATCAGGGCTGAGCTGGATGACCTGAAAATAAATACGAGCAAGCTCCCTCCGCTGGTCCGGCAGGTTGAGGAGGCCAAGGCCGAGCGCGAGCGGGTCCGGGATGAGAGGAAAAAAGTCGAGGCTGGTTTGATCGAGGGAAGGGAGAAAATGGGAGAGTTGGCGAAGCAGGCGGGCAAGGGGCTTCCTCTCAAGATTCTCTCGACTTCCAACTATTTCCGCCGAGTCACGCCGATCTTCGTGGAAGCCCGGAAGGAGGGATTGGTCATTCACAGTCCCTCGCAGCGTGTTCAGGTCCCGCGTGCTGCCATTGGCTCCAATCCTAAGTTCAAGCAGGCCGTGGAGTATGTTGCAGCCAGGGAAAACCGTATCATCGTTTTCCTGGTTCGGGATGATGCCCGGACGAGTTTCTACCAGGCCCGTGACTATGCACGTGGTAATGGGGCAGTGACCAGCAAGGTTCCTCTTCTTGGTGGAGGCGATCTTGATCTAAAGGAATTCTTCAACAAGAGACGCTGAGAGGATGGCAAGGAGAAGAAAGGACAATGGCGCGATGGGGAGCCTCGACTCCCTGCTCGATACCATGACAAACGTGGTGGGGGTTCTCATCGTGGTGCTGATTGTGACCCAGGTAAACGTTTCAAGTGCGGCGAAGAGGATCCGGGCCAACCTGCCGGAGGTAACCGTGCCCATGATGGAGGAACTGCGCAAGAAGGAGAAGGAGGTTCAGGCCCGCCTTGCTAGTTTACAGGATCCTGCCGATGTGAAGGCGGAGGAAGTGGAGAAGGCCAGGGAGGATCTGCGGGCCCTTGTGGCGCAGCGGAAGGAGCTCAAGGAGGTCGAAGCCCGGTTCAAGAAGCTCGATCTTGAGGTGGCTCTAATAGAGCAGGAAATAGACGAGTTGAAACAGCAATTGGAAGCAGAAGGGGGGCAACTGGCACAGATCCGAAGCGAGATCGATGGCAAGGAGGAAGAGCTCAAGAGTCGAAAGCCCCGCCTTGTCCGCCTGCCCAACCCGCGTGTTCCGGAAAAGGAAGCCCAGGAGGTGGTTCTGATTGTCCGGGGGGGGCGTCTACTGCATTATGACAGGGCTGCCATTCTCGATGCAATTGCCGCCAAGTTGCGGCCTCGTAAGGATCTGCTCTCCGGAGATCCCAAGTACAAGAATCGATATGACCGGAACAGGATTTTGCCGGTGCTGGATTCGTTGAAGGAAAGTAACCCGTTCTACCGGCTTGAGTTCAAGATACACCCGAACGGGCATGTTCAGGTCTATTGCTATCCGCGAGACGGAAAGGGTGAGACCGTGGAGGATCTCAGTAAGCCACGTGCAGAGGGAATCGATGTGATGAATGATGCGGGTCAGGCCCGGAACTACCTCCGGTTTCTGGTTACGAGGGACTCCTTCGGGCAGTATATCTCCATGCGCCGGATGGCTGAAAAGAGGCAGATTCCGGTGGGTTGGAAGTTTTCTGATGATGCCGCGCGGCAGAGCTTCTACCTCCACGAGCGCAAGATCAGGGCTACTCCGGATCCGGACTGGAAGCCACCTGCGCCGAATCCCAATCCCGGGAAACAGCCCCCTCCCAAGAAAAAGCCGACAGAGGATATTCTGGACTGAGTCGGGCCGTGTTCCCGGGAAGCTCAAGCTACTGCCAGCGGTAGGCAGTGAGCCCTTTGAGGTCACGAACGTAGACTTCGTTGTCACAGACAACGAGATGAGCCCAGGTGGGGCGGCCGCTGACTTCGACCTTCCCGGCAAGCTTGAATCCCTTTGGGCTGGCTTCGATGAGCATGAGAAACCCGCGACTGTCGAGGGCGAGGATCTTCTTGCCGTTGACCACCATGGACCAGTAGTCGCCGTAAACGTCTGCTGTCGACCAGAGAACTTTCTTCTTCACGGGGTCCAGGCAGTGGAAGCGCTTGTCCCTTCCGTGCATGTAGACCAGACTGTCGATGGAAACCGGAGAGGACATGTAGCCCTCGAGTTTGTGCTGCCACAAGGGGGAGACTGCCTGCTGCGCATCCTTGTTCTCCACCCCATACCAGAATGTTCCCCCTCCGTAGGTCGAGGTGAAGACCTTGTTTCCGATTACGGTGGGAGTGAGGATGTTCATTCCACGGAAGGCCTTGACCGGGGTCTTCCAGATCACTTTTCCATCATGGGGAGCAACCCCGGCGAGTTCCATGCGGGTCTGAACCACGATCTGGTCCCGTTTTCCGATTGTAGCGCGGACGGGTGAAGAAAAAGCGGAACCGAACATGGCCCTCTCGTCGGCAAGGACTTTCCATACGGTTTCCCCGTCGTCCTTTCTCATTTTCCTGAGTGCGGATCCGACCTGGACGTAAACGTGGTTCTTGTCGAGGAGGGGAGAGCAGACAAATCCAAATTGTGGTTTGGGGGTCTTTTCCTTGTTGGGAAAATCGACTCGCCATTGCTCCTTCCCGGAGGAGAGGTCCAGCGCGACAAGGACGTCCAGCATTCCGCCAACATAGACGTTCTTTTCGTCCGCTGCTGGGGAACTCCGTACCCAGCTTCCGTTCTTGGCCGCAAAGAATGGCACCCTCATTGATCCTGCCCAGGATGCTTCCCAGAGTTGCTTTCCGGAATCGCGGTTGAAAGCCCTCACGATTTCGTTCTTCTTCGACCGGGTTTCCACGGTAATGACCCGGTCTCCCGCCACAAGGGGAGAGGAATAGCCTTCCGCAAGATCCACCGACCAGATTTTCTTCAGGTTCTTGTCATTAAGCTTTCCGGGCCAGGCCTTGGCGGAATCGTGAATTTGCCCATCGCGGGTGGGGCCTCTCCATTGCAGCCAGTCGGGACGTGCACCGTAGGCGGAGGAGATCATCAGGGCCCCGGAGAGAAGGATGAGGGAGACTTGGTTCATGTTATTACGAGTTCTGATTTTTCCGGGTGGACCGGGATGTCGCAGATGGACGGTTGGCAAAATGTCTACTTTGATAGGCGGGTCAATGTTTTGTCTCATATTCTGCCCTGGGACCCGGTTCGGACTGGAGATCTCCTTGAGAGGGGATGTTGATGGCAGCAAACCTTGAGAAGTCTGCCGGGAATATGATCAGTGCATCTCTACAGTGCAGGACCCGATCCCTCCCCTGAAGTAGTTGAACTGGACGTTCGGGTGGTCGGCGAGCAGGGACATGGGAACCGCGGAGTCTGCCAGTCCCTTGGAAATCATCAGGGCGGTAAGACGCTGGCCGAGGGGATTGTCATGGGTCCCGGCGTGCCAGATGGAAACCTTTTCAGCCTGCCAGGTTTCGACCGGTCCTACCGTGACGGCCCGGTTGGGAACCATGGTGATATTGCCCCCTCCCGAGGTGCGGGCATTCTGTGCGAGGGTTACGGGGTGAAGTTCGACCACGCGGGTTGTCAGTGTCCGGTATTCCTCCGGAGTGGGAGGAGAGGCGAGGTGGGTGCCTTCGCGACGGGGAGGATCGTTGAAGGCCCAGTGCTTGATGTCGCCCTGTCCACCCTGCATGACTGCACAGCGGACCGCTCCGTTCCAAGAGTCGAGATAGGGACGGGTATCGGCAGCGGGGAAGTGGAGGTTGGCCTCGGGGAAGCCAGCCTTGATGCGATTGAAACACAATTCACGATCGGCTCTTTCGAAGGAGAGAGGATGTTCCAGAGGGACCTCCTTGCCGTCTTCGCTTATCCATTCATCCATTCCCCAGAAGTGACCGTGGGAAACATTGATGCCGAGTTCATTGACGAGCCGGGCCACGAGAGGGAGCTGCTCGGTGGGTCCAATTGGTCCGCAGATACCCACCGGGTTGTCTGCAGTTGCCTGTCTCCAGGCGTCAATATATTCAAGGGCCTCGGCGAGGTAGAAGTCTTCGAGGGTATCGTAGAGCACGACCTGAAAGCCAGACCTTGAAAGTTGGAGGAGATCCTCCGGAGTGAGCTTGGCCGCGTCCTGAATAATGGAGGGATCGAGGGTGGTGTAGTCCCACCAGGAAGGAGAGATCTTTGATTCTGGGCGCATGGTGGATGATGGAGAGGATGAGCGCGGACCACTCAGGTGCCGGGGCTTTCATTGATGAGATACTTTTCTCCGAGAATTTCCTTCAGGGGGTCTTCGTCGTGGGCGGAGAAGCCCAGATGGAGGTGTCGCCGCCATCCCTCGGCCTGGAGGAATTTACCGGAAAGCCGGCCGACCTTGAGGACGAGTTCATCGAGGACCCCGAGGTAGGAGTCCGCTCCCTGGGACTTGTCGAGCCAGTCCTTCTGTGAGGCATGGGCGGCGAGGGCTTCGCGCTGGGTTGCGAATACGGAGCTGGTATCCACGAAGGACTCTACCGGGGCCGGGACTCGAAGGGGGTCACAGAGGCCATGGGGGACGGAGTGGTAGATGAAAACGTCCTCCGGGTAGACGTCTTCCGAGGGCGGATCAGTCACGAAATTGGGCATCCCGTGTGTGAACCCGGCCGTTACGGCAAGCCGGCAGGTATTGGTGTGATCTTCCATGTAGTCCTGTGGCGGGTGCGTGAGGATGATGGAGGGTTTAACCTGCCGGACCACGCCAGCGACCTGTCTCAGGGTTGGCAGGTCGTAGAAGATTTCAAGATCATCGCGAATGGGTGGATGAAAATAAGCCCCGAGGATGCCAGCAGCGGCTTGTGCTTCCGCGAGCCTCACCCTGCGTGTTTCCTCCGGTCCCATTTCCACGGATCCACAACTACCGGTGGAGAGGTTGAAATAGTGTATTTCGAAGCCAGCTTGCTTCAGCAGGAGCAGAGTACCTGCCCCGAAGTACTCGATGTCATCGGGGTGGGCAAAGATGGCGAGGGCGGTGTGTCGCACAGGGTCTGGTTTCTGGTTGTCAGGTTTGAAGTCAGCGAGCGTAACTAAAGCCGCACTGGTTGGCCGGTGGCGGCACTCTGGTCGGCGGCAAAAAGGACCCGGAAGGTCTGCAGGGCATCCTCGTAACTGGTCAGAGGCATGGATTCCTCCCTGTCGAGGGCATCGAAGAATGCCTGGAACTGATCCTGATAAGGATGATCCGCAACGTCACCGGAGTCCGCGAGGGCGATGGGTAATTTGGTCCAGGCCTTGTCGCGGAGGTGAAGTTTGGAGGAATAGAGCTTATCGTCGAGGATGCTACCTTCGCTGCCACACAGCTGGGTATGAAAGTAGTAGGGCATAAAGCAGTCGATCACGCTGGCGCACTTGCCAACGGCTCCGTTACGGAATTTCAGGAGGGTGGTGGTGGTGGTGGGATATTCGTATTTGCGGAAGATCTCGTGAGAGGATTGTGCATTATAGGCGGTCACCTCTTCGACCTCCGAGCCCATGCAGAGGAGGAGAGCGTCAAGGGCGTGGCACCCGGCGGAGAGGAGGGAGCTTCCCCCATTCTCCCTGGTGGTATTCCACCGGTATTGCCCATACCAGGGACCTATTCCGTGGTAATAGTCGATTTCACCATAGTGGATGTCCCCGATGAGGCCTTCTTCAATAATGGATTTGATAGTGGTGAACTGAGAGATGAAACGTAGTTCGAAGCAGACACAGCTCCTGGTGCCATGGGCGTCAAAGGCGCTCTTTATTTCCTCTGCATCCTCCAGATTCAGGGTGATGGGTTTTTCGAGGATGACCTGCTTTCCTGCCCGCGCAGCTGCAATGGCCTGTTCCTTGTGCTGAGCTGGATAGGAGGTGATGTCGACCACATCAATGGACTCGTCCGCCAGCAACTCTTCCACCTTGTTGTAGACCCTGATCCCGCCTCCGTGGGTAGCGGACAGTTCTGCCGGATCGAGGTCCCGGGAGGAGTAGACGGCAGTGACATTCCCCTGGGTGGTGTTATTGAGCGCCTCTATGTGGGCAGTGGCAGCCCAGCCGTACCCAATGACTCCGATGTTATAATTATTGCTCATGGGAGAGAGAATCTCCGTTTGAGCAGCAGGGTGAAGCAATTTCTGGGAAAGGAGCAGAGCCGGCGACTGAACACCGGCCCTGTCCTTCCGTAGATTGCTAGGAATCTAGAGCTTGGGCAGGGAGGGGGAGCCAGAAGGTTCCGGGAGAGTCTTGCGGTGCTCAAGCAGCTTCCGGAGCTCCTCCTTCACCTTGCGGACGGCATAGAACCGTTTCTGGGCCTTGGCAATAACGAGAGCACTTTCCGAGATACCACGGGCATCCGGTATCCATGTCTCTCCGGCGGAGTCCTTGAGTTGCTGTGCCAGAAGGGAGGTGCCTTTTTCGAACCCCCGCAGTAGTTGTTCCGACTCACGGCTCCAGATCTCGGCATTGTAATGAGCGGAGGAGAGTCGTGCCTCGTCTCCGAACTGCTTGGCCTTGACCAGTTGTAATTCGTAGTTGGAGTCGACCTGCTTGATGGCCTTATGAACGAGATCAAGTTCGTTGAGAAGAAGTTCGGCTTTCTCCAGAAGGGCAAAGACCTGCTGGTTGGGGACGAGGTATTCATCCGTTACGGTAGCGAGTGCCTTGCAGGCTTTGGCGAATTGCTCGTCATATTTCTGGTTCCAGGTGGTCACCGACAATGCGTCCTCGCCCCAGATCATTTCCAGCCTGGCATTGAACCGTTCACGGGCCTTCGGGGAGAGATAATAGAAATGGCTGTTGTTGTGTGTGACCATGTCACTGGTGAGGACCTTGCCGTCGGGAATCCCGAAGATGTTGCGTTGTCGGTCGGAGGGATACTCTTCCTTGTCAAGGAGCGCCCGGCTTCCATTATAGTGGTCCCAGAAGTAGTGGGAATAGGCGATGAGAGCGAGGAGGGTTGTCTGGGCCTGACGCTTGGAATCCTTTGGATCGGCAGCGATTCGGAATCCCCGCTCTATCGCAGACCTGATGGCAGGAAGCTTGAGGGCGACGAAAAATTCGGCATCTGAAGATCCTCCCACATTAGGGTCGACAGCGCCGAGGAGGAGCTGGGTTGCCTGCTTCTCGACGTTAAGTTCCCGAAGGGTATTCTGTGCATTCCGTAGATGCTCCTCATGTTCCCGTTCCAGGTTTCGAACAAACTTGTTCCGGGTTGTAAGGACTTCCTCCCAGGCGACCTTTCCTCTTGCGGCGAGGAGGTCAAGGCCGGCGTAAACCTCCTTGAGAGAGGAAAGGGTCACGTGTTCGTCATGTGGTAGCCGCTGGAGCTCCTGCAGTGCCACCTGAATCCGACCGGCCTGAGAGCGGTGCTGCTTGTAGCGGGCTCGTTCCTTGATGAGGCTCTTGCGGAGCTCGGGGCGTTCCTCGCTATTGAGTTCGGGATCTTCCAGGAATTCCTGGTATCCGGAGATGAGTAACTGGGCTTCTTCTGCCTCGGAGAGAGCGTGGATTTTTTTCTGTTTCAGGGCCTCAAGGAGTTGTCGGTAGTTTCCTTCGGGGGCCGCACCGGCCAGGGAAAAACTCAGGAAGAGGATGAGCGCAGAAGTTATTCCCGCGGTGCAGGAGGTAAGGTTAAGGAGTGTTCTGTGTTTCATTGTGCGGAGGGTCCCGGTCTGGGTTGTTTTTGTCCGAAATCCGGGGCTTTCGGACGGCAGAGGGAAGTGGAAGGCTATTGTGCTATTTGGCAGAGTACTACGGCAAGAGAACATGCGTCATTTCGCCGAAGTGTTCCAGAGGGGAGCATGAACAGGGGAGGTTTGTCCCTAACCCACTGAAAATCAAGGGGCAGGCTCTACAATGAGATAGTAAGCTCCCAGCTCCCTGCCATCCTCTGAGATGAAAACCGGGGCGAGCTGGTGGGATCCCTTGGAGAGTCTTGAGGTAAACCGGATCTTGGTGGCCTCACCCTTGATGGGTGCTGACGCGACGTCTTTCCCGTCAATACGCAGGGTGGCTGTCTTGAAGGAAAAGGCCTTGCCCGGGGTTTCACTGAACGCCTTGCTGGATCCCGGTACTCCGGGCAGCGCGGGCAACCCGCCGTTGATTGGTTTGTCCGCCTCTGCAGGCCAGCGCCTCAGTTCGAAGGAGTAAAGGCCGTCCCTCACAACCTTTACAGCCCAGTGACCTATGTGTCTGCCCTTCTTTTCAGCCATACCGCGGCGGATATGTCCCTGGTTCCAGGGTGTGCCCCCAAGTCCGATCCAGTCGTGACTGGTGAGGGAGACTTCCGGGGCGTCCTCATGGCCAATATAAATTTCGGTGGTCTGGGAGAATGTGGGCTCCAGTTCGGCCCACCAGGCATCGTAGAAGTCCCGCATCTTCCTGACCTGGTCGGGATAAGTCCGGGCCACGTCCTTCTTCTGGCCCGGGTCAGCATCAATGTCGTACAATTCAGTTCCATTGATAAGTCTCCATCTTTCGGACATAACGGCGGACTTGCGCCACTTGACGGGGTCGACCACGCGTTGGGAGTCGGTGATGAGAAAGCGGTCGGGCCAGTCCTCATGGTCGCCCTTGTAAAGGAGCGTCCTGAGGGAAACTCCGTCGAACTTGAGTCCGTCAGGTTTCCGGGTAGCGCCGCAGAGATCGAGGAGGGTGGGAACTATATCGACAAAGGAGGTCAGGGTTTTCACCGATCGTTTCTTGGCCAACTGCCCCTTGGGCCAGTGAAGCAGGAAGGGGACTCGGTGCCCTCCGTCATATTCGCTGCCCTTCCCGCCCCGCATGCCGGCATTGAAGATGTTGCGACCGAGAGTGGTGCCATTATCAGTGGTAAAGATAAAGATGGTGTTGCTGGCGATTCCCAGGTCCTCGAGAGTCTTCCGGGTTCTGCCCACGTTGTCGTCAATGTTGCTGATCATCCCGTAGTAGGCCTGTTGAGCTACGCTCCGCCCAGGATACATCTTCATGTATTTCTCAGGACAGTGCAGGGGTCCGTGAGGGGCGTTGGTGCAGATATAGGCGAAGAAGGGCTTCTCCTGCCGGGCGCACTCCTTGATGAACTTGATTCCGTAGTCGAAGAAGACGTCGGTGCAAAACCCCTTGGCGGGGGTAATCTTCTTGTTGTGCCAGTAGTGACCGTCAAAATAGTTGTTGTCCCAGAGGTCGGGAGTCTGTCCGACTCCTCCCCCTCCGTGGCGGTAGACCTCGGTAAAGCCACGGTCCTCGGGGCGGTAGGGGAAGTTGTCGCCGAGGTGCCACTTTCCGAACATGCCGGTAGCGTAGTCGTTGTCCTTGAGCAGTTGCCCCAGGGTCACTTCGTTCTCCCGCAGCATGGAGCGGCCGTTGATGGTGTGCCAGACCCCGGTGCGGTTGGTCCAGTGTCCCGTGAGGAGCCCACAACGGGTGGGGGAGCAGGTGGGAGCCACGTGATAGTCGTCGAGGGCGATGGCCTCGGTGTGCAAGGTGTCTAGGTGAGGAGTCTTGACCCAGGGGTGACCGTTGCAGCCGAGGTCGCCGTAGCCCTGGTCGTCAGTGATGACGAGGACGATATTGGGTTTTCCGGCACCAGAAGATGGGATCCAGAGGCCAAAGCTGAGTAAGAGGGTGAGAATGAGGATGTGCATGGGAGTAGAAATAGTGGGAGACGAGAGAGATTTTGCAATAGCCACTTCCCGGAGGACTACTACAGTGATGGAGATTCCAATCTGTAAATTCATGAAACTGACTTCGTTCCAGACCGTTTTCTCCCTCGTTGGGTCTCTGCTTCTGATCGCTTTCCCGGCAGGTGCGGGGGTAACTCCTCCGGAGGGTTTTACCGCCCTGTTTAATGGGAAGGATCTGAAGGGTTGGTGGGGAATTGGAACAGAGGACCCGGCCAAGTGGATGGCGCTGAGCCCGGAGAAGCTGGCTGAGAAGAAGGCCAAGAGCCTGGTGGATATCAACAAGCACTGGAGCGTGGAGGGTGATGAACTTGTCAACGACGGTCGCGGTCTCTACCTGAGCACGGAAAAGAACTACGGGGACTTCGAGTTGCTGCTGGACTACAAGACGGTGGCCAAGGCTGATAGCGGTATTTATCTCCGAGGGATCCCCCAGGTCCAGATCTGGGATTACACCAAGGAGGGAGGGAAATGGAAGATTGGCGCCGACAAGGGATCAGGGGGGCTCTGGAATAATCCCAAGAACTGGCCCGGCAGGGATCCCCTTGCCCTTGCCGACAAACCCTTCGGCCAGTGGAACAGTTTCCGGATCCTCATGGCCGGAGATATCGTGACCATCTATCTTAACGGCAAGCTGGTTGTTGATCACGCCAGGCTGCAGAACTACTTCAATAAAAAGGGGGCGCTTCCTGAGAAGGGTCCTATTCAGCTACAAACGCATGGGGGAGAGATCCGCTGGCGCAATGTCTTTGTCCGGGAGATTGGAGCGGAGGAGTCGAAGGCGATTCAGGGAAAGGCAAAGAAATAACAGGCGAGTGCAGGCCTTCGGAATCCCGGTTGTTTCCTGATAGACGATGAAGAAATACCACCTTTTGCTCGGGGGAGTTGTTCTCGCCCTCGGGGTTGTTCTTTTCTGGCCGCGGGGCAATGAAGAAGGGGGATCAAAAGCAGATCAGGGCCCCGCACTGCCGTGGTTCAAGGGAAATACCCATACCCACACCCTCTGGAGTGACGGCAATGACTTCCCGGACATGGTGGTCGACTGGTATAAGAAGCAGGAATATGACTTCCTCGCGCTTTCAGATCACAACATCCTGAGCAAGGGGGAAAAGTGGATGAAGATTTCGGCTATCGAGGGGCGCAAGAAGGTCAAGGGGGCTTCTGTGGTCGAGAAATACCGGAAGGCCTTTGGCGAGGACTGGGTAGAGACGCGGGGAGAAGGGGCCGGGGAGGAGGTTCGCCTGAGGACCTTGGATGAACTACGCGGCGAGTTTGAGGAAGAGGGGAAGTTTCTGCTGATCGAGGCGGAGGAAATTACAGACCGGTTTGAGAGGCACCAGGTCCACATCAATGCCTTGAACCTTGAGGAGTTGATTCCCCCTCAGAAGGGAACATCCGTGGTCGATACAATGCGTAATAATCTTCGCATGGTGAAAGAACAGGCCGAGCGACTGGGGAAGCCAATCGTAGCTCACCTCAACCACCCCAATTTCCACTTTTCCTTTACGGCGGAACAGCTGGCAGAGGTTGTAGAGGAGCGCTTTTTTGAGGTTTATAACGGGCATCCGGGAATTAATCACCTCGGGGATGAGACCCACCCCGGCGATGAGCAGCTCTGGGACATGGCTAATGCCATTCGCCTCGGGAAACTGCAGGCCGCTCCACTTTATGGCGTCGCGACCGACGACTCCCATGAGTATCACGGTGGAAATGTCTCTCCTGGTCGAGGGTGGATCATGGTGCAGGCTGAACGGCTGGACGCAAATCTCCTGATGGAGGCCATGGAGCGAGGGGAATTCTATTCCTCCTCCGGAGTAACTCTCAGGAAGGTATCCTTCCGCAAAGGTATCATCGAACTTGAGATCGCAGGGGAGCCCGGGGTGACTTACACCACACAGTTCGTTGGAACCCGCAAGGGAGAAGGGGCTGTTGCTGGGGAGGAATTTGAAGTAAGCAGGGAGTTGCAGCCGGTTTACCGCCTGCGGGGCGATGAACTATATGTCCGGGCGGTGGTGACTTCTTCAAGGGATCATCCCAACCCTTCCTTTGCCGATCAGAAGGAGCAGGCCTGGACTCAGCCGGTGGGCTGGCGGAAATTAGTTGAGGGTAGAAATTAACAGTTTGGAGGAAGAAAGTTCGGGTGGTGCTGGTAGAGGAAGCAGAATTCGGGTCGAAGGCATACGAGGAGATGTTGTGTCTGCGGAAACGAATCCTCCGGGATCCACTGGGCCTTGAATGGACTGAAGAAGAGGAATCATGGGAGCCAAGAGAACGGCATTTCGGGGTTCGGGGAGACAGCGGGATCATTGCCTGCGTAGTTATCCGGCCGCTTGGAAGCAGGGCTGTAAAACTCCGGCAGATGGCCGTTGAGTTAGCTTGGCAGGGGACGGGAATCGGGCGTGGGCTCCTGGAGGGGGTGGAGGTAATCCTGGTCGCCGATGAACGTGATCGTATTGAGCTTAATGCCCGGGATGTCGCGGTGGGCTTCTACGAGAAGCTGGGATTCAGCAAGGTGGGGGAAGAGTTNGTGGAGGTGACGATCCCGCACTGGAAGATGGTAAAGACCCTGCACTGACTTTTTNTCTTTCGGGCTGGGAACCTTCCGATTACCTCTCCACTCATGGAACACCATGTCTATTTCTGGATGAAGGAGGAGCGGAAGAACGAAGCTGACCTGAAGACATTTGAGTCCGGGATGAACAGGCTCGCTGAGTCGGTAACCCTCGAAAGTGGTTGCTGGGGGCNGCCGGCGGAGACCGCGGAGCGACCGGTAACGGACCATTCCTGGGATTACGGGTTGTCCTTCAAGTTTGCGACCATGGCGGACCATGACCGCTACCAGGGAGACGACCCTCATCATGGGGAGTTCGTCGAGGCCTTCAAGGACTGGTGGGAAAAGGTCCTGGTAATGGATCTCGATTAGAGGGCGGCTGGAGAATTGATTTCGGTGTGAGGATCCTGACATCGACGATGGTCGGATCAGGGTCTCCATGGCTCGGGGCCTCCCGGCTTCTGCCGGAGAAATTTCGCGTCAACATTCTTGTACCATGCGTGAAGGTCCTTGCGCATGGCCGTGACTCTTTCCGGTTGTTTTTCGGCGAGGTCCTCTCTCTCGCCGGGATCCTTCAACAGGTCGTAGAGGTGGGCACGGCCATCTTCGAAGCGTTCTATAAGCTTGTAGCTGCCTTGGCGGATAGCACCACCAGGAAACCCTCCCTGGTTTGAGTAGTGCGGGTAGTGCCAGTGCAGAGACTTGCGGGGAAGAGTATCCTCCGGGTTCTTCAGGAGAGGGACGAGGGAATGGCCATCGAGATGCTGTCTGGGTCTGGCGGAGAGTCCGGCAAGTTCAAGGAGGGTAGGGTAGAAGTCCATGGAGGTGACCGGATGATGACAGACGGAACCGGGTTGGGTGATTCCGGGAGCGGAGATCATGTAGGGTTCCCGGATCCCCCCTTCGTAGAGCCACCCCTTCCCGCCCCTGAAGGGCAGATTTGAGGTGGGACTGCCCTCCGAGGTAGAGAGCCCGCCATTATCGGACATGAAGATCACGATGGTGTTCTCCCTGAGGCTGTGCTGTTCAAGGGCATCGAGGACCTGTCCGACCGCGTCATCCATGGATTCCATCATGGCGGCATAGACGGCATGGCGCTGGCGGACCCTGACCTTGCGNGACGAATCCTTGTTTCCACGCTGCTGCCAGACCTGTTCTTCGGTTCCGAACTCCGGTTGCTTTGCAGGGGGAGGAAGTTGCTCGGCCTTTTTTCGATACTTGGCGACGAGGCCGGGCTTGCCCTGGAGGGGGGTATGGACGGAATAAAAGGAGAGGTAGAGAAGAAATGGGCTATTCCTGTTTTCCTTGATGAAGTTGATGGAATCCCTTGCGAGGCGCTCGGGGAGGTGTTCCCCCTTCGGGCCATCAGGGAGGCGGGGGTTGCTGTAGGGAGAGAAGAAGCTGCGCGGCATTCCCCGGCTATGACCACCGATGTTGAGATCAAAGCCCTGCTTGGTGGGCCAGTATTCCGGGGTCGGTCCGAGGTGCCATTTCCCGGCGAAACAGGTGGAGTATCCTGCTTCCTTGAAAGCTTCAGCAAAAGTGATCTCTTCTAGGTCCATTCGGTCGTGAAGGGGTGCGGGCTGAAAGCGTCCACCCCGGCGACCGGAGAAGAAGTTGGTGGCATCCGGGCGGGAAGGATGCCGCCCGGTCATGATTGAATAGCGGGTTGGTGAGCAGACGGGATTGGCCGCATAGCCATTTGTGAACCGGCATCCTGCGGAGGCAATGCGGTTGCAATTAGGAGTCTCGTAGAAGGAGCCCGGGTTGTATGCACCGATATCCATATAACCCAAATCGTCTACCAGAAAGAATACGACGTTGGGGCGTTCCTGGGCGGCAATGACGGAGAGAATCCCCCGGGCAAGAAGAGAAAAGCCTAATACGTGTGCAGGCAGGTTTCGAATCATTGGTGATTACGTCTACAGGGGCTTGTTTTTGGCAAGACGGAATGAGGTAAGTCGGTGCGCTTTTCCAGAAAGTTTCGCTTTCGTCCCGGTTAAGCGATGGCACCCTTGTCAATCGCGATGAAAGGACGATTTTATTTCCGGTCAGGCCTGCTGNTACTCGCTTTGATTTCCCTGCTGCTCTGGACCACGGAGTTGGCCCGGGTCAAGTCTCCGGACCACCGCGGAGGAGAGTCAAAAAAAGTCGACACAAGCTCCGTGGAAACCGTGGGGANCCCTTCGTTGAGAGAAAGCGGGCAACTGTCACCGGAAGAGGTCCTGCGGCTTCCTCAATTTGATTCCGAAAAACTACTGGTGGAGTATCCACCCCTGAAGGGAAAGCCGCTCCGTTTTGCGAAGAGATTTCCGGTTGAGGTTACCACCGCGAACCATGGACGGTGGCAGATGAGGGGAGGACAGGCACAGTGGAAACTCGGGATCGAGGCGCCGGGCGCAGTCAACCTGAACCTCGGGTTTTCGCGGTTTCACTTGCCAGAGAGTGCCCGTCTGGAGTTACGGGTGGGAGGCGAACTGCTGGTGCGACCGTTTACTGCCGCGGACAATGAGNATCATGGGGAGCTCTGGACTCCGGTGGTGACCGGGCCGGAGCTTGAGCTACTGCTGGAGGTTGCGCCGGAGGAGCGGGGCATGGTTGAGCTGGAGCTGGCTTCNATCAACCGGGGCTTCCGGCATCTAAGTTTTGCGGCTGGATANTGGAAGATCGGTGACTCCGCGCCCTTCGGGAACTGCTATATTGATGTGGTTTGTTCTGCAGATCAATCAGGGGTGGGGCCTGCCATCGATGAATATCGTGACCAGATTAAATCCGCCGGGGTCTACACTCTTAATGGTGAAGACACCTGTTCCGGCAGTGCTGTCAACAACGTGCTCAACGATGGAAGGCCTTATTTCATAACGGCGGACCATTGCGGTGTACGCTCGTCTAATGCAGCCAGCATGGTGGTTTACTGGAATCATGAGAACACGGCCTGCCGGACACCGGGTAGTGGACAGAACGNAGGGAATGGAAATGGGCCGATTAATAATTTCAACAGCGGGGCTGCGTTGCGGGCCAGTTACACTCCCTCGGATATGACGCTGGTGGAGCTGGATGACCCNATTAATCCCGATCACGAGGTATTCCTGGCGGGCTGGTCTCGAACGGGCACTCCGGAGATGGCGGTAGGCATTCATTTCCCCAATACTTCCGAGAAGCGTATCAGTTTTGACTTTGATGCCCTGCTCTCCACCAGTGATTACAGTCGCAGCAGTAATCCTGACGGTACTCACTGGATGGTAATCGACTGGGATAACGGTTCGACTGAAGGGGGGTCTTCCGGCTCTCCGATTTATGACCAGGATGGTCGGATGGTGGGCCAGTTGTCCGGAGGTGATGCCGCTTGTGGGAACGACGAACCGGANTGGTACGGTAAATTTTCCGTTGGCTGGGACGGGGGAGGGTCTTCGAGTTCGAGACTACGGGACTGGCTGGATCCGGAAGGAACCGGGGCCCTCGCAATCGATGGTGTCTCGGTTGGGCAGACCCGGGTTTCCATTGGTGATGCTGAGGTCGTGGAGGGGGACAGAGGCACAACCAATCTCGAATTCACGGTCATGTTGAGTGAGCCGGCAGGTCAACGAATCTCCTTTACGTATTCTACGGAGAACGGCTCGGCCGTTGCAGGGAGTGACTATGTTGCTGCCACTGATGTTCCCTTGCAGATGGGAGTGGGCCAGTTGAGCAAGACCTTCTCGGTGGTTATCAGGGGTGACACCACCCCGGAGGAGGATGAGACATTCCGGGTGGTTCTTGCCCTGCAGGGTGATGCTCCGGTGAATGTGAGCGAGGCGCAGGCCTGGGGGACGATCACCGACGATGATTTCATTGTGCCTGTTTTTGCCGGGCCGACAACCGCAGGCGGAAGGGTTGGGGAAGATGTTGCCGTCAGCCTCGTGGTAAGAAATACCCCTACCTCGTTCTCCCTGATTAATGGACCCTCAGGCATGCGCGTCAACGGAGAGGGAGTTATCAGCTGGGTTCCTCCTGACGCGGGAGAGTATGAGGCGACGATTGCGATTTCCAATGAAGCCGGGTCCGCAACCGGAAGAATTCGTTTTGTCATTACTCCGAACTCTCTTGCGCAGGCGATTGATGCTCCGGGGGGAGTCGAATTCAGCTCGGGAGGGGCGGCTCCTTTCCGAATCGCCGGAAGCAGTGACTCCCGGGCCGGGAATGACCGTGCCCAGAGTGGTGCGATAGGGGATAACAGTGAATCCTGGATGGAGGTTGCGGTGGAAGGTCCCGACTACCTTGGGTTCTGGTGGAAGGTTTCTAGTGAGGAGGGCTATGATTTCCTCAGCCTGACCGTGGATGGAGAGGATCGTGGAGCGATATCCGGAAGCAGAGACTGGGACTACCGGGTAGTTGCAATCCCTCCCGGCCGGCATACCGTTCGCTGGACTTACAGCAAGGATGTCGATACGCAGGGGGGCTCCGACCGGGGCTGGGTGGATTTCCTTCAACTGGCCTCACGTAGCGCACCCTTCCTGATGGCTCCCCCGCATGTCCGGTTGCCTGTGGGCAAGGCCGTGAATTATCAATTCCCTGTTGCCGGGCCGAAGGCATCCTTTGCCCCGCTTCCTCTTGGACGGGGGCTGTCACTGAATTCACAAGGAGAAGTGACTGGTAATCCGGTATCAGAGGGGGAACTGAGCTTCACTCTCAACATTCGGCAGGGCCCAGAAGAGATCAGTATACCGGCGAGGATCGAGATCCTGCCGGGATCGTCCGCGGGTGAGGCCTCATATGCAGCCTCGGGGCCGGACTGGGGACTGGCTTGGGAAACGAGCGGATCCGGGAGCTGGATATCACAGGGTGATGAGACCCGTGACGGGCAGGCTGCCGCGGCTGCTTCAGGTGTGCAAGACGATGGCCGAGGGGCCCTGAATACGTGGGTTTTTGGCCCCGGGGAGGTGTCATTTTCCTGGCGAGCTTCTTCGGAGCGTGATTATGACTTTCTCTATTATGAAGTGAATGGGCGGCAAAGGGCGTCCCTCACAGGAAACAGTGGGTGGCAGGAGTATTCGGAGGAACTTCCCTACGGCTGGCATCAGCTAACCTGGGCCTATGAGAAGGACGAGAGCGTATCGCGCCGCGATGATACAGGATATGTGGATAACATATCCTTCAGCGGATACACCGGGTGGGTACTGCGATCCGGGGTCGGGCAGAAAACGGGAGTGAGCCTTGATCCGGACGGGGATGGACAGAGTCTGCTGCTGGAGTTTGCGACTGGAGGGAGTGCCACGGAGTGGGATCCCATGCCGAATCCCGTTCTGCAGGCAGGTTTTCTGCAACTTGAAAGCGCAAAGCGTCCCGGCAGTGGGCTGCACTACGATGCAGAGGTCAGCAGTGACCTCGAGGACTGGAATCGATCCGAGCGAAGTATCCTCAGAGATGACGAAGAAGTCTTCCGGGTACGAGATCAGGTGGAAGCTCAGGCAGCCACCAGGCGGTTTTTACGGATGACGGTCCATCCCCGGAAGTAAGGGGCGCCGTACTTCCGGGGACCTCCCGCCTGCTCCGGTTTTTCGTTCTTCCTGTCCCCTTCTAGCGAAACTCGAGTCTCCGTGAGGTCTGGCGGCCAAATCCCTGGATCTCGAGGTGTGAACGGTAAAGCTTGGCACAGGAAAAGGCATTTTCCCTGGTGTCCAGCATGCCGTGCAGGGTGAGGTAGTGCATTCCGTTCTTCTGTTCATATCCGCCTGTGTGGCGATGGCCGTTAAGATAGGCCTTGCAGCAGGGAAACTTCGACAAGAGCTCGTGCAGGGCGGAGCAGTTCCAGCTGCAATGCACTTCTTCAGGCAGAACCGGGTGATGGCCGAAGGTGAGAACCGATTCCCCGGCCTTGGTAGCTTCCTCGAGCTGNCTGCCAATCCATGAGAGCTGTTTGTCTCCTGCCCGGCTGTTCCAGGACTGNGCGTAGGATTTTCCAGCCTTTTTCAGGGCATTGAGTTCTTCCCGGGCGTCGGAGCTGCGGGGATCACTGGGAGGATAGCGATAGGTGCTTACTTCCGTGGTATCGAGGAGNAGGAACCGGAACCCTGCATGGCGGATTGCATAATAGGTGGTGGTAAGTCCCAGTTCGGCAGGAACCATGGACCGGAGATTTTCTTCCACATCAAAGTCGTGATTGCCCAGAACATGGTAGAGCCGGGATTTGAGCTTGGCCGCAATGGGCTTCAGGGTCGCAAAGCTCTTGAAGTCCCGGTCAATGAAGTCACCGAGGTGAAAGGTGAACTCCAGTTCGTGCCGGTTCAACTCGCGGATGGCTTCGTCAAGCTTCCGGGCACTTTCGCGATAGAAGCGGGTCCCGGAAGGATCGGCGTCGGCATATTGGCAGTCGGCCATGAGCCCGAAGGAGAAGAGGGGCTCTTCCTTTGAGTTGTTTGTGCGTTCGGCCGAACCCATGGCGGTGGCAGCAACGGTTGAGCCGGTAGTGGCAAGAAAGCGGCGGCGGGTGGTCATGATGTGAGAAGATCGGGCTTTTTCGTTCCGTCGTCGACCTGATCCTGCCATTCGTGGCAGAAAATCCGTCGATTTCCTCGGGCAGAAGGAAGGTCGGAGGGAATAGCTTGATCAGGGGGTAGGATTCCGGAGTATAGCGACTGCAACATCATGAAATCGACCGCTCTCGCTCTCACCCTGACAGGGTTCATGGGACTTCTTGCCCCTTTGACCGCGCAACTGGAAATCAAGGATACGAAGGGGAAGCATCTCGACATCCTCTCCGGGGACAAGGTGCTTGTCCGTTACATGTATGAATACGATACCTCCACCCCGGAAAAGAAGCATGCGACCTACAAGCCCTACCTGCACGTTTTCGATGCCGCGGGAAAAGCTCCCATCACCAAGGGGCCGGGTGGGCAGTTCACTCATCATCGAGGGATTTTCATCGGATGGAGTAAACTTGGCTTCAATGGGAAGAGTTACGATCGCTGGCACATGAAGAACGGGGCTATCGTGCATCAGAAATTCCTCGAGCATAAGACCCGGGGTAATACGGCTGCAATCACCTCGGTGACCCATTGGCATGACGACGCACAGAAGCCCATTCTGGACGAGGAGCGGACCATGACAGTGTGGACTCCCGGTGAGGGCTGGGCCCGTGTGGTCGTTTTCTTCAAGAGCAAGCTGACCGCAAGCTATGGCGATGTGGCCCTGAAAGGGGATCCGGAACACGCCGGGATTCAGTATCGGCCTGCAGATGAGGTGAATCGGAAGAAGACCAAGTATCTTTTCCCGAAGGAGGAAATCACGACCGCGAACGTGAAGAAGAGCAAGGACCTGGCCTGGATAGCGGAAACCTACTGGCTTGGTGACAATGCTCACAGCGTAGTGCAGCTCAACCATCCCGGAAACCCCAAGGGGACGGTGCATTCCGCCTACCGGGATTACGGGCGTTTCGGGTCCTTCTTCGAGAAGGACATCAAGAAAGGTGAGTCTCTCACCGTGAATTACGCATTTGCCATCGTGGATGGTGAGTTGCCCTCCCGGTCAGAGATTCAGCAGGCTTCCGAGATGTATGCCGCAATGGAGGAGGACGGCGAATAGGGTGCCGGGATTCTGGCTCCCGGCCTCCAGTCACCTGCAAAATGACCGGCCGGGCAGTAATCTGCCTGAGTGCGTGAGATGCGCTGCTTTCTAGGGCCTTGAATTCTGTTCCTTCAGCCAGGTGGAAATTTCCCTGGCCCATACCCGGTAGCCAGCGGGGCTGAGGTGGAGGCCGTCCCTGGCGAAGAGTTCCCGGATCGGGGTCCCTCCCGGGCCTAGCATCGGGTTTGCGATGTCGATGTAGTGGAGGTTTCCGTTCTCCTGGCACAGTTCTTGGATCATCTCGTTGGCGAGGCGCATTTCGGGCCAGAGATGCCACCGTTTGATACTGGGTTTGATGGCGATGAAGGCAAATTGAGTGGATGGTCTCTCCCGGTGGACACGCCGCGCAAAGGCCTGGTAGTCTGCGGCGACCTGTTTTGCGGTCTTTCCGCGCTGGATGTCATTGTCTCCGGCATAGAGAAATATGATCCGGGGACGATACGGAAGAACGATCCGGTCGAAATACCTTATCGCGTCCGATAATTCTGATCCGCCGAAGCCACGATTGATCATGGGTTGATCCGGGAAGGATTCAGGGAGGTTCCACTTCCGGATACTGGAGCTGCCAGTCAGGAGGATGGAATTTTCCGGAGGGGCTTCCGTCCTGTCCGCCTCCTCGAAGGCCCTGATGGAAGGCTCCCAGTTCTTGACCCTGGCTCGTTCCCCGGCAATAGCCGCCTGCAGTTTCTTCTGTGGGCCGTGGTGTCCTTCAGTAGCCATGAGATTGCAGAGTATTCTTGCGCTTGGAATAGAGACCTCGGCGTCGCCGTTCCACAGTCCGCCCTGCCAGCGCAGGCATTGTCCCTGATGGAAGCCGAGGGAGGCAATCAGCTTTCCGTTCCTGTAAAAGTCGAGCTGGAATTCACTGGTGCACATACGGAGGTATCCTGAGCGTTCCCTGTTGATTGTGATGTGCCTGAGGAGGTTCTCAATTTTTCCGGTATTCCTGATTTCAAGGAGTGCGGGGCTCTTTACGTCTTCCTCCTGGCCCTGACCACTGCTTCGTATCCGGAGGAGATCTGATCCGGCCAGCTTGGACTGCAGGGCTCCCTCCCAGGTGGTATGGACTGTGCAGCCCGGCACGGACCTGCGTAACGTCTCAGCCGTCTTACCCCGTGCCATAGTGGGGGTATCCAGGATCCGGACATCTTTAAGGTTGGGGAGCCTTGTGCCATCAGGGAGGTGTTCGACCGGGGTGTTGGAGGCAGAGAGGAGACGAAGCTGAGGACAGCTAGAAAGTGGACGCAGGTCAGTCACGGTGGTGGAATCGATCTTGAATACCCGGAGTTGTGGCATCGAGGTGACGAAGGCAACGGAATCGAGGTTATCCACCCTCCGGAGCTTGAGGAACCTGAGGGCGGATAGCGCCGACAGGGCGTTGGGATTCAGCAAGGATCCTCCGGAGAACATTCCGTGGAACGTATAGCCGATATCGTACGTAAGCTGTCCCAACCCATGGGCCTGCCCATGCGAGTCCACCGGTCCCGTGTACACACCCTCGTCCCCATCTGGATCTGC
>PAQU01000020.1 GCA_002709395.1 Roseibacillus sp. | reverse complement strand
GCTCATCTCCGTCAGGGAGCCCGTTTCCCCCCTCTCACCAAGAAGCCGCACGGCCCACGCCCGGACCGGAGGATAAGGATGCTTCAGTAATGCCTCCCCGAGTTCCCTCGACCATCCGCCACCCTGAAAAAGGGACCAGACTCCGCCGAGCACCTCCCGCCCCTCCTGATCTCTTACCCACCGGCCCAAGGTTTCGTGATTCTCCTCATCACGCACCCGCCTCCCAAGCAGGCGCACCGCCATCTGCCGGTGCCACTTGTTCGGATGCTTCAGGAGAGCTACCAGCTCTTCACCAGACTTACCCGCAAGGTTGATGTCCCGTTCCAGCTTCTGACTCCTGCCGCGCAGCCGGTAGATGCGCCCGGTCGTGGGATCGATCTGACTCTGATAGTGCTGTCCATGTGCGATGTAGAAGTCGTAGAAGTCGGCCACGTAGACCGAACCATCGGGAGCATTGCAGAGATAAACCGGGCGGAAAGCTTCGTCCGAACTCTCAAGTGGCTTTCCCAGGTCCGTGGTTTCAAAGGTCGAACCGCGTTGCCTGCGCTCGGAGAGGACCAGGTGATGGTGCAGAGGGTCAGCACTGAGAAAACGGCCCTGCATGCGCCCCGGCATCGCACTCCCCTCACACAGGATGGTAGCATGACTGAAACGCGGGATGGGATTCGTGCTTCGCATTTCAGGCAGGTCCCCAAACGCAAAGGGATTGGCCACCGGACCGAACTTGTTGGGCGTGCGCCCCTGCTTGAGGAAGTAGCCGGCCTGCAGATAGTGCCAGCCCCGCGTATTTCCTCCATTATGACCGGAAAAGAGACGCCCGTCAGAATCAAAGTCTAGGCCGAAGACATTACCTCCTCCCTCCGCGAAGACCTCGAACTTCTCCCGGTGCGGATGATAGCGCCAGGTCATGCAGCCTTCGAAATAGACCGCGCTCCTTCTGGCAGGATCCTTGCGCGGACTCCAGATCCGGGAAGCCACCGTGCTCCCCTGCCCCCCGTAGATCCAGCCATCAGGGCCCCATGCCAGGCCATTTGCGATCGAGTGGGTATCTTCAAAGCCGAAACCCGCAAGGTGTATTTCCGGGTCTCCATCCGGCTTGTCGTCACGATCGCGGTCCGGATAGAACAAAAGGTACGGGGTATGCATCACCCACACTCCATCGTGATCCGGTAAGGCTGCATTCGCCAGGTCGAGGCCATCCAGGAAGACGGTGTGCCTGTCGAAGCGTCCATCCTGGTTGCTATCCTCGTGGACCGTGATTTTCGAGCGACCAGGATAATGACCCGGCGGCGCCTTGGGCTCCTGATCATACTTGGCACGATAATACTTGTCGCGGCTGATCTGCTTCAGGCCCGCAGGATAGGGATACTGCCGGAAATGGGATATCCAGAGCCTGCCCCGGTCGTCAAAACTCAGGTGGGTGGGTTGTGCAACCAGCGGCTCGGCGAGCAGTTCCTCAACCACCAGGTCCTCGTCCGTGCTTAACAGGGCGAGGCTCTCAGCCGGTGTCTTACGGGGCCCGGGCACCAACTCCTTCGCCTCACCCAGGATACGGCTCGCTTCCACGAATGTCTCGTAAGCTGCCCGGGCAGGCTTCTTCACAAGGGCCTTGCCCAGTGGAGCACGTCCTCCCCTCCAACTCTCCCATTCACCCTCGAGAATACACTCAAGGAAGTAGCCCTGAATTGAAGGTGCTCCGCCCCTGAACCCCCCGTGCGGGCCCTCATTGAAAACACGCACCACCACCTCGTTCCATTGGCCCTTCGGCAGCAACCCGGGAGGAATTTTGTAGCGGGTGATCCTCTCCCCGGTGGCCTTCCCGAACCGGGGAGGAAAGGTTCCCGCGCCCCCAATGCGCTGCCCGTTGACATATACTTCGTGTACATCCGCCACCTCTGTCACGGTAAAGGTCACCGATTCCCGCCAGAGGGAGCGCCCCGTCATTACGGTCCAATGATCTGGCACCTTAACCCAGCAACGGAACCACTTCTGGACAGAATCGTTCCAAGGCATGGGAACAACCGCATCCTCCCACTCTTCCGCAAGGGCACTGGCCACGAGCGCAAGTGCAACGAGAGACAGGAGGACCGTCTTCATGGCAAGCCACCCTAGCGGGTCACCACGGCATGCCAACGATGGAGTGATGGCCCGGCAGCACCTTTCAGCCCCGAATCCGGAACAGCACGATTCCCGCTTTCCCACCGGTCTCTCCGTAGCATAGCCTCTTCCAATGAGATTCCTGCCCACACTCCTGGTTATTTCTCTCTCCTCGCTTTCGGCTCTCGCCGAGGAAACCGTCAAAAACCTCCGCCTCGGGCTGATCGGACTCGATACCTCCCACGTAATCGCATTTACCTCGCGTTTCAACGATCCGAATAACCCCAATCATGTTCCCGGGGCGACCGTGATCGCCGCATTCAAGGGCGGCAGCCCGGACATCCCTTCCAGCATTAGTCGCGTCCCCGGTTATACCAAGACCCTTACTGAGGAATACGGCGTGAAGATCTACAACGACATCGCAACGATGTGCCACGACATAGACGCCGTTCTTCTTACCAGCCTGGATGGCCGACCCCATCTTGAGCAGGTCAAGCCTGTCATCGCTGCAGGCAAGCCGGTCTTCATTGACAAGCCGGTGGCCGGATCGGTGAAGGACGCAGTCGAAATCTTCCAACTCGCCCGCAAGGCCAAGGTTCCCTGCTTCAGCAGTTCCTCCCTGCGCTGGTATCCCGGCGTCGTGAAGGTTGCCACTGCTGACATCGGCGAAGTCCGTTCCGCCATTTCCTACGGACCAGCTCCCTCTGAACCACATCATCCCAGCCTCTTCTGGTATGGCATCCATCCCACGGAATCCCTTTTCACTGTCCTGGGTGCAGGCTGCCAGAGCGTGGTCGCCACGGAAACGGAAAACTCAATCGTGGTAACAGGCAAATGGGCCAATGGACGGATCGGAACGCTGCAGGGCATCCGCAGCGGAAAGTCCGCCTACAAGGTGACCGCTTTTGGAAGCAAGGCCATCGCAGAGCAGAGATCCGGTGGCGACTACACTCCCATGCTCCGGGAGATCGTGAAATTCTTCCGCACCGGCAAGCCCCCGGTTACTCCTGAGGTCACCCTCGAGATCTATGCCTTCATGGAAGCCGCAGACGAAAGCATTCGCCAGGGCGGAAAACCGATCTCCCTTCCGGAATACCTCAGCAGGAACGGATGGACCAGGTAGGATCCCCAGTCCTTGAGCAGATACGGGGCCGCACTTCCGTCGCTATCTCCTTGAAATATCACCACTCCTCGCGGGATAGTCCCCCGACCACCTCCATGCAAAAGAGCCCTCTCATCATCCTCCTCTCCCTGTGCTTATCTTTGGTCGGGGTTGCTCAGTTCTACAACGACTACGAACTGGAACCTCACGGATACTTCAGCAAGGAAGCGAAGGACCCCACCACCCTTCTCATGAAACGGGTTCAACGGGGCGAAGTCCTGATCAAGGAGGAAAATGGCAAACAACTCGTGGAACGACTGCTCACGGAACTCAACATGGACAAGGACACCCAGGTGCTCGTGTTTTCCAAGACGAGCCTCCAACGACGGGAAGTCTCCTATTCCAACCCACGAGCCCTCTACTTTAACGAGTCCGTCTACCTCGGGTGGATGCCTACCGGACGGATCGAGATTGCAAGCTTTGATCCCGAACTCGGACCCATCTTCTACTTCCAGCGGAAACTCGAGGATACAACCTCCCCCCTGCTCATGCGGACCCGTTCCTGCCTCGGATGCCATGCGGGAGACGCCACCAATTTCCTTCCTGGTTCCCTCGGGCGATCGGTTTATCCAGACCGGTCAGGACGTTCCCTCCGCAGCATCGACGACTACCGGCGATCAGGACACCACATCCCCCTCCACGATCGCTACGGCGGCTGGTTTGTAAGCGGCCACCACGGGACCATGCGTCATATGGGCAATGCCATCGCAACCCGGGAAAATGGGAAGATCACCATCGACCGGGAACAATTCGCGAATCTCGAGAAACTGGACCGCTTTTTCGCAACCGAATCCTACCCCGCTCCCGGCAGCGATATCGCAGCCCTGCTTGTCTTTGATCACCAGGTCACCATGCACCACCGACTGGTGGAAGCCGCCTACCGGGCGCGCCAGTCTATTTTCGACAGCAAGCTCGACCCGAAGGAGTCCGATGTCAGCAAACTGGCCGAGGGACGAAGCACGGAGGAGTTCATGGAGGGACGTGACAAGGTCATTGATTACCTCCTCTTCCGCGAGGAAACGGCTATTCCCAAAGTCTCCTGCGATCCCGGTTTCCGGCGAGCCTTCACCGCCAATCGCATGACCGACAGAAGGAAACGCTCTCTCAAGGATCTCCGCCTCGATGGGCGGATCTTTGAAAACCGCTGCAGCTACATGATCTACTCGCCCACCTTCGAGCACCTTCCTCCCATGCTGAAGGGCGCAATCTACAGACGAATTCACGAGATCCTCACGGTAAAGAAACCGGTCGAGGGTTTTGAGCACCTCGAGAAGGATGAAAAACGCCGCATTCTCGAGATCCTGCACGAGACCAAGACTGACCTTCCTGCCGGATGGCTCTAGCGAAAACCGGTAAACACCGACGAAACTTCATCCAGCGGGTGGCTCTCGACCCAGTTTTGTGTTAGCGGCTTGGTATATGGTCCACATGAAGCTCCTCCTCCCACTCCTTATCCTCTCCTCCTGCCTGTGCCATCCTCTTGCTGCCGGAGACGACGGGACGAAGGACGCTGCCCCGGTTAAGCCCCGCTACCAGGTCCCCGCCCTCATGATGGTGACCTGGGCGGAGTGGCCCGAGGAACCGGAGCAGCAGGACGTGATGGCCCAGTTCATCAAGTCCCAAGGTTTCAACTCGGTGGAGGTTGAAGTGAACCTCCTGGAGATGTGCCGGCGCAACGGGCTCTATGCCCGTCTCGGGGCGGGAGACATCAATGAGCTGCACAAGCAAGCTGCCGGTCTCAAGGACGACAAGAATGTCTTTGCCTACTTCATTTCCGACCGACGCCGTAAGAACTCCTTCCCCGGCTTTGCAAACATCGCCCGCGCCTTCGCGGAGGCCGACCCCAACCATCCCACAATCTTCATCAACCGGGCAATCTGGGGGGAATACTACGAATTCGTCAACACCGTGAAGCCGATGATCCTCGACTACTATCACTATCACTGGGACGGACGGCGCTATCCCGACCGGCGCTACATCTACCTCCGCTCCATCTGCGAACTGGCCCAGAAGAACGGGATCCCGGCCATGCGCTGTGTCGGAGCAGGCGTCTCCCTTCCCCAGCTTCGCCACACCATGTATACCAGTCTCGCCTACGGAGTTCAGGCCTTCCACTTCTGGCCGCCCTGGATGTTTAGCTACGAGAAAAAGGACAACAAACCGGTGCTGGTGGATGGGAAGATCGTTCCCCGTGTCAACGTCCCCCCTCTCGCCGAGGTGGCCCGCGACATCCAGCCGCTCGGTCCCACCCTTGCCGGACTCCGGTCCACCGGGGTCTACCATACCAAACCCTTCCATCCCGAGGCCCCCGGAGCAGCGGAGTTCCCCAAGGATCACTGGGTTCAGGCCACGGGTGATCATCTCGTCCTCGGCACCTTTGAGGACGGGAAGAAGCAATCGCACTTCCTCGCTGTCAACAGCGACATCACCACGGAGCGCACCAGTCGTCTCACCTTCCAGACCTCGGTCTCCCTCGTGGAGCGCCTTGATCGAAAAAGTGGTGACTGGCAGAACGCTATCCGCCCCTCCAAGGACAAGGCTGTCCTCTCCGTGAAACTGCCTCCCGGGGGCGGCGACCTCTTCCGGGTCACGAGGACGAAGTGACCCCGGATGGGCAGGAAGAGCGGTTGACCCTTACCGGGGTTTGAGCAGGGCCCGGCACGGCGCCCCATCCGCCCCCTTGATCTTGAGCGGCAGACAGATCAGGTCGTAGTCCCCGGGTTCGACCTCTGACAGCCAGAGCCCCTCGATCACCCAGATGCCTGCTCCCAGCATGACCTGGTGCACCTCTACCACGTCCTTCCCGAATCCACCGATACTGAGATAGTCCACCCCCACCGTCATCACTCCCGCCTCAGCCAGGACCTTGCCGGCTGCTTCACTGATGGAGACGAAATCCTTGTCAAAGGCTGGGGCCATTTCCCAGCTCCTTGTTGTATTACGCGTTCTGAAGATAATGCGCTCACCCTGCTGCAGGTTAAGTCCCTCCAGGTCGGAGGGCATGATCTGGTTCTCCACATCCATGCCAATGACCCGGCACGGCCCCATTGTTGCCTCAAGCGGCATCTCATCCATTCCGGCACCCCCCGGGACGAAGTGGCACATCGCGTCCATGTGAGTTGCGGTGTGGGCGCTGATCTCAAGCTTGGTCAGGTTGCAGGGCATCCCATCCACCCCCAGTTTGAAATGCCGGTAGATCTTCACCTCCGGGTCCCCTTCCCAGTGCACCATCCCGTTCTCCAGGGGGACGGTCACATCTATCCATTCGCTGCTCATCAGCCACCTTCTGGCAGATTTTCCGGCTCCGGTCGATGGTCTCTTGCAATGACCTGCGAATACCGGTGCTACGGGAGAAACGCGGCTTGACCAGGATCCTCTTCATTCCGCACAAGAACCTCATGCGACTTCTTCCCTTCCTTGCCCTTCTCGCTCTCACCCAGTGGTTGCCTGCCGGGGACAAGCCCAACATCCTCTTCATTCTTGCCGATGACCTGGGTTACGGAGACGTAAGCTGTTACAATCCGGAGAGCAAGGTGCAGACTCCTCACCTCGACCGCCTGGCCCGCGAAGGACTCCTCTTTACCGACGCCCACAGCCCATCCACGGTCTGTACTCCCACCCGCTACAGCATCATGACCGGGCGTATGGCCTTCCGGTTGAATTACCGCGGCGTCTTCACAGGTGTCGGCGGGCCCTGCCTCATCGAAAAGGAGCGCCTCACCCTCCCTGCCATGCTGCAGCAGCAGGGCTACACCACCGCCCTCTTCGGCAAATGGCACATCGGGATGACCTTCTTCGACAAGGAGGGACAGGCTATCAACAGGAACGGACTCGAGGCCGTCCGCCGGGTCGACTACAGCCGCCCAGTTCCCGATGGCCCCGTCCACCGTGGCTTCGACCACTTTTTCGGCACGGTCTGCTGTCCCACCACCGACTGGCTTTATGCTTACATGCAGGGCGACCGGATTCCGATCCCGCCAACCAGGCAGGTCGACAAGAGCAATCTTCCGAAACACGAGTGGTCCTTTGACTGCCGCCCCGGACTGGTGGCCCCGGACTTTGACCTTGAAGAAGTCGACATGGTCTTCCTGGAAAAAAGCCTGCAGTTCCTCGACACCCACGCGGAGAAATCCCCGGAAAAGCCCTTCTTTCTCTTTCATTCCCTCCAGGCCGTTCACCTGCCGTCCTTTCCCGGGCGGGACTTCAAGGGAAAAACCAAGGCCGGTCCTCACGGGGACTTTATCTTCCAGTTCGACCACATCATCGGGAAACTTCTTGAAAAGCTCGAGGAACTCGACCTCACGAAGGACACCCTTGTGATCGTTTCCAGCGACAACGGTCCCGAGGTTGGGACCGTGATTCACATGCGCAACAAGTTCCAGCACGATGGTGCACGGCCCTGGCGTGGGGTGAAGCGGGACAACTGGGAAGGCGGGCACCGCGTTCCCATGGTCGCGCGCTGGCCAGGACGAATCAAGGCGGGCAGCCGTACGAGCCAGACCGTCTGTCTCACCGACCTGATGGCTACCTGCGCCGCGATCACCGGGGCCAAGCTTCCCCCCAACGCAGCGGAGGACAGCTTCAACATCCTTCCGGCCCTCCTGGGCCAGGACGACAAACCCATCCGGGAATACACCCTTCACCAGACCATCAGCCTCGCCCTCGCAATCCGCAATGGAGACTGGAAATACCTCGATCACAAGGGCTCAGGCGGCAATCGCTACGGAGGCGCCCTGCAGAAATACGCCATTGCGGATTCTGCTCCTGAGGTGCCCGGGCAACTCTACAACCTCTCCTCCGACCCCGGGGAAAAGAACAACCTCGTTTCCGACAAACCTGCGATAGCACGCGCCCTGAAGGCCAAGCTGGAAGAATTCAAGTCCAGTGGAAGAAGCGCACCACGCTGAAGACAACGTCAAAGATTGACTGAGGTCTTCCGGCTTTGTGGAATTGATCCCTGAAGGCCCCTCCTGCTTTCCTTCTGACCGGAATATGAAGAACCTGATTCTAATAGGCCTGCTCACCCTTGGCGGCCCGATCCTCGCTGCCCCTCCCAACGTGGTGGTTTTCCTGACCGACGACCAGGGCACCCTTGATGCAAACTGCTACGGCTCAGAGGATCTTTATACCCCGGCTATTGATGACCTCGCCAAGACCGGGGTGCGCTTCACCCAGGCCTACGCCCACACCGTCTGCTGCCCGGCCCGGGCCCTCCTCATGACCGGGCGCCATCCCCAGCGCTCCGGCGTCGTCCACTGGACCCAGGGAGACCGCAAGGGCAGCGACAGCCGAAACCGCAATATGGCAGCTTCCGAGATCACCATCGCGGAAGCGCTCAAAAAGGCCGGCTACGCCACCGCTATTTTCGGGAAATGGCACCTTGGTGCCAGAGAGGGTCATGACCCTCTGGCCCAGGGATTCGACCACCACTTCGGGCATCTCGGCGGGTTCATCGACAACTACAACCACTTCTTCCTGCACGGGCAGGGCTTCCATGACCTCTACGAGGACAACGTGGAAATCTTCAGGCGTGACAGCTACTTTCCTGATCTGATGACCGGGCGTGCACTGGACTACATCGACAAACAAAAGGACAGGCCCTTCTTCCTCTACGTCGCCTTCAATATTCCTCACTACCCTGAGCAGCACGACAGGAAATTCGATGAGCGCTACCGGGACCTGCCCATGCCCCGGCAGTCCTACGCCCGCATGATCTCTACCACTGACGATCGAATGCTCCAGATCCTCAAGAAGCTGGAGGAACACAAACTCCGCGAAAACACCATCGTGATCTTCATGAGCGACAACGGTCACTCCACTGAGGACGGCGCTCGTATCCGCAAGGATCATAAGAGCGGAATGAAGGAAGGTCACTACTACCATGCCTTCGGGGGCGGAGGGAATACCGGCAAGTGGCGTGGCGCCAAGGGGTCCTACTATGAAGGCGGCCTGCGTGTTCCCGCCATTATCAGTTATCCTGCGAGGCTTCCGAAGGGAGAAGTCCGGGATCAGGCCATCACCGCTGCCGACTGGTTTCCTACCATCCTCGAACTGTGTAAAATCAAACCACCCCCTGTAATACTCGATGGTCACTCGGTCTTACCCCTCATTCAAGAGCCAGATGCTCCATCTCGCCATCGCACCCTGCACTGGGGCTGGGGCAACGGGTGGGCCGTGCGCAAGGGAAACTGGAAACTCATTGGCAACGGGAACAGCCCCCGTTTCCTTGGCAATCTCGCCGAGGAGAATCCCGAGCGTATCAACTACCTCAAGGAAAAGCCCAGGCTCGTTCAGCAGATGCTTGAACTTCACCAGGAATGGCTCAGGGATACCCGTTCAAGGTGATCAGGCCCCCCACTGCGCTGTAGAGCGATTGACTTCTCGAGAGGAGACTCTTTATTGAGAGGGTATGATTCCCCGTCAAATCTGCCATCGCGCAGGCCTTCTCTGTCTCGGCGTTGCTCTTATTATCTCCCTCTACCTTGCCTGGAACTCACTCCACGGTTCCCCGGTGGCCGGGTGCACCAATGAGGGCGGCGGATGTCACAGCGTTCTTTCCAGCAAGTGGGGCTACCTCCTCGGACTTCCTGTGAGCCTCACCGGACTCCCGATTTACGGCGCTCTGCTGTTTTTCTCTCTTATTTCGTCCCCGGGATCGCGTGCCTTGACGAGCACGCTTTCTCTCCTTGTGGTGGGAGCAGCTCTCTGGTTTGCGGCCATCCAGATATTCATTCTCAAGGCATTCTGCCCCTGGTGCTGCACCACTCACGGGTTTGCAGTGGCGGGCACTCTCCTGCTCGCCTTCTCACGGGAAGCGGGAGACTCCCGTAGCCGCCATCTTCTGGCATACTCCCTCGCTTTTCCCGCGCTCGCAGGATTGATTGTCCTCCAGATCTTCGGACCGACCCCGGACCAGTCCCAGCAGGCCTCTCTCGGCAGTGCCGGAATCCAGCAGGGAGAAAATCACCTTCTCTCACTCCATGGCGGCGAGTTCATCCTCGACCCCGCAGAACTTCCCGTTATCGGATCTCCCCGGGCCCGCCACGCGGTTGTCGCACTCGGGGATTACACCTGCGGATTCTGTCGAAAGCTGCACGGACAATTGAAACAGACTGTCAGTGCCTACCCCGAGGGAGAACTCTGCGTCATCGAATTACCCGTGGCACGGGATCCCAAGGCTGCCGAAATCCAGAAGCTCATGCTCTCGCTCTGGAAAAGCCACCCTGAAACCAGAAATACCCTGGAGGAACAGATTTTCGAACGCCGCCTCTCCATTGAGCCCGCAGTCATCCGACAGGCTGCCGATTCAATCCTTGGGGAAAAGGTCGTGAGTCAATCCATCCGGAAACATGGTCGCTGGGCTGAAAGCCAGATCGCCTTGGCCTCTCGCGTTCTTGATGCCAATAAGAGAATAACCGGAGCCCCCCATCTCCCCCAGTTGATTGTGGGAGACGAAGTGAACATCGGGGCCTCCCGGGAACTCGACACCTACACCGGACTCTTCGCCCGCAACCTGGGCCTCGCGGCACCGGATCAGGACGCGCTGGACCGGGCCAGCAATCCTTCTCCCTCTTCAACCACAGCGCTGCCAACCATCGCAACCACCCTCCCCGGCACTGAGATTCTCTGGCCCACCCGCGATCGCAAACCCCAACTCTCTCCCCGGGATCCGGACATTCTCTGGCCTGTCGCGAGCCTCCTTCCTCACTCCTCATCCCGGCAGAAGGACAAGGATGGGACCGAAGTCACCCCCGGCTACTTCTCCTGGATGATGCGGCACTTCGAGATGCCCGAGGAAATCCTGCTCGCCGACCCGTCCGCCAACCCTGACGGGGATACCAGTGTCAACGGCCTGGAATACTGGTGCAGACTCGACCCCAAGCAGGATGATCCCCGTCCGGGGGCCGTCCAGCGCGGGGGAAAGGGCAGCATGGTCTACGCCCTGAACCTCAGGGATGATGATCCCGGGGTAGATGGAGTATTCCAGTTCTCGAGCGATCTTCGGTTCGCCCGTCCCTCCCTCGTTCCATTCTCCGCGGCAAAGGCGATTGATCCCAACCCCCGGGATGGCCTTCTCACCTGGATGGCGACCGATCCATCCGAGAAGCCGGGGCCCGTTCGTTTCGCGCGTGCTGACCTGAGGCTCTCATGGCCCTCGGATTCCGAGTGTGTCCAGCACTGTGCCACTCTCGCGGTGACTACATGTCAAGCGGACACCAGTCAGGTTCATGCCATCTTCGAGGCCTGCCTTGACACCTGCTCCCGGGGTTCCTGTAAAGAGATCTTCGAACCGGTGTGCGGATGCGATGGACAGACCTACAGCAATGCCTGCGCCGCAGCCGAAGCCAATGCCAGCGTGGAATATCCAGGCGCCTGCGAACAACCTGAGTGCGACACTAATGCCGACTGCGGTGACGCGGAATACTGCTTTTCAGACGACGGCTGCAACACCCCGGGAACCTGCCGCCCACGCCCTGGCCTCTGCACCCTCGAATTCGCACCGGTCTGCGGATGTGATGGAAACACCTACGGAAATGCCTGTGCAGCAGCAGCGGCAGGAGTGAACATTGCCACCGAGGGAGCCTGTGAAGCACAGGACGAATGCAACACCAATGCTGACTGCAACGATACCGATTACTGCTTCTCAGAGGAAGGTTGCGGGGCACCGGGAACCTGCCGGACAAGACCGGAAATCTGTACCCTCGAATTTAATCCGGTATGTGGTTGTGACGGGGAAACCTACGGAAATGCATGCTTTGCCGCCGGCGCAGGGGTCAACATCGCCAGCCAGGGTGTCTGTGAGGCCGTCAACGAGTGCAATACCAACGCCGACTGCGACGATGCCGATTACTGCTTCTCAGAGGAAGGCTGTGACGCCCCGGGAACCTGTCAGCCCAGGCCGGAGTTCTGCACCCGCGAGTTCAGGCCGGTCTGTGGGTGTGATGGGCAGACCTACGGCAACGCCTGCGTGGCTGCCGCGGCAGGAGTAAATGTCGTCAGCGAGGGAGCCTGTGTAAACGAAGGCGAATGCAACACCAATGCCGACTGCGACGATGCCGATTACTGTTTCTCAGAGGAGGGCTGTGACGCCCCGGGAACCTGTGAACCCAAGCCAACGTTCTGTACCCGCGAGTTCAGGCCGGTCTGTGGGTGTGATGGGCAAACCTACGGTAATGCCTGCGTGGCTGCCGCGGCAGGAGTAAATGTCGTCAGCGAGGGAGCCTGCGTGGTGGAAACCGAGTGTCGAACCAATGCCGACTGCGACGATGCTGATTACTGCTTCTCGGAGGAGGGTTGCAACACACTGGGAACCTGTCAGCCCATACCAGAAATCTGCACCCGCGAGTTCAGGCCAGTCTGTGGGTGTGACGGCAGGACCTATGGAAATGCCTGTGAGGCCGCTGCCGCAGGGGTCAACGTCGCCAGTCAGGGAGCCTGTATCGTCGAAAAGGAATGCAGGACTAACGCCGACTGTGGCGATACCGATTACTGCGTATTCGACAATGGCTGCCGTGGACCCGGCGTATGCCAGGCCCGACCACGACTATGCACCCGGGAACTCAATCCGGTCTGTGGTTGTGACGGCCGGACTTATCCCAATCCCTGCGAAGCCGCCAGGGCTGGAGTGAATGTCGCCAACCGGGGGGCCTGCCCGCAGATCCTCGTGCCTCGAGGGGCTCCATAGCTGTCAGAAACGAACCTTCCTGCCTTTCAGGAGTCGAGGGATTTCAAGACTCCCTCGAGACTCTCCCGCGCATCACCGAAGAGCATGCGGGTGTTTTCCTTGAAGAAGAGCGGATTCTCCACCCCGGCATAACCGGTGGCCATGGAGCGCTTGAGGACAATGGTGGTGGATCCCTTCCAGCATTCGAGTACCGGCATACCCGCGATGGGACTGTCGGGCTCTTCCAGCGCGGAAGGATTTACAATGTCATTGGCCCCGATGACTACCGATACATCGACGTCCGGAAAGTCCTCATTGATCTCCTCCATCTCAAACACAATATCGTAAGGCACCTTCGCCTCCGCGAGAAGGACGTTCATATGACCGGGCATGCGACCCGCCACCGGATGAATTCCAAAGCGCACCTTGACGCCCTTTGCCTTCAGCGACTTGACGATCTCGTTGACCGTATGCTGCGCCTGGGCAACCGCCATTCCGTAACCCGGAATGATCATGACCTCCTTGGCAGCCTCAAGCAGGCCCGCGGTCTCCTCCTCATTCACCGAAACCACTTCACCCTGCTCTCCTTCACCTCCCTTGGGAGCTCCACCTCCACCGCTTCCGAATCCTCCCGCGATCACCGACAGGAACTTCCGGTTCATGGCCTGACACATGATGTAACTGAGAATCGCTCCGCTGGAGCCCACCAGGGCGCCCACCACAATGAGCAGGGAGTTCCCCAGCATGAAGCCGGTGGCCGCTGCCGCCCACCCCGAGTAACTGTTAAGCATGGAGACCACCACCGGCATGTCGGCACCTCCAATCGCCATCACCATGTGGATTCCGAAAACCAGCGCAATCGCAGTCATGACGAGAAGGGGCATGAGTCCACCACCCTGGGCCTTGGCCTGCTCGACAAACATCACCCCGAAGATGACTGCGAGGACGAGAAGGCCGAGGTTCAGCCAGTGCCGGGCTGGCAGGGTCAGCGGTTTCCCGCCGATCTTCCCGCTGAGCTTTCCGAACGCGATCACCGAGCCGGAGAAGGTCACCGCCCCAATCAGGATCCCCACGTAGATCTCGATATCATGAATAAGTTTCTCGGCAGCCTTTTCCGCGGCCGAGAGATTACCGTGCGCTCCATGGGCTGATTCCCCGTCCCCTCCCAGAAAAGTCGCGAACCCAACCAATACCGCAGCCATTCCTACCAGGCTATGAAGGATGGCCACCAGTTCCGGCATCTGGGTCATCTGCACCCTGCGAGCAAGGACGAAGCCAACCGCTCCTCCAACTACCAGCATCCCGACGAGGAGAGCGTAGTTCCCGGTGACCCCTGCAATCGCAGCGGCAAGGGCGATGGCCATGCCCAGCATCCCGTAGAAGTTTCCACGCCGGGCGGTTTCCTGGTTACTCAACCCTCCAAGGGCGAGAATGAAGAGAATGATTGACCCGAGATAGGCCGCATTTGCAAGTTGTGGCTCCATGTCTTCTTCCGGTTGAAGGCTAGTCTTTGCGGAACATTTCCAGCATCCGGTGGGTCACTGCGAATCCACCCACGATGTTGACGGCCGTAATCAGGATCGCAACCGCGGCCAACCACATGATGGCAGGTCCTACGTCAGCGTGCTCGAACTGCACGATCGCTCCGATGATGATGATGCTGCTAATCGCATTCGTGACACTCATGAGCGGCGTATGGAGCGCGGGAGTAACATTCCAAATCACCATGTAGCCCACGAAGCAGGCCAGGACGAAGACCGTAAAGTGCTCCATGAAAGAGGCGGGCGCAAAGGAACCCACCCCCACGAGAGCACCACCGGCGAGCAGGAGAGGTATCAGGAACCCCATTACCGATCGCTTTGCCGCAACAGGCTCTCGCGGCACAACCGGGGACTCTTCCGCCTCCGGTTTCGGTTTTGGCGCAGCGCTTAACTTTGGTGCCGGAGGAGGCCACGTGATCTCACCGTCCTTGATTACGGTTGCTCCACGGATAACCTCATCCTCCATGTTCACATCGACGGTCCCATTCTTTTCCGGGCTCAGGTCCGTGAGCAAATGGCGGAGATTCGTGCCGTAAAGCTGACTCGACTGGGCCGCCAGGCGACTGGGGAGATCCGTGTAACCGATGAGGCTGACCCCATGTTTGACCACCACCTTGCCGGGCTCTGACAATTCACAGTTTCCTCCCTGCTCGGTGGCAAGATCGACAATCACACTACCCTCCTTCATCAATTCCACCATGTCGGCTAGAATAAGCTTGGGAGCTGGCTTTCCCGGAATGAGCGCGGTCGTGATAATGATATCCACCTCCTTGGCCTGCTCCCGGAAAAGATCCATCTCGGCCTTGATGAAGGCCTCACTCATCACCTTGGCGTAACCGCCTTCTCCAGCTCCATCCTCATCATCTTCAAAATCCAGCATGAGGAACTCTGCATCCATGCTCTCCACCTGCTCCTTGACCTCGGGGCGGGTATCGAAAGCTCGCACGATCGCCCCCATGCTTCGAGCCGCACCGATGGCAGCCAGACCGGCAACTCCCGCCCCGATAACCAGAACCTTTGCAGGCGGAACCTTGCCTGCAGCAGTAATCTGGCCGGTAAAGAATCGCCCGAAATGCTGAGCTGCCTCCACCACTGCGCGGTAACCGGCAATGTTAGCCATCGAACTGAGAGCGTCCAGTTTCTGGGCTCGTGAGATTCGCGGGACGCTGTCCATTGCGAGAACCGTGCCTCCTGTAGCCGCCAACTTCTTCATCAACCCCTCGTTCTGGGCGGGCCAGATGAAACTGGCGAGGATCTTGCCGGGCGCGAGGAGACCAATCTCCTCCTCCTCAGGAGCACGCACCTTGAAAATGATGTCGGAGGAAGACCATAACGCATCCCTGTCATCAATCACTTCGACACCAGCCTCGCGGTAGGATTGATCAGGAAAACTGGCTGAATCCCCAGCTCCACTTTCTACCGCGACCGTAAACCCAAGCTTCTGGAGGTGTTGAGCCACTTCCGGGGTAGTCGCCACCCGGCACTCACCCTCGTATATTTCATTCGGAATCCCGATTTGCATCTTTTCAGAGGTTCCGGCTACCCAGACGCCGGACGGCGGCACCATAGGCTGATGATTAACCTTTTCAAGCGCCTAAGCTCAAACAGTCCTTCCTGCTGCCTTTAATTCCATCGCACCGGGCCCACAAGGAAGGGAATGCCCGGAAGGCCCCGGGACCGCACGCACCAAACGGGATAGCTCCTGAAACGTGAGCCGGTCAAGCAGGCCCCCAACCCCGGAAAAAAGCCCAAAACACGAAGATTTACCCCACTCCTGGCTGTTTTGGTCGCATGTTTGCGTTCCCCCTGAGGTTGGGGTTTGCATCCTTGTCGCGGTCGCGTAATAACCCTTCCTGCTACAACTCTAGCCTCAGAAGAATTCTCATGAGCAACAAACAAACCAGAAGGAGTTTCCTCCAGAAATCAACCGCCGCTGGCGCCGCCATTGGCTTTCCCACCGTCATCCCATCCAGTGCCCTTGGCAAGGATGGGAAAACCGCTCCCAGTGAACGTGTCGTCATGGGCTTCATCGGCATTGGAAACCGTGGCCTCGGCGTGATGCAGGCCCATATCAATCACAAGGACGTCCAGGGCGTCGCAGTTGCTGACTGTCACAAGAACCATACGGACCGCAACCGCAGGTGTGGCTCGGTGGGAGGCAAGGAAGCCGTCGACAAGAAATACGGCAACAAGGACTGCAAGGCCTACTTTGATTTCCGCGAACTGTGTGCTCGCGATGACATCGACGCAGTCATGGTCGCCACTCCTGACCACTGGCACGGAATCATCTGCATGGAGGCCCTCCGTAACGGCAAGGACGTCTACTGCGAGAAGCCCGTTACCCACTTCCACGCCGAAGGCAAGGCAGTCTACGAGACCGTGGCAAAGCACAAGCGCATCTTCCAGGTCGGATCCCAGCAACGCTCCGACTGGAACTTCCGACAGGCCGTCGAGATTGTGCGAAATGGACTGATCGGAAAAGTGACTCACGTTGAAGTAGGACTTCCCGGAGGGCGGACCGGTCCCGACCGTGACCCAACCCTGAAGGATGCTCCCGAGGGCTATGACATGTGGTGCGGGCCCAGCCCGGTTCTACCCTTCATGGAAGCTCGCCACCACTGGTCCTGGCGCTGGCACACCAATTACGGACGCGGCCAACTTATGGACTGGATCGGCCATCACAACGACATCGCTCACTGGGGCCTCGGACTCGAGGCTACTGGCGGTGGAGGCGGCCCGGTCAGTGTGGAAGCAAAGAACTGGGACTTCAGCAGGACCCCCGATATCTACGATACCGCCTGGCAGTATGACGTCATTTCCAAGTATCCGGGTGACATCGAGGTCAAGATGTCCTCCCGCGTTGGCGGTGGCTGCAAGTGGATCGGCAAGGATGGCTGGGTCTGGGTCAACCGTGGCCGCCTTGATGCCTCCAACAAGGAGTGGATCAAGAAAGGCTTCAACGCTGGCGATTGGAAGGGCTACAAATCGCCCGGTCACCAGCGGAACTTCATCGACTGCGTGAAGTCCCGGAAGGAAACGGTTGCACCAGCCGAAAATGCTCACCGTTCGATCACTCCAGGACACATCGCCTACGTTTCGCACGAAATCGGGCGGGCCATCAAATGGGATCCCAAGAAGGAAGCGGTAATCGGAGACGACAAGGCCCAGAAGATCCTTTACTCGCTCCCCTACCGCGGCGACTGGAAAATCTAGACCCCCAACAATATCATTGCGGACGCATCCACGCTCCGCAGGAACTCTCCGGGCTCACCTGCTTCATGCGGGTGAGCCCGATTTTCTGGAACAGGGCGAAATTTTCGGCCTGCACCCCGGATGATCATTCCTCCAATCCAGAGCTCACTTACGGATCACCTCCAAAAGCTCAATATCTCCCTTGTCGATCTCAATCGAAATACCGTATCCGCTTCCTTCCTTCCGAATGGGCACCTCCTTCCACTGACGACTTTCCTTGTCCATCTGACGGACCTCACTCACTTCACCCTCAATCCTGAGGTCAGCTCTGTGAACGGCCCCGATATCCCGGTTGCCCATGGCAATGAATCTTTGGCCTCTTTCTCCTTCAAAGAGACCCATGACAATATGCTCCCCGGAAGGTCGCACCCAGAAATCCTCAGGAGCCTCCCGCGTCCCGGCCGGGAGGGGTGCGGTATGATAGACTGCCACCGAGCGGGCGCCAGCCAGGCTTGGGCTGAAGGCGGCCATCGTATTATTGCAGCGCCCGACTTCCCTCCCGATATCCGAGAGCGGAGGAGGCTCGGTCTCCACCACCTTGTGAATATCGAACATGGTCCAGCCCACCCACCACTTGAAGCCCTTCACTCCATAGGCCAGGCTCATCGAAACGGTCTGCCGCATCTTGATCACGTTGTCCCCATGCACATGGACAAAACGGAAGATGGGGATCCCTCCCGCCGCAAGTGACATGCGACGGTAGTATTCCAGATAGTGGAAGTGAAGATGGGCCTGCCGCTGCCAGTGATAATCGTAGTATTCCNGCATACGGGGGCGAACCACATCGAGAAAGAACTCGATCCCCCCATATTGGGCGTAGGTCGTGAAGGCGGTGGGATGGTAGGCATCTATGGCCTCATATTCCCCACGCATCTGCCCAAACCCGGGAAAACTACCCGGCTTCCGACGATCGCTCAGGTAATAGCAGATCACGGACTGTTCATCCTTGAGAGTGTAGGCAGTCCAGGGCGTAACCCCATGAACCAGGAGATAGATTCCGGCCTTCCGGGCGGCTTCAAGGTCGGCAAGACTCCCCTCCAACCCGTTGAAGTTCATTTTCTTCATGGACACGAACAGATTGTCGTGGCCAACCCGTGGGNCAACCCAGCCGGGTCCCAGAAATGAGATAATGGCAGGCATCCGGAAGGGACCGGGAAGGGCATCCTTCACCATCTTCTCGTATGCTCCTATCCCGAATACCTCACTCGTCCGCTGCTTGGGGTGAACCTCCAGNCGCTCAATCCTTCCANCCACATAAGCAAGATCAACCCCCAGACCGGTTTCACAGTCAACCCGTGCCACGATATCGCGNTCAACCGGCCAACCAGGAAGAACACACGCCCGCCTGCCGGTGGCCACCAGCAACATCGATCGCAGTGTGTCCATGAAACCGTCGATGGGATCTCGCTTCGCGGGCAGGTCNGAAAAACCGCTTCCCCAGAATCCTGGAAAGCGATCCTTTCCTGCCCCCCTCTTGAGAACCGGACGGGCCTTGGCAAGCGCCGCCGCGATCGCAGTCTCGCTCTTCTCCCTCGTCCAGGGGGCAAGATCCCGCTCCGGAACTTCCTTTGCGGACTCAGCCACCAGCTTGAGCGTATCAGGGCCCTGACCACTGATCGCGCTCAAGTAGCGACGGAGGACCAGCGCACGCGAGATCGCGGCCGCTTCCTCATCGCTTCCGAGGTGGATACTTCCCCGGTTCCAGAATTTGTTCCANACATCCATCTGCCCGCTGACGGAACCATTGACGTCCACCTTTCCAATTCCCCCAAGGGTCTCATCCAGGTTCTCAATCTTGGAAACCTCCCGCTGCAGGTGCACCTGCAGGTCAAATGCCGTGGCGGGAGCGGGATTCCTGAGCTCCAGGCCTTCTCCCGGTTCCATCCCGTCGCACAGGACAACCAGGGCATGATCGGCCTTCCTGATACGCAACAGCTTTTGCTCCTGCAGAACCTTCTTCTCCCCCGTTCCCTCNAGGCCTACCACCAACCCCACCGGCTTCGCAGTCCGCAACTGCAGGTGAAGCACATCGCGATTGGCATCTACAAAAAAAGAAAAAACAGGCTTTTCAGGTTGTTCCAGGCTCCTGACCGTAACCTCCCCATACTTGAACCGGAGGGCCTGATGAAACGATGGCTCCGCGGTGTGCAAGCCTTGCTCCAGCTTAAACCAGACCCTCCCCACAGGAACCACCTCACCNTCAGCCTTACGGCTACCCATGGTTACGTGAACANAGCCGTTCTGATCAGTTCGAACATGGGCCAGCAACGATCCATTTCCTATCGGCATCGCCTCCTCTNCCCTGCCCCCCGGAGTCTTCCATATGACATCGGCATCCGAGACCGGATCCGGCGGCCTTTTCACGGTGGGAGGCTTGGCCGGGGCAAGGTTCGCCAGCNTTGCATCACTGACTTCCTCGTCGAGAACCAGGATCTCGGCCGCCCCGGGATTCGGCCCTCCGTGCGAATTCAGGAATCGCAGGGTCAATTTCCGAACAGGTTGCCGGTCAATCACAACTCTCTGGGCCCCATGACGTTTATCAAAACTGCCCTTCGCGACCGGTCTAACCTGTCCATCGACAAGAAGCTCAAAATCCTTGAAACACTCCTCAAGCAACCATGTGGTCCGCCCGAAATAAACAACTTCCCGGACCATCACGGGCTCCTTCCACTCCATCACCAGTTCTCCCCTGTCTTCAGCCACNTCTCCGTTAACCGCCCACGACTTTGCCCCCAGGGCGGCCGGGTAAAATTCGAGATGCTGAGAAAGCGCCGGTGCGATACGACCATCAGCAACTGCTCCAGCCATCAAGCCCTGGCCTTCCAACTCGGAAGAAGCCGTAATCCTTGCCTTGGTCGCAAGATTGACGAACTCCGGCTCTGCTCCNGCAGGAGAGATCAGTTGAACGGTAAGCGCATACAGGAAAGTCCGGATCATTGCACCAAGATAGGAAAGAGCCTCGCCAATGAAAAGCTCCAGTTGAATCCGTTGACTTGTCCACACATTCATCGGGCAGAGAAAACGCTTTCTGGTTGGCCTCGAAGCCGGAAAGGTGGAAAANCTCTGATGCAGCCCTGCTCCCCATGATGTTACATAATCGTATCCTCTGTCTTTCGGTTGCTTTGGCTGCAGCTCACGCTCAGGAACCCACCGACCTACCCCGCCTCAAACCCCGCCCCGTCGACTCTGGGAATATCAGGAACTCTCCCCCACCCTGGCCGGAACTCATTACCAGGCACGACTCCGGATCCCGGAACGCGGACTGGGCACGAAAAGACTTCGATCACGAAGAATGGGAAACCATGCAGCTTCCCTCTCACTGGGAGGANGCAGGACTTCCGGATTACGACGGCATTGTCTGGTTCCGTCGCACGGTTGAGGTCTCTGCNACCATGGCAGGAGGAGAAGCCATCCTGGAACTGGGTGCAATCGACGATATGGATGTGACCTGGGTGAACGGAAAACGGGTTGGCGGACACGAGGAACCCGGGCATCACTTTACGCCCCGGGCCTACAGACTGACCCCGGGCATCCTCGTGCCGGGAAAAAACACCCTCGCCATACGGGTATTCGACCATGGGCATGGGGGGGGCCTTGCGCAAACTCATGGAAACCTGCAACTGACCGGAGGCGGAGAGAAGATCCTCCTCAAGGGTCCATGGCATTACCGGGCGGGGGCGAACCTGGAGAAACTTCTTTCCCCCGGACCATCCAACCCGGGACCAGCCACGAAGAAACCGTTCGGGNAAAGGTTCTCCCTCAGACCTCATGACGTGGTAGCCTTGGCTGGCGGCACCAATATCGTGAAGCAGTTTGAATCCGGATATCTGGAGGCAATCCTCACCCGGAGTTCTTCGGAACCCATTTATTTTCGAGATCTCGCCTGGCAGGCCGATACCGTATACCGCCAGCAGCGCCCTCGAAACTTCGGCACTCATCTCGACCTGCTGACTCGCATGGATGCAAGCGTCATCATTGCAAGTTTCGGTCAGATCGAGGCCATGGACGGATCGACCAGGCTTCCCCAGTTCCTTGCGGCCTATGGAGAGCTTCTGGACCAGTTTGAAAAATGCACTCCGCGCATTGTCCTCGTTTCCCCGCACCGCTTTGAAAAACCTGTCAGCCCCCTCCTGCCTGACCTCAGTCAACGCAATGGAGATATTGCAGCCTACAGCGAAGGCATTCGCCAGCTAGCCCGGCAACGAGGTTACCTCTACGTCGACCTGCACAGGATCGATTCCTCGGGCTGGTCCAGCGCAAGTAGCCATCTCAACCCGGAAGGACAATGGAAGTGGGCACAAAATGTCGCCTCCCAACTGACCNGGCATGAGATGCAAGACCAGGACGAAGCNCTTGACCCNCTGCTCAAACGCATCAGCTACAAGAACCTGCTCTGGCGCCAGCACTGGAGACCTACAANCTGGTCTTTTCTCTACGGCAATCGCCAGCACGTTCCCAGCAGCAGGGATCATCGCCCCGGCAAACCCAGATGGTTCCCTGAGGAGGTTAACTCCATCATTCCCCGAATCGAACAGGCCGAGAAGGAGATCTGGAAATTGAGCAAGGCACCCAAATGAAGAAACTGCCCCTCCTCTACCTCCTCGTCCTGAGCTTCGGAACCGGACTGGCCCAGCAGAAAAGCTACTCGGTCGGTCCAGCATTACAGGACAATTCGGCCAAGACCGAACTCTCCTCCTTTGAAATTGCCCCTGGCTATGACGTCTCGCTCTTTGCCTCAGAGGCAAACGGAATTGCCAATCCCATTGTGATGCGCTGGGGCCCGAAAGGACGCCTTTGGGTCCTCTGCTCCCTGGTCTATCCACAGGCCATTCCCACCGAGACTCCTGACGACAAACTTTTCATCCTCAAGGATACTGATCAGGACGGGCACGTGGACGAGACTCTGGTTTTCGCCGATGGCCTCGACATGCCAACCGGCTTTGCCATCGGAAATGGTGGTGTCTACCTCGGACAGGGACAGGATCTGCTTTTCCTCCGGGACACCAATGGTGACGACCGGGCCGACACCCGCGAAGTTCTTCTCAGCGGTTTCGGAACCGGCGATACCCACCAGAACATCAATTCCTTCACATGGACCCCCGGGGGGGAACTGCTCTTCTGTCAGGGGTTACACAACTTCTCCCGGGTGGAAACCCCCTGGGGAATCGTGCGCATGGATGAGCATGGAGTATGGCGCCTCAGACCCCGGCGTATGCAGTTGCAAGCCTTCCGGGGATGCAGCGGGCAGAATCCCTGGGGCCTCTCACATGGACACTGGGGGGAGCCATTTGCCAAGAGCAACGGCAATGCGGTGAGCGAGTTGCTCCCTGTGATGGTCCATACCGAAAACCGACATCCTCCCCTGGACATCGGCGGCACCCGGATCAAGAGCATGATCTGTGAGATTATCGATTCCCCCGCCCTTCCAGAAGACCTGCAGGGCAACATCGTCATAGCGGGATACTTCGCCCACCTCGTCGACCGGCTCAGGATTACTGCTGACGGAGCTGGTCACAGGGGTGAGCTTCTTGAGCCTCTCTGGCGAACGGACCACCAGAGCTTCCGGCCGGTTGACATCCAGACCGGACCGGACGGAGCTCTCTACATAGCCGATTGGTACAATCCCATCATCGGGCACTATCAGGCATCTCTGCGGCACCCTGAACGCGACAAGGAACATGGGCGTATCTGGCGACTCACCGCTACGGGCAGAAAGGTCCTCCAACCACCCCGCTATGACATGATGCCAACGGCCAAAGTGCTGGCATCACTTGCTACTGCTCCGCTCAAGGAGCGAGAACGGTTGCGTATGATTCTCTCCAATCGCTACGCGAAACCGGGGGCGGCCAGCCAGATCAAGGAAGAACTGGCCACCTGGCTATCTTCCCTCGACCCTGACAGCTCCCGTCTCGAACACCTGCTCTTCGAAGCTCTTTGCCTTCACGAGTGGTTTGAAATCGTCAATAAGGACCTCCTCACACGGCTCCTTGGCGCACAGGAACCCCTCGCACGTGCCTACGCTACCCGCGTGGTCGGCCGATGGCATGACCGCCTGAATGACCCATTGCAGCATCTTGAGAAATCAGTGGCTGATCCTCACCCCCGGGTGCGATTGGAAGCAGTGGTGGCCGCCAGCCAGCTCCAATCTGCCAGAGCGATGGAAGTAGCTGCTCNCGCGCTCAACGCTCCAGCCGACCGCTTCATTGAGGCAGCCCTCCGCCAGTGTGCTCACGCCCTGCAACCCTGGTGGTTTGCCGCGCTGCGTGAGGGAACGCTCAATATCCGTGATAGCCGGCAACTCGCCTTCCTTCTCAAGCAGACAACCGGAAAGGACGCAGCTACCATCGCCCGGACCATCCTGGGAAAGCAGACCCTTGATCCCGCCAGCTCATCCTTCGCCGTTCTCTCCAGACTGCTGGCGACACAAGGCACGGTGACGGACCTGAACTGGCTTGTCGACACAGCCTACAAAAAGCGGGAGAGATCCACCCCCGTGCTGGCCGCGCTGGTGGAATCCTCCCGGCTTCGCAAGCTGAAACCCCTAAGCCCGGTCTTGGAATCCCTCCTTTCCTCCGTCATCAAAGATGGAAACTCAGAGCAACGCATACATGCCCTCCATCTGGCCGGAGCCTGGAACCAACCCGGCCTCGCAAGGACACTGGTTCGGACCGGATTAGATTCCCGCGTCTCTCCAGAAGTTCGTATCGCGGCACTCCAATCCATGGGCAACCTTCCAAAACTGGCGGANAACCATCTGAGCGATCTCAGCCGATTGGTTGCCAAAGACGGGAGCAGCGAGGTGCGCCATGCCGCCTTGGATACGCTCGCTGGCATCAACCCGGCCCGGGCAGCCCAAATCGCAATCCAGTTGCTTACTGAAGCCATGCCGGGCGATTCACTGGAGCCCTATCTCACCCCTTTTCTAACCCGTAAGCAAGGAGCCGCAGCCCTGGCTTCAGGCCTGCAGAGCGCTAAACTTGCATCGGGTCTCAGGGACCGGATTCGTGGGGCGCTGGGTGCCACCGGCACGCATTCGCCTGCTCTTACAAAAGCCCTTAAGGGTGCCCCGGAACAAAAGGAACAATCGCTTGTTGGATTCCCTCCCTACAGTCAGGAGTGGATTGACGCNCTTGCTNCCGAAGTCAGGNAAACAGGCAATGCCACCCACGGATCAAAGATCTACCATCGAAATTCCCTGGCCTGCACAACGTGCCATGTGATTNACGGAACCGGCCGCGACTTCGGCCCTGAACTGACAGCCGTGGGAGCAGGCCTTCCGGTCGAAATCATCATCGAATCCGTTATCTGGCCCAGACGCCAGATCAAGGAAGGCTATCTCTCTACCACCATCACAACCCGGGAGGGTCAGATCATCAGTGGACACCTCAAGCACGAAGACGGCCAACGGATCGTCATTAAGGACGCCGTAACGAGAACCACAAAGACCCTTGCCCCCGACCAGGTCGACCAGCGTCAGGACGCCGGGACGATCATGCCCCCGGGATTAACCTCCCAGTTGACTCGAGGAGAATTACGGGACCTCATCCGATTCCTCTCGGAACTCAGAGGAAAGTAGATCTTCATGCTGTCCTGGCACCTCGTGCGATCTTCATCGCCCCCGGTCAACCGGTTGACGGATCTCCTCCGGCCTGATGCAATCCGCAACGCTTGACCGACAAGTCACAGCGTTCCTTCCAATAAATCAAATTAGCTGGACGCAAAGCGCACCACGACCCCGACAATTACGTCCACTTCAGAAAAGGCCTCCAGTTCTCGAAACCTACCACTCCTGATGAATTCCCTTGCCCCACGCCCCCTCGTCCTCCTGCTCCTCCTCACCGGTCTTATTGCCGGACCGGCTGAAGCCAAGCCCATCGAGGTGATCGTCTATTCGAAAACCTCCTGGTACCGTCATCCCGAGATCTCGAGGATCAATGGCTACCTTGCAGTCCTTGGTGCAAAAAACGATATCAACGTCAGCATCACGGAAAGCCCCGATGAACTCAGTGTTCGCAATCTGGAAAAGTACGACCTCATTCTTTTCAATAACTCTACGAACCTCGGTGAAAGCCTGACCGTAGAGCAGCGCAAGGCAATTATAGCGTGGTTCCGCAAGGGAGGCGGCATCATGGTCATGCATGCTGGCATCGTTCAGAATGGCACCTGGCCGGAACTGATCGAAATAGCAGGCTGCGACTTTCACGGAGATTCCGAGTTTGTAGAAGCCCGCTTCCTGGTGGACCCCAAGGCCGAGGGAGACCCGGTCGTAGCAGGCAAGAGCAAGGAATTCACCTACACTGCCGACTGGCTGAACTTCGACAAATCGGTCACCGGCCTGCCAGGGGTCGAGGTTCTCCTGCGACTGGATGAGAAAAGCTACGTTCCCGTCAGGAATCATCCCTCCTACAAGGACATGAAGCCCATGGGGGCCGACCATCCCATCTGCTGGCGGCGAAACCTTGATAGCGGCCGTTACTTCTTCACCGGCCTCGGTCATGACGTGAAGTCAATTGACACTGCCTTTGGCCGCGCCCACCTCCTCGCTGGAATCCGGTGGACCGCCGGAAGAAAAAAATAAAACCCTGACCCTGCAAGATTCCCGGATAACCATTCGCCAGACCGAGTCATGATCGCCATCCGCCTCTCCTTCCTCGTCCTTCTCTCCTCATTGGGTCTGCTCCCCGGGGCCCAGACCCCCAACATCGTCATCTTCCTCGTAGATGACATGGGCTGGGGAGATCTTGGCTGCTACGGCAATGAGGTCATCCACTCTCCCCATCTGGACAAGTTCGCCACGGAAGGAATTCGCTTCACTCAGTGCTACTCGGCCTGCGGAGTGTGTTCGCCTTCCAGATCCTCGATCCTGACCGGTCGGACGCCCTATCGCAATGGAGTCTGGCGCTGGATTCCGGGGGGTCACTCATGTCATCTGCGTGAGAGTGAAATCACCCTGCCCGAGGTTCTCAGGGACAACGGCTACGATACCTGTCACGTGGGGAAATGGCACCTGAACGGCCACTTCAACAGCGACAAGCACCCTCAACCAAACGACCACGGCTACAACCACTGGATGGCGACCCAGAACAACGCGGCACCGAGTCACAAAAACCCGAACAACTTTGTCCTGAACGGAAAGCGGATGGGAAAACTGGATGGGTTTTCCGCTCCTCTGGTTGCCCGCGAAGGAGTGCGCTGGCTGAAGGACGTTCGCGACAGGAAGAAACCCTTTCTCCTATCGGTCTGGACTCACGAGCCCCACCTGCCCATTGAATCAGCGGAAGAATTCATGAAGCCTTATGCCGGGATCAATGACGAAGGCATCAGACAATACAATGGCAATATCACCCAGCTGGACCACGCCTTTGGAATTGTCATGGAGGGCCTCGATGCACTCGGCCTGCGGGAAAACACAATCGTATTCTTTACCTCGGATAATGGCCCGGAGGGCCGCGGAACCAAGGGCCGCACCAGGGGTTCGACAGGCGGACTACGCGGCCGCAAGCGCGACAGCCACGAGGGGGGCATCCGGGTGGCCGGCCTCGTTCGCTGGCCTGGCAAGATCATGCCGGGGTCGGTCAGCGACGTCCCGGTCATCGGGTCCGACATCTTCTCCACCGTCCTCGACATCACCGACATCCCTCTTCCCGACGATCGCACCATCGATGGTGTCAGCATGGTGCCGGCCTTCGACGACAAACAGCTCACGCGTCCCGTACCCCTGTTCTGGCGCACCCGTATTGCACCCGCAGCCAGTCACGCCGCACTGCGGATCGGTGATTGGAAGCTCATTGCCAACCAGGCCTTTGACAAATTCCAGCTTTACGAAATTCAGCGTGACTGGAGGGAACAAAATGATCTTGCTGCAGAAAAGCCTGCAAAACTTGCTGAAATGAAGAAGGTCTTCTTCGAAGTGCTCGACGGCATTGAGAAGGAAGGACCCAGTGAGTGGTGGAAAAAAGAACCACCGCGCAAGCGAGCTCCGAAAAATTCCCGAAACTAGTTTACAGGAGAGCCCTCTCTGCCCTTCACCTTCCAACCACACTCAGGCAACACCACTGTCAATCCCCATGAAACTTCCCCGCTTCCTCATACCGCTCGCATTGATCACAGGTGCTCAGGCCGATTGGCCCCAGTTCCAGGGACCCAACCGAACCGGAGTGTCTGAAGAGACGGGATTAACCCGTAGCTTTCCAAAAGACGGACCCCGTATTCTCTGGGAAACCAAGTTGCAACAGGGCTTCGGTGGTTGCGCAGTGGTGGAAGGAGAAGTCTTTATCGTTGACCGTGTCATGCAGGAAAAAGACATGCTCCTCTGCCTCGATGCCCGGTCGGGCAAGGAAAAATGGCGCTACGAGAGCCCTTCCGAGGGTGAGCCTTCCTTTCCTGGTTCCCGCAGTGTTCCTACCGTGGACGGGGATAGCGTTTACTTCATCGGCTCCTTCGGGCGCGTCCACTGTGTCGATCGGGCCACGCGCAAGGCGCGGTGGACCGTTAAAATGTCAGATCGCTATGCCGATGCCACGACGCCCAAGTGGGGCTACGCCCAGTGCGCACTCGTCGTAGGAGACATCATCTTTGTAACACCCTTTGGGTCGAAAACCGGGGTTGCAGGCTGGGACAGGAAGACCGGCGAGGAGGTCTGGAGGAGTGGCCCCATCGGCGATTCCCACGCCTCGCCCACCGTTCTCGAAATTGGCGGAGATCCCCACGTCGTGCTCGTTTCCAAGGAAGGCTCCACCGGCTATACAACAAGCTATAACCCGAAGGACGGAAGTATCCTCTGGCAGACCAGTGACTACTATAACCGCATTCCAATTCCCATCGTCACCAGGATTAGTGATGAGCTGATCTTCGTGACTGGTGGCTACGACTGCGGCTCCAAGATGCTTTCCCTGCGAAAAACCCCGGACGGCTATAAAGCCAGTGAAAAATGGGCCATTAAGAAGGGAACCCAGATTCATCCTCCCTTCGTTATCGACAAGCACCTCTACTTTCTCGCCAACGAAAACTCAAACCACCGGGTCGCAGCCAAGCGCAAGACTGGCGGATTGAGTTGCTGGGACCTCAATGGGCAGGAAGTATGGCGGACGGGCGATGATCCCTTCATGGGACGTGGCGGATGCCTCTATGCGGATGGCATGCTCATCATCCAGGACGGAGAAAAGGGCACTCTCCGCCTGATCGAACCAAGCCCGAAGGGTTTCAAGCTTCTCGCCGAGGCCAACGTCTTCGGCTCTGATCTCACCAGCAAAAAAGATCTTAAATTCTGGAGTCCGATGGCCCTGAGTAATGGCCGCCTCTATATGCGGGGGCAGAACCGCCTGCTTTGCATCAGCCTGAAAAAATAAACCACAACCACCCATTCATACCATGAGAATGCTTCTCCTCCTTGCCAGTTGCTTCCCGCTTCTCGCCAGCGCCAAGCAACCCAACATCGTCTTCATCTTCAGCGACGATCACGCTCCTCACGCCATCGGCGCCTACGACGGCTGGCTCAAGAACGTTAACCCCACGCCGCACATCGACCGCCTGGCTTCCCAGGGCATGCTCTTCCGGAAAAGCTTTTGCACGAACTCGATCTGCGGACCGAGCCGGGCAGTCATCATCACCGGCAAGCACAGCCACAAGAATGGCTTCATGAACAACGGGAACAACTTCGATGGCTCCCAGCAAACGTTTCCCAAGCTCCTCAGGAAAGCAGGCTACCAGACAGCCATGTTCGGCAAATGGCATCTCAAGTCCCAACCGCAGGGCTTTGACAAGTGGATGGTCCTTCCTGGCCAGGGCCTCTACTACAATCCCGACCTCCTGACCCCCGAGGGGAAGGTCATGATCGAGGGTCACTGCACAGACGTCGTAACCGACCTTGCAGTCGACTGGCTCAAGAAAGGGCGTAACCACGAGAAACCATTCCTCCTTATGTGCCAGCATAAGGCTCCTCACAGGAACTGGATGCCGGCCCTGCGCCACCTTCATCTCTGGGCTGACGAAGACCTTCCCGAACCCGCCACCCTGTTCGATGACTGGAAAGACAATGCAAGTCCCGCCCGCTGGCAGGAACTGGAGATCGACGGCCACATGGACCTCCAGTTCGACCTCTTTTACAACCTCACTCCCGCCTACAACGGCGCTGCTCGCAAGGGAATGTTCGACAAGTCCGCCTGGCGCAACATGTCGCGAATGACACCCACCCAGCTCACCGCGTGGCGGGACCATTATGAGCCCCGGGACGCCGCTCTTAAGAAAGCAGATCTCAAAGGGAAAGATCTCGTTCGGTGGAAGTACCAACGCTACGCGAAGAACTACCTCCGCTGTGTCCGTGGCGTGGACGAGAGCGTGGGCACCCTCATGCGCACGCTTGAAGAAATGGGCATCGCCGATAACACCATCGTGGTCTACTCCTCAGATCAAGGCTTCTACATCGGCGACCACGGCTGGTTCGACAAGCGCTGGATGTATGAGGAATCCCTTCTCATGCCACTCGTCATCAAGTGGCCCGGGGTGACCCAGCCCGGCTCAGTCAACGACGAGCACCTGGTTCAAAATCTCGATTACGCCGAGACCTTCCTCGAGGCCGCAGGGGTTGAAATTCCCAACGACATGCAGGGTCACTCTCTGATTCCCCTCCTGAAGGGACAGAAGCCCAAGGATTGGCGAGACAGCATTTACTATCACTACTATGAGTATCCCAGCGTCCACCAGGTGCCCAGGCATAACGGGATCCGTACTGACCGTTATAAGCTTATCCAGTTCTATGAGTTCGGAGAGTGGGAATTCTATGACTTGCAGGAGGATCCCGATGAGCTCCGTAATCTCTACGGGGACGAGAAATACGCCGCACAGATTTCCGAGATGAAGAATCGTCTGGAAGGGTTACGCAAAAAATACGAGGACTCCTCGGTAGGCCCCCTCAAGCCCGAGGCATGGCGCAAAAAACACCGCACTAGGCAATTCCGGGTGACCGACGAACTCTAGCTCTTCTCACTGCCCAGTCTCTGGATGCGCTCTCCGGGCCTCCTGCCCTCCGTCTTCTTGACCGCCTGCATGCAAAAGGGTATACCGTGTCAGCCCGTCTCATGAATTTCATCTCCTTCCCGGCCCTGACACTGGCAACGATCACCCTGGTTTCCTGTGGTCAGGTTTCTCGGATCTACAATCAGTCCCCACCTCCTTCTCGATATCTTGCCGGTATTGGAAACGGCTCCGCCACTCCAACCGCTCCAGTGAATCCAGCTGAAGCCTCCAAATTCTGGGATGGGGACTCCCTCATCGGTCCGACCGCTATTCATATCATCCGCTCTGAACAGAAGGCCTACTTCTACAAGGGCGGGCAACTCGCAGGAGTGACTCCGGTCTCAACCGGCAGCTCCAAGTACACCACCGCACCCGGAACATTCAAGGTAAGCCAGAAAGCCGCTGACTACTCCTCGGGAACCTATGGAACCATCGTGGATATCGCCACCGGAATCGTCATCAATGATGATGCCGACTCACGGAAGGATAAACCGGGCCCGGGACAGCAATTTGTTGGTTCTCCCATGCCCCACTTCCTGCGTTTCAATCAAGGGGTGGGGATGCATGCCGGACACCTTCCGGGATATGCCGCTTCACACGGCTGTATACGCCTCCCCGCCGACATGGCTGAAAAGTTCTTTGAAAATGCCGAAATCGGCACTCCTGTCATTGTAGACTGATTCGAGGGATCGCGGGGCACGTTACTCACTGGCAGGATTGCCTGCTTGAACCTTGTCATTACAGGCCTGAAGCTCCCTTCCATGCGTAATTTGGTCATGACCCTGATTGGACCGGACCGTCCCGGTCTGGTGGAAGAAGTATCCGCCACCGTGGCAGGACATGGAGGAAACTGGCTGGAGTCGCGTATGTCTCACCTGGCTGGAAACTTTGCCGGGCTCCTCCGGGTCACGTGCCCGGAAGAACATTATGGAGATCTCCTCAAGGCCCTGCGTTCTCTCGAGAACCTGACCCTTTCAGTCTCAGAGGAAATCCCGGAAGAAGCCAGCCGCCAGAAGGTAATCACCTTTGATGTTGTAGGAAATGATCGCCCCGGCATTATTCAGGAACTCGCCTCCTCAATTGTCCGGGCAGGTGGCAACGTAGAGGAACTAGCAAGTAATCTTGAGTCAGCACCTCATGCAGGTCACCCAGTCTTCCGGGCCTCCGGATCGGTGGCCGTGACCGCGGACTTTGATGAGAACGGATTGATTGCCGCCCTTGAAGCGCTCGGGCCTGATCTCGCGGTTAGTCTGGACACATGAGACCGCCCACATCCTCCCGGAACTGTGCTCGAATATCAGAGAAAGAAAAGGCGCTCCTCAGCAGACTACCGTTACATCGCCAGAAAATTCGCCAGCAGTTGCTTGCCTCCCACGGTCAGGATCGACTCCGGGTGGAACTGCACTCCATGAACGGGATGCTCCTTGTGCCTTACCCCCATGACCAGGTCGTCACACCAGGCTGTAACCTCGAGGCAGGAGGGAAGTGACGAGCGCTGGAGGATCAGGGAATGATAACGGGTAGCCTCCAAGGGCATTTCCAGACCATTAAACACCCCCCGGCCATCATGCTCGATCATGGAAGTTTTACCATGCATCAGACGGTCAGCCCGCACAACCTCCCCACCATATACCTGCCCGATGGCCTGATGACCCAGACACACGCCCAGGACCGGGATTTCCGATCCAAACTCACTGATCACCTCACAACTTACCCCTGCTTCGTTCGGGCTGCAGGGACCCGGTGAAACACAGATGCGCTCCGGTCCCAGCTTTCGTATCTCTTCCACCGTCACTTCGTCATTACGGCGAATCTCCATCTCTGCTCCCAATTCGCCGAAAAACTGTACGAGATTGTAGGTGAATGAATCGTAATTATCTATGACGAGCAGCATCGGGACGGAAGTATGAGAAAAAGGGAAGCAGCATCGTTACGGAGCAAGGAGGTAGTACCATCTCTCCGGTTCTGATCAATCCTCCAATGTCTTGGCCAGGGTAATGGCCCGCAACATGCCCATGGCCTTGTTGACCGTTTCGTTATATTCGTAGGTTGGGTCACTATCCGCCACCACGCCAGCACCTGCCTGCACATAAACCTTGCCCTCCTTTAAAAGGCATGTGCGAAGCGCAATACAGGAGTCATGCGCGCCATCCCAACCAAAATAACCAACCGCTCCTGCATAAGCATTGCGCTTGTTTTGCTCCAACTCGTTAATGATCTGCATGGCCCTGATCTTGGGCGCCCCGCTCACCGTGCCAGCCGGAAACGTGGCCCGCAGGACGTCGTAGGAACTGTATTCCGGAGAGAGCTTTCCAGTAACATTGGAAACGATGTGCATGACATGGCTATAGCGCTCAACAATCATGAAGTCGTCCACTTCCACCGTGGCATGGGCGGCAATCCGCCCCACATCGTTGCGTGCCAGATCTACCAGCATGACATGCTCTGCACGCTCCTTCTCATCAGCAAGGAGATCAGCGGCGAGGGCGTCATCCTCTTCGACTGTCTTACCACGCCATCGCGTTCCCGCAATGGGCCGGATGTCAATATTACCATCGACACAACGGACATGCACCTCGGGTGAGCTGCCCACCAAGGCAAAATCCCCCATCTCAAGAATGAACATGTAGGGTGACGGATTAACGTGACGCAGTGCCCGGTAGAGATCAATGGGTGCACCTTCAAAATCCGTTTCGAACCGCTGGCTGGGCACTACCTGAAAAATATCCCCGGCAGCGATGTAGTCCTTTGCCTTGTCCACCATGGCCTCAAACTGCTCCTGGGTGGTGTTGCTCACAGGATCGGGAAGAACCGTTTCCTGCAATCCGTTGAGCGCAGAGACATCCAGCGGACGATCGAGCATTTCAATCAGCGAGGACACCCTCCCCACCGCCTCGAGATAGGCTTCTTCCACGGTGTCATGGTCCTCCAGCATGGCATTAGCCACCACCAGCAAACGGCGCAGCTTGTGATCGAAAAGAAGCACCGTGTCCGTGATAAGAAATACCGCTTCAGGTAATTTGAGATCATCCAGCGGGGGCTCCCCGATGCTTGGCTCGAACTGTCGAACTGCGTCGTAGGCCAGATAACCCACTGCTCCTCCGAAAAACGGCGGCGCATTCCCGTGGGATGCTGGCCGGAAACGCGACATGAATTTTTCGAGTTCCGCCAGAGGATCCCGTTCGGAACTGGGGAATTCCTCCTCGCTCCCCTTACGAATGCTCACCTCTCCACCACGTGCCTCGAAGACCCTTCGCGGACCACTGCCCACGATCGACCAGCGACCGCTGGCATCGGTGCTCTCGGCACTCTCAAAAAGAAAAGCATAACGCCCATCCCGGATCTTCAGGTAGGCCGACAGAGGAGTCTCAAAATCGGCGGCCAGTTGTGCGTAGACCGGCACTACGTTACCCTCTTCCGCGAGATCACGGAATTCTTCAGGAGACGGTTTGACGGCCGGCGGATTCAAGGTGCGCGAGCATGACGGGGAACGACTGAAGCGCAACGGTTAAAACCCTCTGGAATCACTATCCGATCGCAAGATCCATCTGTTCCATGAGGTCAGGACACGAACGCCCGCGCTCCGTCGCTCGCTGGATCTCAATCCAGCAACCCGGCTCGTTCTGGGAGGCCACATGGATCTCAAAGCCCTTGTCCGGGGAGACTGCCCGGACCGCGGAGGCTGCCACCTCAGGACAATTACAGTCGCTACTCAGGTGACCCAGGACCACCGCCTCCAACCCGTGAGGAAGAAGGCTCTCGACTAGATCTGCTGTCTGAACGTTTGAGAGATGTCCATGGCGGGAGGATATCCGTTGCTTGGTCGACCACGGACGCCTGGTGTCTTCCTCAAGCATTCCCGGGTCGTAATTAGCCTCAACAAGAAGAACCCGAACACCTCTCAAGCGGTCCCGGACAAGATTAGTCACGTGACCAAAATCCGTAGCAATGCCGACCCGGACACCATCCGTCTCAAAGACGAACCCGACCGGATCAATCGCATCGTGCGGCAGAGCGAAGGCCTCCACCATGATCTCACCTGCCTTGAATGGCTGCCCACGCTGGAAAATACGCCACTCAATCTGGTCACCCATTCGATCCAACAAGGATTCACGGGTAAGCGCGCTGGTATAGACGGGAATCGAGCGCTTGCGCAAGAACACCCCCAGCCCGCTGGTATGGTCACTGTGTTCATGCGTGAGAAGAATACCGTCAATGGAATCCGGATCCACCCCGATACGCCTCAAGCGCTGACACAATTGTCTAGCGCTGAATCCGGCATCTATGAGAAGGGTCGTCTCTCCGGTCATGAGTACTGCGGCATTCCCGCCGCTACCGCTTCCCAGAACTGCCAACCTCATACTCCGGGCAACTTAAGGACCTCGCTTCTAACGCGCGAGATTGAAATTCATAATTCCTTCCCCGTTTTCAGATATTCACACCAGCGCATCACCTGTGCTATACTACCTCCGGATCCATCCTCTTCCAGTCCTCTCACGATACCACACGTTGAAATCCGTCCACCTTTTCCGTTGGTTGCATCACTTCAAGGCAGCAACCCTTGCACTCCTGACGCTGATGATTCTGGCGGCAGGAGTGGGGCTCTACCTGCTTAATAGCCATGGCTTCGCCGGTCGATGGAGCGAGCGCATTGGCAGGGAGCTGGCCCAGCGGGGAATACACGCGGAATTTGAGTCAGTTCGCTTTTCTCCAACCAGGGGAGTAATCGCAAGCAAGGTTCGATTTTTTACGGATGAGTCGAGGAAAGAGGTCTATGCCAGAATCCCTGTCCTCCGGTTTGACGTCGACCGGGGGAAAGCCTTCCGGGGAAAACTACAGATCCGCCGCGCCTATCTTCAGGATGCCCAACTTACCATTCCCGTAAGCGATGATCTCTCCCTGCAGATCAACGACCTGACAGGCCGTGCCAGTGTAGACCGCCACAACCGTCTTCGTCTGGAAGCTGACCGGGGAAACCTGGGAGGCATGAATTTCCAGCTCAACATCGCGTTGGATGATTTTAAGATCGAAAATCTCCGCAAAGGTCCCGAGTCCCGGACCGGGGCCGAGCGCTGGAGTAATTTCACAAGCGACCTAGTGAAAGAACTGAACCAATGGTCCTTCCACGATGGGGCGCCCCCTCTCCTCAAACTCGAGGTCAAAGGAAGCCTCAATCGCCCCACCTCTATCCGAACAGCCATTTCCCTGACTGCTCCGGAGTTGATGAGGAATGGATATATCATGAAGGATGTAGGTCTCTCCGGCGAACTTGGCAACCGCAGTCTTACCATCGATACACTATCCTTCTCAGACGACACTGGCAACCTGAGCCTCCAGGCACACTACGACCTTGAGGACAAGACTGGTGGATACCATGGATCGTCCTCAATCCAGATATCGGATCTGCTTCGTAATTTCTTTCAGGATGATTCCCTCTCAGAAATCATCTCTCCCCGCCCCCCGGAAATAAACGCCCGTGGAAAATTTTCCATCCATGAGGACGGCCTTCAACTGAGTGCCGTTGGCTCACTTTTCTGTGAACACTTCAGCTTCCTCGGAATCCCGTTCGAAAATATAAATAGTGAGTTCTCCTGGCAAAATGGAGACATCTACCTGCGTAACCTCACCGTCAAACACCAGCAGGGCGAATTAACTGGTGAGGTCAAGGTCCAGGACGACCTCATCCAGTACCGTGCAAAAACAAGCCTTCCCTTCTCCGCCTACCGTCCCTTCGTGCGGGAAAAGAGTGGACTCGAACGTTTTCTTACGGAAAGCGAGTTTACCGAGAAAAGCCGCATCCTTGTGGATGCCCGGGGAACTGTGTGGAGAAGCAACCTGCGGGACTGGGACGCTACCGGCACCTTCCAGGTCGAAGACTTCCGTTACAATGGCATTCCGATCACTCTTGCCGCGGCTGATTTCCACATGTCTCCCCTCGACTACATCTTCGACAACGTGGAGACCATCTTCGATTACCGGGAGCACGAACGGAGCAAGGAACTCAACGGACCAGACTCGGGAGTGGTTACCGTGCGTCAGATCCATTTTGACGCCAAGACGGGGCTTACCAGGCTCAGTGACCTCACAGGTAAAGCCTGGCCTGCCCCCATCATGCAATTGTTCATACCCAAAACTGCTCAGCAATTTGCAAAGACCTACCGCTTCCGCAAGCCTCCCCATCTCGAAGCCAACGGTATTATAGACAACCGCAAACCCGGCAATCGCAGCGAGGTCCTGACTTCCATCAAAGCCGATGGACTGATGGACTACACCTTTCTTGGAAAATCCTTGGAAATCGCGGAACTCTCCGGCGCGGTACGCTCTAGTTTCCGCCAGAATGAGGTCATTGACCTGAAGATAAAGACCCTTGGAGGGACTGTATCAGGGGGCCTTACGCACCGTTCTGATCCCAACCGCGTTACTCTTCGCCTGCAGGCTCAGGGACTGGACCTCTCCAGAATCAGTAACACCTACCAGTTCCCCCGGGAGGTCCCTGGAGTTCTTACTGCTTCCATCGCTGCCGAGGCCACCGAAAAGCAATCTGCCGAATCAGAACGCAGGTGGGATATGCAGGGCGCCTGTAATCTGGGCAAGTCCACCTGTAACGGAGTTTCAATTTCTGAAGGGTCAACCCGCTTCGCAGTTAATCCACAGGGAATCTACTTCACAGACGGAAAACTGGAATTCGACTACTCAGACTACGTCCTGAAAAATCGTTACGGCGGACCTGACCGTTCGACCCTCCAGGTAGAACAGATTCATCACGAGAGGAGCAAGCGAATCACCGAGATTGTCAACCTGCAGGGCACCGCATGGCCTGGCCCGCTTATAGGCCTTGCCGACCCAAGAAGTGGCGAACTTATAGACCAGATGTTTGGCTTCAGGCAACCTCCGGCCCTGAGCGCATCCGGCCGATTCGATCACAAAAAGCCAGCCAACGATACCCTTATAGACCTCCGACTGACCAGTCCGGGAGTCATGGATTATGAGTTTCTCGGAAAAGACCTTCAACTCACCGCAGTATCCACCGCCATAAGAAGCACCCGCAACAGGCATGAAGTTTCCGATCTCTCTTTCCGGACATTCGGAGGCACCGGTGCTGGCACGATTGCGGTCACTAGAACTCCTGACCAGGAAACCCTCATTGATGCCGGCATTCGGTGGGACAACATGAACCTGTCAGAAATAGGGCGCAAATTCGCTTTCGAGAAGGACGCTCAGGGAGCCATCACAGGACGCCTCGACTTTAATACCATTGCCAACCGGAAGAACACCCTGAATGGAAAAGGGGTAATCGGCTTACGTAATGGTCAGCTCTTCAACGTCCCGATATTCGGTCCCCTCTCACTTCCACTCGGCACGGTCCTGGGAAAGCAGTACAGCCACGAGCAGGCTCGTGACGCATCTGCCACCTTTGTCCTGGAGAATGGCGTCATTCTCACTAAGGACCTCCTCACCTCCACCACCTCCACTACATTCGTGGGAGAAGGAAGCATCGATCTGAACGACCAGCAGATGGACCTGACCATGCGCATGAATGCACGAGGCCTGCTTGGACTCGTCACGCTCCCCCTCACTCCCTTGAAGGGACTCTTTCAATTCCGCGGTCAGGGCCCTCTGAGGAAACCCATCTGGAACGTCGCACCCTTCACCGAACCGGCTGGAGGTCGATCCCACGCCATTTTCAAGGACCCCCCGCGGGCTGAGATTGTCCCCGAACGTTAGTCGTATGGAGGACAAAACCCCGGGGACTAAACCCCTGAGGCCTCCCGCTTCCGACAACCAATACGTCCCCAGAGCTTGCGCCGTGGCAAATTCTGCGTCACGGTCATTTCAATAACAGAGGATTCTAAGAGCCATGAGTGATTCCATTCCCCATTCCGACGAGCGCCCCGGAGAAATGCCCTCCGCCCAGCAGGCAGCTGACGATCTGCGTGAAGCCGCTGGCGTCAAGACTCGCCAAACAGCCCAGAGCACGGAGGAACGGGCACAACTGCTCAAGGAATCTGCTGCAGAGAAAGCGCAGAAATTCAGGGATTTTGCTGGAAAAAAAGCGTCTAAATTCGCCGACGCAGCCGGGGAAAAAGCCTCCCAGTTCAAGGATGTTGCCGGCGAACACTGGGAAGAGACCCGGGTCAAGGCACGAGAAGTTCACACCGACCTGGAAGAATACATCCGGGAAAACCCCTCCAAATCCGTCCTCGTGGCAGCCGGAGTCGGCTTTCTCCTTGGCCTGATCGTAAGACGATAAGCAGCCTGAAATCGACTTTCCATCTCAGGCATCTTTTTCACCTCAGATTGTAATTTTCCCATGCCCGGCTGGTTTGACAAGTCCAGCTCATCTTCCGAGGCTCCCGACGGGAGCGAGGAACAGAGCCCTGCCAGCGAATCTTCTCATCAATTTCGAGAAGGCTTGGGAGATCACCTCAAAGCCCGTGCCGAACTCCTGGCCCTCGAGGCATCTGAGGCAAGGGAAATTCTAATACGACGGGGATCTCTGACGGTCGCGGCCACCGTGCTGCTGGTTTTCGCCTACGCTCTTGTTCTGGTCACCGTAATTTCTCTCCTCGGACGCTGGGTGGAAACCCTGTCCAGTCAGTTCAACGGACTGGGATGGCAAATCACTGCCCTCATGGCCGGATTCCTTCATTTGACACTTTCCCTCCTCCTGTTCAGAAAACTGAGAAAGAAGCGGAGCTTTAATCTGTTTGAATTTACCCGGGCGGAGATCAAAAAAGACGGCGAATGGCTCAATCAAGGCAAAAACTGCTCGAACGCAAACGAGAGCTCGTCCTGAAGCTGGATGCCTCCCGGCAGCGGGTAGCTACACGCTCGAAAGAACTGCGCCGGGGCCTCAGCCTCTCACATATCGTCTCTTCCTACCTGCAACGTCATCCCCTGCAGATTTTCGGGGCTACCTCTCTCGGAGTAGGCCTGCTCACCTGGATCCTCCGCCCAAGAACCCGGTCCGGGGCACAAAAACCTCCTAAATCCCTTACGCAACGCCTCGCAGGCTGGATTATTTCCCTATTAAAGGGATCAATCCGCAGCTGGTTGCTCGCTCAAGCCAAGGACTATCTGCGCACGAAACAATCGTAAACGGATTCCTTGCTTGGCCCCTCGTGGTTTCTATGGTTTCCACATCGCCATCACAACGCGGTTACGCGAGGCACTTTTAACCCCATGTCCGAACATCAGGTCCTTGCTCATGTCGATGAATACCTTGCCGTCGGCATTGAGTACGATTGCTCAGATATCCACCTTCCCACCCGCTACCCCCCTGCCTGGCGCCGATACGGAAGCCTTGCCCCGATCTGGGAAGATCACCCGGAACTCACCGCCGAGGACACCGAACGCCTGGCCCGGTCGTTCCTGACCGAGAAGGAATGGAAACGGCTCCAGGAAGTAGGGGATGTTGATTTTGCCTATCAGAATGATCAGGGCAGGTTCCGCGCTTCCGTGGTCAAGCAACGTCTGGGACTCGACATTGTCTTTCGTATCATCAGCACTGAATTACGCGACCTTCCTGCCTTGGGATTACCTGTCGACCACCTCATTCCCCTCACCCGCTATCACAACGGCCTGCTGCTTGTTACGGGATCAGTTGGCTCCGGAAAATCAACTACCCTGGCCGCGCTCGTCGATTTCATCAACAAGGATCGAGAAGATCACATCCTTACCTTGGAAGACCCCATCGAATACGTCTTCAATTCCGAAAATTGTCACGTCAACCAGCGTGAGGTTCATTCTCATACCGAATCATTCCCCAAGGCCCTCCGGGGCGCTCTCCGGGAAGATCCGGACGTCATCATGGTGGGAGAAATGCGAAACCTCGAAACGATTTCCCTCGCACTGACCGCGGCAGAAACGGGGCACCTCGTCCTTGCTACCCTTCACACCGGGAATGCCCCTCGAACCTTGGATCGAATTCTTGATGTCTTTCCTGTCGACCAGCGGGGCCAGATTCGCGTGATGGTTTCCGAGTCCCTGCGTGGCATCATTTCTCAGCAACTGGTCCCCAATACCGAAGGCGATGGTCGCTGCCTCGCCCTCGAACTCCTCGTCAATACCCCTGCTGTAGCCGCCACCATCCGGGACGGTAAGACCTTTATGCTGCCCGGCATCATGCAGACGGGCAAGAACGTCGGGATGATCACGATGGATGAGTCCCTGAGAAATCTTTATGTTCAAGGCAAGATCACGCAGGAGGAAGCCCTCTTCCGCTGCGAAGACAAGGTTCAGATGAAAGCCTTTTTCCAGTCCTGACCTGCTCTCCTCATGGCGAGAATCGACGCATATTTCCAATACCTTATCGAGTCGGGCGGCTCGGACCTGCACCTCTCGGAGGGCGCCCCCCCGAAAGTTCGTGTCCATGGCTCCATTTCGGCTATTCCCGACCAACCTGTCCTCGAGGGGGACAACTTCAGGGATCTTCTTTCCGAGATCTGTGACGAGGAAGCCTTTCAATCCTATCTTGAAACCGGCGATCTCGACTTTGCCTATGAGATGAACGAGGACTCCCGTTTCCGCTGCAACTACCTCCAGCAGAAAAACGGGCTCGCTGCCGTGTTCCGTCTCATCCCCACCGAAATTGCATCCCTTGAGGACTTAAACATCCCTACCGTCGTAAAGGAATTTGGCCATATGCGATCAGGCCTCGTCCTGGTTACCGGACCCACTGGCTCCGGCAAGTCCACCACTCTTGCGGCACTGCTCGACTACATTAACACGAACTTTTCCCGGCACATCATCACGGTGGAGGAACCGATCGAATTCGTCCACCGAAACAAACGCAGCATCATCACCCAAAGGGAAGTTCCCATCCAGACCCCTACCTTTGCCGATGGCCTCCGGGCTGCCCTGCGGGAGGATGCCGACATCGTGCTGGTTGGGGAGATGCGCGACCTGGAGACCATCTCTCTTGCCCTCACCGCTGCCGAAACTGGACTGCTCGTCTTCGGCACTCTGCACACAAACAATGCACGTAAGACAGTGGACCGCCTTGTGGACGTCTTCCCCGCAGACCAGCAGTCACAGGTGCGCACCATGCTCGCGGCATCCTTACGCGGAGTAGTAGCCCAGTTGCTCATGAAGCGCTGTGACAAACCCGGTCGCTGCGCCGTCAATGAAATCATGTTCGCGACTCCCGCAGTTTCGGCAATTATCCGGGAAGGACAGACTCAGAAACTTTACGACGTCATCATTGGTGGAAAAGGAGAGGGCATGCAGTTCATGGACGAATCCATCTGGGGCAAACTTCGTGCCGGGGAGGTCACCCCTCAGGAGGCATACATGAAGGCGATCGATAAGACTCGGTTCAAAAAGTTTCTTCCAGAGGAGCATGCAGCTCTTGGCGAAGCCTCCGGGGAAAACCCCATGGAGCACTAGCCATTGGAAAGACGGTGATAAGCCCCTTCTCCCCACCGGATATCGCTCTACCGGGTGCTTCCGGGTATCCTTGAGCTCTTCACAGCGGACCGACGTTTCCTCTAGCAGGCAGGAAATTATTCACATTCGTTCACAATTCCCGGCATCAGGGAAATAATGGAAATGATGGCATCAGCCTATCAGACCTTGCTATTTAATGTGCACCCTCCAATGGTGCCGGAGAACTCTCTGATTGCAGCCCACTACCCCTTTTCGAAACGCTCATGAGCCAAGACCTGATCTCCTTCAGTTGTCCGAACTGCGCGGTGCAGCTCCGCGTTCCGGCAACCATGGGAGGAGTCACAGGGCCCTGCCCGGCTTGCGGCGTAACCATCAAGGCCCCAGCCCGACCCGAACGTAGAGAGGCCTCGTCATTCTCCCCAGCTGAGCAAGCTCCTGCCTATGCGGACCCTCAGACAGCTATTCCTGCTTCCCAAAAAGAAACAAGCCAGTCGCCCTCTCCTTCCTCGTCCCTCCCGGAACCCTCGTCGCCTCCCGAGTCTTTGCCCGATGGCAACGTAACTACCGCTGAGGCTCCCAGCACCCCTCCTCGCAGGGATCCAGGCAATCTGCGAACCACCCCGGTTACGCCCACTGAAGTCAAGGAAACCAGCAAGCTTCCTGAATTCAATAGCCTGAGCTCCTCCACACCTCTCTCCACGACTCCGACCTCCTCATGGGAGCGCAGCTCCGTCCGCCCTCGGAATCCGCAGCCGCCACCTGCCACCGCGTCATTAACCGGAGACTCCCCTATTACTCCCCTGACAACCTCTCCTCGGGAACACGCCGAAGACGATGACCGCACGGAGCATCTCCCCCTGGAAAGCGTTCCTTCGACCACTCCATTCCCTGCCACAGATCAATTTCCGGTCAAGCCCAGTCCTGATAGTGTCATTGCGACTGAAAACAGATCTGATCCCGACCCGCCTGATTCCAACCAACCAGACAGCGATTACTTAACAGAGCTCGCTAAAGCGGAAGGCACAACCCCTCGTTCCTCTAATCGGCCTTTTACGGATTCGGATGAATCCGGCTCCGACAGGAACCTTTCATCTTTCCCGGATAGCCCTCCCGAGAAGACTCGCAAAAAAGAGAACGATCTCACCTCCGAAAGAAGACCTCGTCTCCGGCCCAGTTGGGCGGGCATGTCATTCTCGCTCCTCTTTCTGACCCTCGCCGCAGTGATGGTCTACCTTGTTCTGGATCTCAGCGAATTGCTTCCTCATAGCGACAAAGACCCAAAGGCGCCGGGAATCGTCGTGAGCAAATCCGGGACTCTTGACGGAGATACCGGAAAGATCAATCCCCTGGAAACGGTAGGGCATCACGAGCCGAGGATCACCCTCCCGGCACCAACTTCTTCAAGCGAAGATGGGATCTTCAGGGTTGACCCCAAAAAGCTCTTCCTGCAACCCACCCCTGTTCCGGCAGAGGTTCCGGCAGAGGTTCCGGCAGAGGTTCCGGCAGAGGTTCCGGCAGAGGTTCCGGCAGAGGTTCCGGCAGAGGCTCCGGCAGAGGCTCCGGCAGAGGCTCCGGCAGAGGCTCCGGCAGAGGCTCCGGCAGAGG
>PAQU01000019.1 GCA_002709395.1 Roseibacillus sp. | reverse complement strand
ACAAGGCCCCAAGAAGAATTCCCAGCGTTAAGGCGATTTGCAGGGAATCGCTGGAGGCGGCGGTCGGATTCGAACCGACGAATAACGGTTTTGCAAACCGTCGCCTTAGGCCACTTGGCTACGCCGCCATCGCAATGCGAGCCGCGTGGTATCGCCGTTGCCCGCCCCTGTCAATAATCAGTCTGCTCCTCCGTGGGGGGGAAGGGCACCGGGGTCGACACGAGGGGAGAACCGGCTAGCATGCTGGTGTGAAGGCATGCTGGCGGGGTTTTCTTCTCTCGGGCTTCGCGCTGGGGCTGCTCTCCCCGGCCCACGGCCACCAGGAACTTCATCACAATATCACTCTCGATCTCCGCCAGCTGGAGCAGGACGGAAGCGTCCGGCTCACCTTTACCCTTCATGCCCCGGAACTGGTCGTGGGCTTCGAGGAAGCAGCCAGCGCACTCTACGACCGCAACTGGCTGGCGCAACAGTCAGACCAGGAACTAGGCAGGCTCATGTCCCTGGGGCGAAGCTATCTTGCCGCAAGATTCAGGCTCGGCATCGATGACCGGGAACCGATCGAACTGTCCCGCAGGGTCTCTTTCGAGAACCCCGATGCCATCCGGAGCGGAGGCGCCCGGGAGCTCTCTCCCGGTTGCCTCGAGGCCTCCCTGCTGCTCTCCCCGGATGAAAGCGCTGGCAAACTCCGCATCGACCACGCAGCCAACTCGAACAAGCGCCTCCTGCTGGTGATCGAACGGGCCGGGGCCTTTCCGGAAGTGGAGGATATCCCTCCCGGTGCACACGCCTTGATCTCCCTGTCCGGGGAGGACAAGGAGAGGGCGTCCCCGCCACCTGCCAGCCTGACGGATTCACCACCAGCCACCCGCTGGGTCGTCCCACTCGCTGGAACCCTGGTCCTCCTTGGTAGTGCCGCCCTCGTATTCACCAAGCGGCGCAGTCCATCTCCCGCCAGCCCCGGTTCCTGATTGCGCTCCGGGAGCGGGCGGCGAAGATCACGGAATGCGCCTGCTTCCTTCCTTCGTAGCACTCCTGATCTGCTCCCTCCCGGGATGGGGCAAGTTGCCGGCGGGACTCTCTCTTGAGGAAGGAGCGATCAATGCGGTCTCCATCCAACGGAACGGGGAGCGAATGAGCCTCTATCGGGCCACGGAGCCAGCCAAGGTTGTGCTGCTCACCCACGCACGCAGGGACCTGGTGGAAGCAATCCGGCCGGGTGCGGCCGGATCCCGGGTGGTTGCTCCGGAGAAATCCCGCAGTGCCCTCACACAGGCCGAGGCCTTCTGGCAGCAGTTCTGGAAGAAGCGCTTCAATTACTACGAACAGCAGGTCAACAAGGTCCCGGTCCAATCACTGGCGGTGGACCGGTTCGTGAAGGAGGGCGATCTCGTGAACTGGCAGGATCTCGAGCTCGCCGTGATGGAAACCCCCGGCTATTCGCGGGACGCGGTCACCTACCTCACCGAGATCGGCGGGAAACGCATCGCCTTCACCGGCGACCTGATCTGGGAAGGAGGGCGGGTCTTCGACCTCTACAGCTTCCAGGATGCCATCCCGGAGGCCCGGATCGGGGGCTACCACGGCTACGCGGGGCGGTTCGGGCAATGGGTCACCAGTCTCCAGAAACTGACGGACTGGAAACCGGACCTGGTCGTCCCGGCCCGCGGGCCCCTCATCACCAACCCGGCCGGAGATCTCACCGCGGCGGTGAAAAGGGTGCAGGCAATCTACAAAAACTATCTCTCCACCAACGCCCTTCACTGGTACTTCGGCAAGGAACGGCTGGAGCTCTGCGGAAAGCGCGTGCTCGGACCCGGAGCCCAGGTCGAGCTCATGCCCTTCTGTGAGCACGTCAACCTGCCCCCGTGGTGCCGGCACATGGGGACGACCAAGCTCCTTGTTTCCAAGGACGGGCATGGCTTCGCCCTTGATGTGGGCGGAGAGCACCAACTGCAGATGCTGCGCAAGGCCCTCGCGGACGGATTGATCCGGAAGATCGAGGGCATCTGGGTGACCCACCTGCACAACGACCACACCGCCCGGGTTCCCGCCGCCGCCCGCGAGTTCGGCTGTCCGGTCTACGCCGTGGCCGAGGTCGCGGATGGGCTGCGCCAACCCGGGGCCTGGTTCCTGCCGGGAATCATCCCCGAACCGGTGGACGAGGTGGTGGTACGGGGGGACGGGGAAAAGTGGAGCTGGCGTGAGTTCACCTTCACCAGTCATTTCTTCCCCGGACAGATGTACAACCACGGAGGGCTCCTGGTCGAACGCGCCGATCACAAGCCGGTCTTCTTCATCGGCGATTCCTTCTCCCCGTCTGGAATCGATGACTACTGCCTCATGAACCGGAACCTGATGCGCGAGGACACCGGATACTTCCTCTGCCTGCGCAAGGTCCGTGCCCTTCCGCAGGGGTCATGGCTCGTCAACCAGCACATCCCCCACCTCTTCCGCTTCACCGGCAGGGAACTGGATTACCTTGAGAAGCAGTATCGGACAAGGGCCTCCATGATCGCGGACCTGGTCCCGTGGGACGATCCGAACTACGCTATCGACGAGGAGTGGGCGTGGTTCCATCCCTATGCCAGTGAAGCAAGGGCCGGGGAGCGCCTTGAGGTCGAACTCCGTCTCTGGAACCATTCCCAGCAGGNGCGCACCTTTTCGATCCGGATGGAAGATAGCAACGGGCTGAAGGTGGCCGCCGCCCTCCCGGAGATCACCCTCGCACCGCGCGCCACCGGGAAAATAACCGTCCCTCTCCTTGTGGACCCCTCCTCCGGCCCGGAANTACGGGTCATCACCGCAAGCCTTCGCAGCGAGGAAATCGCGGTCGACCACTGGGTCGAAACCCTCGTCCGGGTAACCAGGTGAGCCCCCGGCAGTTGAGACTTTCCCCCGCCCGGCATCCCGCCAGACTGTCCTCATGGCAAGATTCTGCAGAACGATCCTTCTGCTCGGNCTCGCCGGGGCTNCCCCCGGGATCGCCGGGGANCCGAAACAGGCNCCCCCGGCATTCGAGTTGCACGAGGGCGACCGGGTCGTCTTTCTCGGAAATTCGTTCTTCGAGAGGGCCCGNCAGCACGGNCATCTTGANACCTCCCTCGCCCTGCGCTGGCCCGACCGGAAGATCACCTTCCGGAACCTCGGCTGGGACGGNGACACCGTNTTCGGCCACTCGCGGACCGGCGGGCGCCGTCGCTCCGTCTTCGGGNACCCNGAGGAAGGATTCGGNAAAATGATCGCCCATCTCCGGCAGCTGGATCCCACCGTCGTTTTCGTTGCCTATGGCTGGAATGAGTCCTTCGCGGGAGCACAGGGAGCTCCCGATTTCCGCAGGGGCCTCGAGCGTCTGCTGAAGGAGGCCGGGAACAGGCGCTTTGTCCTGCTCTCCCCCACCCCGACCGAGCGGGGCTTTGGAGCCGAACTTCCCTTTACCCGCAAGGAGNNCCCCCGGGGNCAGGACCATGTTGCCCGGCGCAACGCCANCCTGAAATCCTTCCGCGATGTCATTGCCTCCGTCGCCACGGAGGGCGGGCACCACTTTGTTGATCTGTTTTCTGCCCTCCAGCAGGAAAAGACCCCCTACTCCAGTAACGGGATTCATCCCAGCGCGGAGGGCTACCGGAGCATTGCCCGGACCATGGCCAGGAGCCTGCGCCTGCCCGGACCTGCGGTAGCGCTCGACTCCGCAGAGGCCGAGACCCTTCGCTCCATTATTGTCAGGAAAAACACCCTCTATTTTCACCGCTGGCGCCCACGCAATGACGCCTTCGTCTACGGNGANCGCAAGAACGAGCAGGCCACGGCCCAGACCGAACCGGAGAAGTTCGAGCCCTTCGTGTCCGGGCAGGAGGANCTGATCCTCGAACAACTGANGGCGCTCAAGTGAACCCGCGCATCTTCTTCATTTCNNTGGCTCTCGGCNGCNTGGGCCTGCCCACCCTCGCCCAGCGCAACCTGAGGGATATTCCGCCNCCGGACCCGGAGGTCGAGAAGGCCTCCTTCAAGGTGGCCGATGGATTTGAGGTAAACCTCTGGGCNGCNGATCCCCTGCTGGCCAAGCCCGCCCAGATCTCCTTCGANCGCCAGGGGCGACTCTGGGTCGCCAGCAGCGAGACCTATCCGCAGTTGAACGTGAACCAGGATCCCAGCGACCGGATCCTGATCCTCGAGGACACGGACGGCGATGGGGCGGCCGACAAGTCTTCCGTCTACTACGACCAACTCATCATNCCGGGAGGAGTCCTGCCCGACGGAAACGGAGGCGCCTATGTCGCTCACGGGGAGGAACTCCTTCANCTCCACGATCGTNACGGGGATGGCAGGGCCGATGNCCGGGAGGTCCTTCTTTCCGGNTTNGGATCCGAGGATACCCACCACACCCTGCACCGCCTGCGCTGGGGGCCCGGCGGNCTCCTCTNCATGCTNCAGGGCTACTACATCGGCACCCACGTNGAAACGCTCTACGGCCCCCGCCGGCTCAACGGGGGGGGGCTCTGGTCCTANGACACCCGCANCCGGCGCCTTGAGATCTACAGCCGGGGACTGGTCAATCCGTGGGGAATGGTATTCAACCNCTGGGGGCAGTCGTTTCAGACCGATGGAGCAGGTGNCCAGGGCATTAATTACACTTTTCCNGACTCTGTCTTCCTCGCNTCCCCCCACGAACACCGGACCCTCTCCGGCCTGAATCCCGGGCGCCCCAAGTCCTGTGGCCTGGAGATCATCAGCGGCAGCCACTTCCCGCCCGGGTGGAAGGGCAGCCTGCTCACCAATGATTTCCGCGCCAACAANATCGACCGCTACGTGATCACCCCCGACCAGAGTGGCTACAAGTCAGNGCTGCAGCCTGATCTCCTCGGGTCCTCCCACCTGTCATTCCGTCCCATCGACATCGTGATGGGGCCTGACGGGGCGGTCTATGTCGCTGACTGGTACAGCCCCATCATCCAGCACGGGGAGGTGGATTTCCGGGACCAGAGGAGNGACCGGGTGCATGGTCGGATCTGGCGCATCACAGCCAAGGACCGCCCGCTCGTCAAACAGGTGAATTACCNGGAGGCCTCAATNCGCGGACTCCTCGATCTCCTCACCCACGAGGCCGACTGGGTGCGGTTGAACGCACGGCAGGAACTCAAGAAGCGGGACGAAGACAGGGTGAGCNCGGCNCTCGACGAATGGGTCCGTGCCCTGGACCGTTCANACCCGGCCTTTGAGCACCACCGGCTGGAGGCCCTCTGGACCTACCAGACCATCACGACCCACCGCTCCCGCGAACTTCTGGANGATATCCTGAAGTCGCCGGACCCCCGGGCCCGGGCGGCNGCCATCCGNGTNCTCTACCACTGGCGGGGAGATGCCGCATTGCTNNCCGNGGCGGTAGCCGATCCTCATCCCCGGGTTCGCCGGGAAGCCGTCACNGCCCTGGGGCAGTTCGCCTCTCCGGAAGCTCTNNTAATTGCCTTGGAGGTGCTGAATCACCCCATGGACAAGTATCTCGATTTCGCCCTCTGGCGAACCTGCCGCCTGCTGGAAGCCCACTGGCTACCCGCCTTCCAGAAGGGACGGTTGAAAGCCGGNCCCAACGCCGGTCNCCTTGCATTTGCCCTCAAGGCNATCGANAAACCGGAAGCCCTGACCCCCCTGGTCGATCTGATTACGAGGGGNCANGCGGACGGATCCACNATTCGCCTTGTCAGNAAGATCGGAGGACCGGAAGAACTCGATGCAGTTCTCCGCCTCGCACACCGNAAAGCCCACCCCTTGACCAGGGACGCCGCCCTCTCCCTTGTGGAGGCCGTCGAGGACCGCGGCCTCTCTCCTGCCGACAAGAGCCTGTGGTCCCCGACCTGCAGGAAACTACTCGGACAGAGCGACCCCGCGGTCGTCGCCGCTGCCTGTCGCCTCGCTGCGGCCTGGAACCTNCGGGACCTGCGTGAGGAGATTCAGNACCTCCTGGTCAATGCCCCNCCCGCCNTGNCTCCCGATGCCGCCAGAGCAGTCGCCCGTCTGGGGAATCCCGGACTTGTTGAATCCCTCGCTTCCGNGGGAGCAANCCTTCAGCTCCGGGTCGCAACCACTGCGGCCCTTTTTGAAGTCGACCCGGCCATTGCCGCCCCGCTCACGGCGAAACTTTTCCATGAGAAACTGTCTCAGGCCGAGATCGAGATTCTCATGGCCGAGATCGTCCTCCGGGACGGNGGGAGCAACCAACTTGCCGGGGCTCTGGCCGGAACGAAGATTCCCGGGGAGACCGCACTTCATGCAACGAGGTTGCTTGAAGTCTCCGGCAAGAAGCATCCCGGGCTCACCACCGCCCTCGCGAAGGCCGGGNAACTGAAACCCCTTCCGCCAGACCTCAGCCCTCAGGNCCGCGACGCTCTTCTGGCCAGNATTTCCGACGGCAACCCGGGACGCGGCCGGGCTGTCTACGAGCGNGCCTCTCTGGCTTGCATGGTCTGCCATCGCATTGGNGGTGAAGGNGGNATTATCGGCCCCGACCTTTCCAGCATCGGCGCAAGCGCCCCCCCGGATTACCTCCTTGAGTCCCTCCTGAGCCCAAGCGAGAAAATCAAGGAAGGCTATCGAATGTCCGTGATCACCTTCAAGAACGGGAATGTAGTNTCCGGGGCAATCAGCCGGGAAACCCGGGACGCCCTGGTCCTGCGAAGCGCCTTTGGAAGGGAAACGCGCATTCCCAGGAAGGACATCGCCTCCCGCGAGACCAGCCCCGTATCCATGATGCCTGGCGGACTGGTAGCCGGGTTGCGGGAGGATGAACTCGTGGACCTTCTGGCATACCTTTCCTCCCTCGGGAGGACGAAACGGAGNTAGCGCCCCCGGGGTTGGCGGCAACCGCCCCTCGTTTATTCATGTGGCGGCAGGAGTTTTGCTCGCCGGGACACCCCGGCAGAGTAGGGTCAGCAGACAACCAATGAAAACACCCTCTCTCAATCGACGGCGCTTTCTTTCCACCGGGGCCGCTGCCATCGGCAGCTGGACAGCNGCCCCACAGATCCTGCGGGCCCGGGAAGGANTCTCCGCAAACGACAANCTNAATATCGGGGTGGTGGGCTCNTCCGGACANGGCGGNTACAGCATNNNTCAGCTCAAGGATATCGCNAACATNGCAGCCCTCTGNGACGTNGACCAGAACCGCCTCGCCCCGGTCGCGAAGCAGTTNCCNNCNGCCCNAACCTACANNGATTTNCGCANGNTGGTNGAGCAGAAGGANCTCGATGCGGTNGTGGTGGCCACTCCCGATCACACCCATGCNGTCGCCAGTGTCGCNGCCATGCGGGCCGGCAAGCANGTTTACTGCGAGAANCCCCTTTGCCGNACCATCTCGGAAGTTCGACACGTCACCGAANTCGCCCGCAAAACAAATCGCGTTACGCAAATGGGCACCCAGATCCACGCCGGATCAAACTATCGCCGTGTTGTTGAACTCGTTCGTTCGGGTGCCATCGGCGAAATCAGCGANGTCCACGTCTGGGTCGGCTCCAGCACCGGGGGGCGGAAACGTTACGCCCAGTTCCCGGCAACCATCCCANGAAANCTTGATTGGGACCTCTGGCTCGGNCCCATTCCGGAACAACCATACCACCCCGGNTGGACGCACTTCCACTGGCGGCACTGGTGGCACTTTGGNGGCGGCACCCTCGCAGATATCGGATGTCACTATATGGATCTTCCTTTCTGGGCGCTCGACCTGAGCCATGCCACCTCCGCAGAGGCAGAGGGTCCGCCGATCGACAAGGACTCCGCTCCCATCTGGCTGAAGGTCCAGTATCAGTTTCCCNCCCGGGTTGTCTCCGGCCGGCATTGGAAGGCACTCCCGCTCACCTGGTATCACGGGCGCTATCCCGATCACCTCCTGACCCCGGANCAGCACAAACGCTGGGGGTCTGGCATCCTCTTTGTCGGCACAAAAGGGCANCTCATCTCCAACTACGGAAACCACGCCCTCCTTCCGGAAGACAAGTTCAAGGACTTCTCCAGGCCGGCCTCCTTCATTCAGGACTCNAAGGGGCATCACCAGGAGTGGGTTAATGCAATCAGGACCGGAGGATCAACCACCTGCCGCTTTGACTANTCGGGACCGTTAAGCGAAACGGTCCTTCTCGGCAATGTCGCCTTCCGCACCGGCCAGAAGCTCGAGTGGGATTACCGGAANNTGAAGGCNCCCAACTGNCCCGNGGCNGATCAGTTCATCCAGCACAATTACCGGGGNGACTGGGANCNGTGGTTCCGGGGCAGGGGCTAGCCNGCTCTNCCNNNNCCTTGNNGGCNCGNTTATTTCCCGCCTCATCCNCTTATGTCCCTCCTTNAANCGCTTCTTCGNTTGACTCGNTGCNCATCCGGGCGTGGAGTTNCCCGGATGAATCNNTGCGGACCAGCAACTCTTGCCTGCATCGGGCTNACCTTNACNGCCCTGGCGNCNGANCGTAGNAATGAAGAACTCCGCGAACTGGCAGCAGAAGCCTACCAGGCCGGCCACATNGAGACAGGCCACCTCCANCTGAAGCAGGTCATTNCNCAAAANCCCAGCGACATCGAGGTGACCCTCGAGACCCTTGCNGANATCCTCAAGCAATCNCGCCGCAGCGACGCCAAGCTCCGGGCNGAACAGCCGAATGTTCCATTCTCCGAGAACCCGGCCGCGGAATATGCCGCGCGGGAGCTCTGCGCTCTGGAAAAAGTAGGNGTGGTCTCGGCCAATCACGAGTCNCTCAAGCACGCTGCCTCCATTCTCGTCCANCATCACCTNNACAACCGNAAACTCTTCGAAGCGAGNGANCTGGTTGANCGGCTGGCCCGGGAAAATGNCCATGATCTTTTCTGGCGCCTTCTNCAGGCCCGGGTCTACCAGCAGCTCAACTCGACGGAAACNAAGCCACTGTTCACCAAGCTGAAGGANGAAATGGATCTCGATCATCCGGATCCGGACCTNCGCAAATTGTGGGGAGANTTNTCCGAGGAATGGANNACCAAGNGCAATTCCCTNCCNCTCGCCATCGAACCNCTCTTCNAGGGGAGNCCNCTGCCCCATATGGAACCNGACGACCCCGACCTNGAATGGGATATGGTGACAACCCGCTCGGCCCGNATTGTCGCCCCNCTCATTGACCGNGTGGCGGCCAAGGCCCTGACNGTNCCTCAAATAGTTCCCTGGCGNGANAAGTCCGGCCTCACCGATCCGGTCCGGGCNCTCGATCTTCACCTNCTCAGCCAACCNAAGGCCGACCTCGCGAATCTCCGCAAGATTCAGGATGAGCGCTACGAACTTGAGAAATACCGCGANAACCCAANCGATGATGAAATCATCTATCGCTTCCGTCGCTATCCCTGGTCGACCGCCGCCCAGAAGGGNCTGCGCGACCTCGCCAACCGGGCCCTCTTTGCAGGNCACTCCCAGGCCGCGTGGCGTAGTTTCCAGGATCTNCGNGACCACGCCATCGATCCCGAAACCCGGGATGCCTCNCAGGTCGGAATCTGGATGGCCCGTATCCAGATCGAGAACCCACACANNGCCNAAGANCTGCTTGGTGATGATGANCCGGCCAGAAAACTTNCCTGGCTTGGCAAACCNACNNCGGCNGGAGANATCTGCAGNCANCTCATCGAAAATCATNGTCCTGCCCGGNGNNNTNCCNNCCCATCNACGGCAGNAACCCTCGGGGAATTNACCCAGCGGCTCATNCGCATCCCNCCCACCCCTCCCTGGAGCAGTCAGGTTCCAAACGAGATTGATCTNACNATCANCGAAAACCNTCTCCTNGTAAGCGGACGCGACATGCTGGCNCTTTTTGATGNCCGGAANCCNGCCAAGCCNCTNTGGGCNAGCTTCCANCCTCCNACCACCGGGGAAAACAAGAAGCCCGACANCAACCACCCNGGCTTNTTNCGTCCCCGGTTTTCCAANGGNCANCTCTTCACNCGCTGGGGCTTCAGNTCCCAGCCCCCACGAGGCATNGCCGGTATNGACNNCAGCAANGGNGCNATCCTCTGGACAGACGAANCCGANCCNNNTGANCAANNNCTNCTCAANGTNCCCCTNGGAGATCCNGTNCCTAGTGATGGNCTCCTCTANTATCTGGAGTGGAGTTCCCCCANTGATATCAANCAGGGNCGNGGNCGNCGNCTCAACCTGGTCTGCTTTGATCCCGGCTCCCGCNNCACCGCATGGCGCTCNCCNATTGCAGTTGCGGGCAGCGAGTCCGACCTCACCGCAAGCCTCGAACGGAGTCAGCCNGCATTCGCNATNTATGGCAACNGCGTCACNATCGCCCACGGCGCAGCCTACAGCAGNTCCAACTGCGGGATCGTAGCCCGTTCNGACATNCGNGACGGNCGNACCGACTGGGTCTACCACTATACCCCCATTCCNCCGGCTGAACGNAGTGTGCNGAATCATGGATCTCCNCCTCTCCTNGCCGGGGACANAGTNATCTGCATGCCNNGGGATGCNCGGCGTATTTTTGCNCTCGACCAGCGCACGGGACGCCTNCTCTGGGAGAANACCCTCGTNCTGGGNGTACAACTGGTCGGNGTGNTGGAAGACCTCCTNATTGTCCGGGGTCGCTCNCTGGTNGCNGGCCTGGANNTGGANACCGGCNAAGCGCGCTGGTATCGGCCCACCTCNAATGTGATTGGNCGNCTCACCNGNATCGGNGATTCCNTNTANCTCGCCCAGCTCGATGGNCTCCACCGNCTCGANGCNANGACCGGTCAGATCATGGANAGCCGNCCNTGGNATCTTCCNGACGAGAAACCNCAGGCCTTCGCCCTNCACGGACGCNANCTCTTCCTNGTNACNGACAAACCCGCTGAAACNAGAGGCCGCNAGACCAATACCGCCCTCAATNCNCTNGNCCAGACNGANNNCNCNCNANCCGAGCTNCCCNTGAGCCTGGCCTGGTCNTTGCCTCGTAACGACCCGAGGNTCTCACTTCCTCCNNCCGGNTCCCCGCTGGAAGGNAGNGCCTTTGTCCTCTCCGGTGGAATTCTCGAGCGNATNGACCTGAGCGCCCGGGGCCGNATNCACTGGCAGCGGTTCATCGATGGNCCAANCCCCCAGATCCANGTCATCGGCAACACCGTGCTTTCCATCGACTATTCGGTTGGCAAGGCCCCCGGGNTGGTCAANCGGCTCGTNGCCTTCGATGCNGCNANCGGCAAGACNCTCTGGGAACACGNCATCGATGCTCCGGTNAGCTCAACCCTCANNTGNGGAAACACCCAGGTNTTCCATGATTCGATNGGGCGNGTGATCGCCGTCGACCTGCTTACCGGCACCCGNGCCTGGCANCGCAANTTCGGNAACGGNTTCCAGATGCGNCTNGCNACGGATGGCNCCAGNCTNCACATCTTCTTCGTCTCCCGCCTGCGTTCCGCCAANCATGTGGTGGTGGANCCGCCTACGGGCTCNACCCTCAGCAANNNNAAGGTCGCTGCCAAGACCTCTGCCGATGCNCGTAATGCCAANCCNGTCGCGGGCGGNTACTACGANGTNGCCATCAACCCGGTCAAGGCCCGCTACCTGCGGCTCACCGCNCTGTCTGATATCGGTGGNCGCGGCTGGGCCTCTATCGCAGAATTGCAGGTGGGGGGAGAAGANGGNAACAATCTTCCCCGGCAGGGATGGTCTGCTACGGCCAGCAATTCCGAGACCAAGGCGCGCTACGATACCAGGCCCCAGTGCGTCATCGACGACGATCCCGTCACATGGTGGCACTCGCANTGGATCGACAGNATTCCCCAGCATCCNCATTCCGTNACCCTTGACATGAAAAACGAAAAGACCATCACCGCTATTCGTTACCTGCCCGCTGTCATCGTGAACAACAACGGCATGATCGGGGAATACGAGCTTCATGTCAGCAACGACGGCCAGAACTGGGGAAAGCCGGTGGGGGAAGGGTTCATGGTCAATCAAACCCGGGTGGACCACGTCTACGCCTCAGACAGGTCAGTCGTCTTTGAAAGCCGGGCCACCCCGAGTCAACCGCTCAACGTATACCGTTATCAACTGGATGGCAGCCCTGCTATCCTGGTGCGCAGGGACTCGCATGTCCTCTACATGAAGGAACCCTACTTCATGATTCATGAGGGAGATAAACTGGTAGTGCGCCACTTCGATGACCCAGCATACCGGTTCGAACTCGGTCCCCATGCCCAGTTCGACCTCGCCGCCCTTTCGCTGGAGAACAACCGCCTCATCCTGGGACGCAAAAGCGTTCTTGTCGCCGATCTTGCCCAGAAACGATTCATCGTTGCCCCCGGGGATCCGAACCAGATCTACAACAAGGATGGAATCCTTGTAAGGGAGGGAGAACACCGTCTTCTCAAGATCGTGCCTCAGGGAGACAAGGGGCAGGCTGTCTTCCATTTCAATCTGCAAAACGGCCAGCGTACTGATGCTCCTCCCATCCAGCAGGCCGAGGACTTCCAGCCGGATTCGGGGATTCCCCGGTTTGCCGGCCCGGTCCTCCTCCGGAACAATTCCTCGGTGAGCGCCTGGGTCGGGACCTTCCAATAGGAAAACACGCATCGGCCGGAGGGTTCCTTCCCCTCCATCTTCCCTCGACCCCGGGAAATGACCCTCACTTCTACTGCTTCATGACCAGGTTCACCCTCTTTTGCATTCTGGGATTTTCACTCCTGCCGGGAGACTCCCTCGATGCAGAACCCCGCTCCTGGCGCAGTGCCAACGGCAACCGGAGCTTCCGGGCCGAGTTCGTTTCAAGCGATGGCAAAAATGTCGTTCTGAAAAGAACAGACAACAGGACTGTCACCGTAGCCCTGAAGAACCTCCATCCCAGTGACCGGGACTGGATCCGCGAGCAGAGCACAAAGGTCGAGGCGAGGGAACATGGCGGACTCAGGGGCGCCTGCTTCGACACCCTCTCCTACGGAGATACCCGCCGTATTGTGGAAAAAAAACTTCGCGAAAGCCTTGTCGTCAGCAAATCCCTCGATGACCGACTGGTCGGCCGCACCGGCTTGAACGGCATCTATCAGACCACCATAGCCGAGAAGCCCTATGAGCTCTTTTTTCACTGGGCTGGGGAAGATCACCTGCAGGAAATCACCCTGCGCGGCAAGACCGTGCCGGAAACCGCTTATGAACAAACCCTACGGCAGACCTGGACCAGCCTGGTCTCGCTTCTGACAAAGTATCACGGTAAGCCGGTCCAGACGACCGGATACCCTGCCCGCGCAGAGCTTCAGGACGGCAAGCTCCTTGGGTCACATCTCTGGCACACCCCCGACAGGCATTCCATCCTGCTCTGTACCGGACGTGAAGGTGCAGGCTACCTCGTTTCCATTCGTTTCAGTGAGGAACTGATTCCTCCCAACAGGCTTGAAGGTGCCGATGAACAGGTCCCGGCTGACCCCTGAGGCGACCACTGCTGTCTGGCCTCCCGGCGCAATTTCTGGATAATCAACTCCTGCCATGAGCAACTACCAGATGTACCTGAACGGCAAATGGGAAGACGGAGAGGGCTCCTGCCCGGTCATCAACCCCGCCACCGAGGAAACCATCGCGGAGATCCCGGTGGCCACGGATACCCAGATCACGGAGGCTTTTCAGGTCGCCCGCAGAGCGCAACGGTCCTGGGCCCGCATGACCGGAGTAGAACGTGGTAATGTCCTGCGACGATGGGCAGACCTGCTCGAGGAAAACCGCGACCACATCACTCGTGTCATCAGCCAGGAAGTCGGCAAGCCGATTACCGAGGCCCGGGGGGAATTCGATTTCGGAAACTCGTGGTTCCGCTACTATGCGGAATTCGACCGCCGTATCGATGGCGAGATTCTGACCCCCGACAAACCCAATGAGCAGCTGTGGATCGTTCCAAGCCCGGTAGGGGTTGTGACCGGGATCATCCCCTGGAACTTTCCCTTCGCGGTAGCGGTCCGCAAGATCGCACCCGCCCTGATCACGGGGAATGCCCTCGTCCTGAAGCCTCACGAGGACACCCCGCTCAGCGCTCTCGAAATTGCCCGCCTGGCCGAAGCCGCCGGCGTTCCACCAGGAGTATTTCAAGTGCTTTGCGGCCCGGGGGAAACCGTGGGTGAAGCCATGGTGAAGGATCCTACCGCGCGGCTCATCACCTTCACCGGCAGCGTACCGACCGGAAAGCGGATCTCACGCAATGCTGCCGAGAATGTCGCTCTCGTCTCCCTCGAAATGGGAGGCAAGGCTCCCTTTATTGTCATGGAGGACTGCGACGTCGATGCCGCGGTGGATACTGCGGTATTCTCACGCTTCCTCAACTGCGGCCAGATCTGCATTGCCAACGAGCGGACCTATCTCCACCAGAGCATTGCTGAAGAGTTTACCGAAAAGTTTCTGGCCGGGGTGCAGCAACTGAATCTTGGGGACCCCCTCCGGGAGGATACCCGGATCGGCCCCAAGGTCAGCAGGGAGGAACTGGAGAAGGTGGAAGCCTGTGTGGAAGGAGCAAGACAGGCCGGGGCGGAAGTACTTGCTGGCGGCAGTCGCCGGACCGGTGGTCAGTTCGACCGGGGCTTCTGGTATGAACCAACCGTCATTTCAAGCGTGCGCCAGGACATGGACATCATGCAGAAGGAGATTTTCGGACCAGTGGTGCCGCTCATGGAGTTCAACACCTTTGACGAAGTCCTCGGGCTGGCAAACGACTCAAGCTACGGACTGGCCGCCTATCTTTTCACCAACGACATGAACCGGATCATGCGCACAATCCGGGACCTTGAGTGTGGCGAATTCTATATCAACCGTGGACCGGGGGAGTCTATTCACGGTTTTCATGGTGGGCTCAAGGAAAGTGGGCTGGGCGGAGACGATGGAACTCATGGCCTCGAGCACTACCTCCACCGGAAGTGCGTCTACCTGAAATTTGACGGATAGCCCCGAAATCGCTTTCTTCGCCGGACAGGCCCTGCCTTGGGCATCAATGCCGGGAGAAGGCGTGGTTCCCTTAACGGGATTTCACCTTCCGGTATCTGGTGACCCGCCCGTGAACGTTCCACTCCTGGGCGTAGAGATTCCCCTTCGCGTCGAAAGTGCATCCGTGCACGGCAACCAGGTCTCCCTCGTGCCAGTGTTCGGGACCAATTTGATTGCTGGCCTTCCGACGGTCCTTGTGCTCATCCCCGAGCCGGGAAATCACCTTGTAATCCCTGTCGTAAAGCGACACCCGGCCATCAAGCTCTCCGACAGCCAGCAGGTCTCCATGGATATCAGCCGCGCAGGGCCGCCCAAGGCTGGCATCAATCGTCCGGAGGAATTCCCCTTCAAGGTCATGTTGCTGCAACCGGTTGTTCTGCCGGTCGCTGACCAGGAGCGTCGGAGTTGCACCACGGGTATCAACCAGGATGTTGTGGCAGACATCAAATTTTCCATTCTCCTTTCCCTTTCCCCCGAAGCTCTTCACATAGTTCCGGTCCTTGTCATAGATATGGACCAGCGACTTCCCATAGCCATCCACGATAAAGACCCGGCCGTCCGGGGTCACATCCATGTCCGTGGGATTATACTGCCCCCGGTTTGCATACATTCCAGGCACTTCAGGAGGGCCGATAATCTGCCACACCACTGTTCCGTCAGGTTTCACCGCCACCACCCGCTTGATCCGGGGCATGGCGAGGAGAAGAAGTTCCTCACCTTCCATCTTGCGCACCTTCATCCCATGCACGGACTTGAAGACCTTGCCCCCCTTGGTCCGAATCTCTCCACTGTAGGCACCATCCGGACCAATGACTTGAATTGTGTTTCCGGTCGCAACGTAGACGTTCCCCTTGCTGTCCGCAGCGAGATCCCCATGTAAATTACCGAGCTTCTTACCCTCTGGATAACGCGGCCATCCCGGTACGGTCTCATAGACTCCCTCGCCCTGTCCCGTGCGGACGGGCTTGATTTCTTCAGCGCCGACCCAGGGGGCGACCAGTAGCAAGGATAACAATAGGACCGGAATGTTCTTCATGACAGCGTTACAATCTTGGATGCGTTCCGCAAATAAACCCCAAATGAGCGACCGCGTCGATGCCACGTTGGGATACATGCCCAGAAAGGCGGGCCACCTGGTGAATATACTACCTCCTACGGCCGGAAGCCTGCTTCCGTAGCCTCTCTGCCATGACAGGTCTCTGCTTCTCGATCTCGTCCACGTCAAGATCGAGATTGGAGCCGCGGATGATCCCCTCGTAAAACTGACGCAAGCCCGTGCTCCACGCCCCGGAGACCGTATCAACCGCCGCCTCCTCACGGTCGTTCTTCTTGGTAAGGGAGGCTCCGTGTCGCAGGAGAAACTCCACCATCTCCTCCCGGCAGAGAAAGGCAGCAAGGTGCAGCGGGGTATTCCCGTCACGATTATGATGGGAGACACTGACCCTGTGATTTTCTACCAGCAGCTTTGCAATCTCCATCCGCCCGTGGAAAACCGCGGTGGAGAGGGGCGTCATCCCGCTATCCCCGAAACGGCGGGCATTGGCAGGGACGCCCGCCCGAATCAGACGCTTGGTTGCAGCCATGTCCCCTCGGGCAATCGCCTCTCCGAGTTCGTCGCGCATCCTTGAGGGATCAACGGAAGAACGGATACTGCGGGCATGTTGCTCATCCCTGCCCGTATAGAATATGAAATCATTGCTGAAGAGGCCACCCGGGTTCTGGACCTGCAGGAAGTGGATTCCCGGCTCGGGCAGGCTCTTGAGCTCGATGGTCAACCGGTCCTCCCCCGGAAAACTCAAACTCGCCGGCACCCGGCGCCCGTTGACAATCACCGCCGCACCCTCGCGTACATGACGTGCCCCGAGAAGCATTGTCCGCTCATCTCCATGAAGGCTTGGGAAGCGCTGCTTGCCTACCTGGGCATGCAGTGAGCCCCGCGTCCAGAGGGCAGGTTGAGGGTGGTCGTAGTCATCATTAGCTCCATGACGTCCGGTGATGGTTCCCACGAAAGTTCCCTCCGCCGCAGATTTCACCAGTTGCTCACGGGTCACCACCCTGCGCTTGCCTCCCAGGGTGAGGTAGCTACCTCCCTCATGCCCGCCATCGAACTGCAGGACCACGCTCCGGCCCTCTCCCTCTTCGAGCACAACCCCCTCACATTGCAGGACGATTCCTCCTTCCCGGGCCGATCGTTCCAGGGCCTCGAGCAGATCCGCGGTCAGAGCTTCCTTTGCCGTGTCCCGGTTCAAGGTAAGCTGCCTCGCAAAAGACCCTGAGAAGCCCGTGCTGCCTTCGGTCACCATTTCCCAGACCGGATCGAATTCACTCCGGGACCGCCACGAAAACCGCCAGATCTCACGCTCCGAATTCCCTCGCTCCGCCACCCGGCGGTAAAAGTCAAAATCGATGATGTTCAGTCGTCCCTGCGGAAGAATGAGGAAACGGTCATAGGCCCCACGCCAAGTGGGCGCGTCCATCCCCGAGCCAGGCGTGTTGGTACTCACCAGGAAGGGCATGCGGTGGCAGTTCCCACAGATATTCATACGCCCATCCTCGCGGTTGCCCACGATGTGAAATTGTTTGAAGCCTTCCTCCGCCCGCTCAGTGAGCTTGTTATCATACGCCCGGCGCTGGGCAGGGGGGTAGGTCACATTAAGAAGGAACTTAGCCATGTCGTCCCGTTCCTTTGCGGAAAGAAGGCCTGCCTTCCCCTCATCGTTAACGTCCATTGACCCCACCGTCATCATCGTCGTCGCCAGGCTTCCATCAATGACATGGCGCGTGGCACTCTCCGGTTTGTCCTCATCGCAATTCGGATCGACATGGCTCCGGATATTGGCGCTGTTGTTCCCTCCGTAGGGGTCACCGGGAATTCCATCCCAGTGGAAAGGAGCGGTATCACGCAACCCACGNACCGGCATGGTGGAGCGCGGCATGATCTGGTTCCCNCCGGTGACNACGGGCGTTTTGAGCACCCAGAGAAGTTGGTCGGTNTGGCCGTCCGGNTGACAGCTGGCACANGAAAAAGTCGCCGTGGTTGAGGCCGTGGCCTTGTTGAAGGCAATCCGNCCNCNCTTGAACGCCGGATGCGTAGGATCCTGCAGGGTCAGGGTCGCCTCCACCCTCGGTTTCCGGGGGTTGGAAAGATCGAGCAGGGAAACCGTATTGGCCACCGCATTGAGAACCCAGGCTCCTGCCAGGCCACCATCCTTGCTGGGCTCGAGAGCAATNCCCCGGGGAACGGAGCCAACCTTGACGCGCCCCAGTATCGAGCCTGTCCCGGCATCCATGNTGCATATCANATCCGAACCCGCCGCGCTCANGACCAGGGTGGAATCGTCTNCNCTGATCTGAATCGCAAATGGCGTGGCAAGAGCCTCGCTCCGCTCCGGATGCTTCGGAGGCCGGGGCTCCAGATCCATAAACTCAGGCTTCGCCTCCTTTCCCGGCAGAACCATGGTAACCTGATTCAGGAAAGCCCTGTTCCCGAGCTCCGCCAATCCATGCTTCTTGGTTCCNGACCTNCCGTTCGCGTCGTTACGGGCGTCCGTCTGGGCGATGAATACCCNCCCCTTGGAATCCACCGTCAGGCCGTAGAGCAANGTTCCAAGCGTATCGACCGTCCGGATCAGACGGTCGGTTCTGGTATCGAACACGTAGAGATCACGGTCGGGAACCCGGGGATGCTTCACAATGTCGGTCACATGTCCGAGGGAGAGAACATTGTTGTTGGCAATCGAGTGCTCGTGGGCATTGAAGGTGACCAGATCACCATCNANCTCGTAGCCCCCGGACAACTGNGTCTTGTTGTTCGATTCAAAGGGGATGACNTAGAGCCGGTNCCCNCGGACCACAATCGCCCTTGGGTCCTGGGCGGTGATGNTCAACCGCCTCTCCACCTTTCTTGTCCGGNTATTGATCACCGCAATCTTGTTTTCCGAGGAAAGAGCCACATATGCCTTCTCGTTGCTGGCGAAGGCAATTCCTACCGGCTCGTCAAACCGGGTCGCCTTGGTCCGTGGATCAAGGTCCTGAACGGTTGCCACCACGTGAAACCGGGTNGNACTCNCCTTCTCAAGGTCGATGACACTGACCGAATCCGAAACGTGGTTGGAAACCCACAACTCCTTGCCATCCGGACGCAGGGCCAGGCCCACGGGGTCAACTCCTACCGCAATACGCCGGACAACACGCCGCGTNCTGCGGTCAATGACGTCCACGGTGTCCGCCGGCGTGTTGGCCACGAACACATGCTCCCCGTCCAGAGTCACCGGCCGGGAATGAGGACTCAGGAAAGACGGATGCCCGACAACGGCCGGAGCAGAAGGGGCAACTCCCGCCATGACGCAGGCAGTCGCCATCATACTACTCCACAATGGGGCAAGGAATCTCATGATGGGCAGGGAANCAGGTTGCCACACAAGGCAGGGAGAAACAACCGGGCTCTAGCCGCCCTTGCGCTTTTCCAAGCGCTTACGGAGCCCTTCGTTTTCACGCTTGAGGGCCTCCAACTNACGCTTCAACGCTTCAACCCCCCCATCGGAGCCCTTCTTGTCGGCCCAATCCTTCTTGTCAGCCCAATCCTTCTTGTCAGCCCAATCCTTCTTGTCAGCCCAATCCTTCTTGTCGGAACCGCCAAATAATTTTTCCTTCAGGAGGGCGAGCCTCTTCTCCCCTGCTTCCTTTGAGGCNCTGCCTTCCTTGACTGCAGCCCAGATTTTCTTTTCCGCAGCCTGATATTCCTTCTTCCGGTCGGCNTCGCTCGCCGGGCCTTGCCCTCCGCCACGGAGTTCCTTGCCAATCTCCATGAGCTTCCTCCTGCCGACTTCNTCAGAGATTTTTCCCGCCTCAACCGCAGCCCGTATTTCCTTCTCCGCNGCCTGNTACTTTCTCTTCAGTTCCNCTTCCTTACCACCGCCTTTCGGGCNACCTCGTCCATCACCCTTCGCCTTGTTCGCTCCCGCGGCCTTGCGCATGGCTTCAAGTCGCTTGCGCGCCTCCTCTCTGGTGATCTTTCCCGACTCTACCGCTTCCTTGATTCTCTGTTCGCCTCGAAGNGGCGTATCCGAGCCCTTGGCCCCATGGTGATCGGCCTTCAAGGCAGGCAGGCCTCCTGCCAGAAGGAGCGCTGCCACCGNTGATTTCGTAGTGNANTTGGTAATCTTGTTCATCGTTCGTATCGTCTGGAGTTAAAATGCGGATTAGCAGGCTGATTCCCGCAAGGTTTCGCGTTCGATNCTCACTGGGCGGGACCGAACGAAAACGAGTAGAGTTTCGCACCTGCGGCCTTAAAGACCAGAGAAACCTTCCGCCCACTCAGGCCCCCGGGGTCAAATCCCTGCTCCCAAGCAACTTGCGCATCCGTCAACTCCCCCCCCTCGCCGCGAATCATTCCCTCCCCCAGCGGCTTCCGGTTCTCATCCAGGATCGTGACGCTGAGCGACCCGCCCCGGGCAAGATCGAGGCAACAACGCAGGACTTCTGCGCCCCAGGTTAGCGCCTCGGTCCTCACCTCCATCAGCCTTCCCTCCTCAATCGGCTCATACCCTGCCCACCGATCCTTGCGCAGGGTAGCCCGCGCCAAACCGGACTTTCGCCAGTCGAAGAAGTACCAATCGCTTGCTCCGTAATAAAGTTCAATCCGATCTCCGCGAAATACCGGAGCGGAGGGAAAGAGCGCTCCCCAATCGTAAGGCATGGTCCCGTATTTCCGCTCCTCCTTGGAAGTGTGCCCGACCAAGGGAATTCCCTCAGCAATACGATACCAGGTAATCGAGTCAGGGCTCCAGGCCAGTTCTATATGCTGCCGGACCCCATGGCGCGATTTCAGGGAAGGAAAGTTCATCACCCCAAGCAACCCGAGATAGACCCCGCCATCCTGAAAGATCACCATGTCGTGCATCTGCTTCCGTGGCGTGCCAGCCAGGATCAGGGTGGACTTTGTCCACTTCACCCCGTCCCGGCTTTCCGTTCTTGCGATCTTGCGGTTCCCGACCACTGGAACCCGGTCGTAGTGGCGGACAATCCCGATATAGCTCTGGCGCTCTTCCGACCAGATCATGTTGGCATGGCAGTCGCTCTGGATCGCAATTTCCGGGCAGGCAATCTCCGGGCCCCAGTTCAGTCCGTCAGGAGAAAACCGTACCAGTTGAAGATAACCCACCTGAGCCGCATAAAAGGCCTTGTAGCGCCGGGTTGGATCCTGATCCCGGGGATCCTTGTACACTCCTGCACCTGAAGGACCACGCACCACGATATTGTTTTTCCTGCTCCCTTCGAACTCGACGATTCCCAGTTCCGGCTTTTCCCAGCGAACGCCATCCCGGGAAGTAGCATAGAGAATAGCCTCGTCACGCCTGCTGGGTTGCGCCGCCATGTAGTCGGTGTCTTCCGGATTTCTCTTTTCCAAGGGCGTCTTGCTGGTGCGCTCGTCCACAATAAAAGGACAGTACCAGCATTTGTACAGCCCCTCATTCTCATCCCACAGGACATTGGGATACATGTTATCGAAACGAGGTTCCCATGGCCTGTCCGCAACAAGAAGCGGGTTTGCCGGATCCTTTACTACTCGCCCGGGAACAAGCCTCGCATTCACCGTCCCTTCGATAATGCGGGCATCCAGAAGAAGATACTCCGTCCGGGGAGAACCATGCCCCGGCCCAGGCAGGCACCCTGCAAGGACCAGTGCCATGGCCGAAGATCGCCGCCATGCTCTAAGATAAGAAACCATTCCTGACAGGAGCATAACGGCCACTGGAAGCAGCGCCCATCCGGAATAAAAAATTGTCGCCCGGGCCTCNGGGACAGAATGCGTGGTCCAAATGCCGGAACTTGCCAAATAGATGGAACCCGGTAGAACCCTGGCCATGAGCAAGATGACGCGCCGCACTTTCCTCGGAGGCCTTTCCTCTGCCTCCGCTGCTTCCCTGCTCCCAAGTGGCACGTTTGCCAAGCGATCCCCGAACGAGACCCCCAACCTCGCTGCCGTGGGCGTGGGGGGCAAGGGATGGGTCGACTCAAACGGCGCCGCAAAATTCGGGAACATTGTGGCCTTCTGCGACGTGGAGCAGGCCAGGGGCGGCAAGCGTGGCGGATTCTCCGCCGCAGCTGCGAAGTGGCCCAAGGCCCGCCGCTATACCGACTGGAGGGTCATGCTGGAAAAGGAAAAGAACCTCGATGGCGTTACCATCTCCACTCCAGACCACATGCATGCCCCGGTCACCATGACCGCCCTGCAGCAGGGGATCGGCTGCTACACCCAGAAGCCCCTGACCCGGACCGTTTACGAATCGCGAAAGGTCTCCGCCGCCGCCGCCAAGGCCGGGGTGGCCACTCAGATGGGTAATCAGCACCACAGTGGCACCAGCTATCGCACCCTTGTGAACCTGGTCCAGAAAGGCCTGATTGGGAAGATCAAGCATGCCCATGCCTGGTCCAACCGGCCCATCTGGCCCCAGGGGATCAAACGCCCTGCCGCCTCCGCTACTCCCCCCGATGCCCTGCAGTGGGATCTCTGGCTCGGGGTTGCTCCCGAGCGCCCCTTTGCTCCGGGCGTCTACCATCCCTTCAAGTGGCGAGGCTGGTATGACTTCGGCACCGGAGCCCTCGGTGACATGGGATGCCATATCATCGACCCCATTTACTGGGCTCTCGGTCTCAACGCACCCAGCACCGTTCTCTACGAAGGACCGGAACCCACGGCAGAGACCTTCCCGAAGGCAGAGCGTATTCACTACGAGTTCCCCGGAAACAAAAGGACATCCGGTAAGACCATAAAGGTAACCTGGCATGACGGCGGGAACCTCCCCGACCCCGCCGAGTGTGACCTGCCGGCTGGAACAAAGCTCCCTCCCAACGGTAGCATGTTCGTCGGGGAACAGGGCGTCGTGATCTGCCCCCACGGTTCCGGCAAGCTTCCCACTCTCTACCCGGAGAAGGATTTCAAGGGCATCGACTTCGAGGTGATCCCCACTACCGACCACTACCGGCAATGGGTTGAGGCGATCAAGGGCGGGGAAAAGCCCAGCTCCAGCTTCGATTATGCCGGACCCCTCTGCGAGACCGTTCTGTTGGGATGCGTTGCCTCACAGGTCCCCGGGGTTAAACTTGAGTGGAACGCCAAAGCCCTCCGCTTCAATAACAGTAAGAAGGCCGACAACCTTCTGCACCAGGACTACCGCAAGGGCTGGGAAGTAGCGGGCCTCTGAGTCCCGCTGCCACTCAGTCCAGCGCGCCGGCACCCGTCCGCATCCGGGCGAGAAGCAATCCCATCAGGATCCCTGCGACAAAGCCCATCACATGGGCCAGGACATCGACCCGGGAATTCGGGTCTCCCCCTCCTGCTCCGAACCAGCCGAGAAGAATGCCCCCGGCAATGAGTGGTAGAATGGAAGCTCCCAGCCTGCGGATGGAACGGGACTGGAAGGCCCACAGGACGCTACCGCCAACCAGCAACCCGAGCGCCCCAAAGGTGGCGGTAGAGGCCCCCAGCGACTTGAAGGGTTCCGGATAATGCAGCCACGAAGTGAATATATTTCCCACGAAGCCACTCGTAAGGATCGCACCCCACCCCACGAACGGACCAAAGGTGTGTGCGGCAAATATACAGAAGATACCACCAACCAGAAGGTTCCCGAGAAGATGTCCCATATCAGCGTGCAGGAACAGGGAGGTCAGGGGCCGATACCACTCAGCTTCCCTGAAAAGACCGTGGCTTGAGTTACAGAAGCGCTCCACCAGCGACTGGGTCTGGACGAGAAACACCAGACTAAGGGCCATGGCCCACAGGAGGAATGGCTCGATTCCTGCCCGGTAGATGAGTTCCTCGGGGCGCTGGTTTCCACTCAGCGCCTGCTCTTCCGTGTAGAGGCGAAACTCTTCCTCAACGGCAATCTGAAAAGCGGTCTCAGCATAGAGGGTATATTCGGATCCACCTGCCCCCATCAGCATCCAGCAATCGAGATTCATTGCCAGGATCACCAGGGCATATTCATTAGCAACCTGGAGGGAGTCGAATACTCCCACCTGGACCAGAAAGCCTTCCTCAATCGCCCGGTCAATATCCGTCATGCTGCGAGGCCATTATGAGACTGCTCCAGCAAGGCGCAACCGGGGTTCCTCCCTAAAACAGACAGCCTCGGGGAACGATTCCGCTCGAAACTCCGGGGAATCTCGTACTCGATGACTTCATGTCGCCCACGCTTGTCCTTGCTCTTCTGGTCCTTCTGGTTCCTGCGGCCCTTTCTGGCAAAACACGTCTTGTCGTTCTCACCGACATCACTAACGAACCTGACGACGAACAATCGATGGTCCGGCTCCTCAGCTATGCCAACGAGTTCGAGATCGAGGGGCTCATTGCCACAACTTCCTGCTGGCTCCGCAACCGGACCGTACCCGAAAAGATCGTGGAACGTATCGAGGCCTACCGGCAGGTGCGCGCCAACCTGATGGTCCACGCCGGGGGATGGCCGGAAGCAGATACCCTGTTGAAAACCGTCAAGAGAGGCGTCCCCCGATTTGGCATGGAAGGGGTGGGCCCCGATCAGGACTCCGCCGGATCCGAGCACATCATCCGGATCGTGGACAGGGAAGACGACCGACCCATCTACGTTTCGGTATGGGGCGGGGCCAACTGCCTCGCACAGGCCCTCTGGAAAGTAAAAAACACAAGGACCCGGGAAGAGCTCGCCAGCTTCATCCGCAAGCTCCGCGTTTACACCATTTCCGATCAGGACGATGCCGGTCCATGGATGCGCAATCAGTTCCCGGAGCTTTTTTATGTGGTCAGCCCCGGGCATGAGGAAGGGCAGGGCGGATCCTACCACTATGCCACGTGGGTTGGCATCTCGGGAGACAAGTATCACGGGAGGTTCCAGGGTCCTGATTTCTCGATCGTGGATAATCCATGGCTTGAACAGAATATCCGGAAGGATCACGGGCCGCTGGGCGCCATGTACCCGCGCACTGCCTACCTCATGGAGGGAGATACCCCGTCCTTCTTCTGGGCGCTCCGGAACGGACTGAACGAACCCGAGCATCCAGACTGGGGCGGATGGGGTGGGCGTTATGAGCTCTATACCGCCCCCCCGAAACGCTACTACCACGAGCCCGAAACCCGGCCGATCTGGACCAATACCATGGATGAGGTCAAGGGGGTGGACGGCAAATGGTATACCAGCAACCACGCCACCATCTGGCGCTGGCGCACAGGCTACCAGCACGACTTCGCTGCCCGTATGGACTGGAGCAATGCCAGCGCCTTCGCAGACGCCAACCACCCGCCTCATGCTATCGTCAACAACGATCGCTCCCGCCGGACGATTCATTTGACCGCACCATCCGGAACGCAGGTTCTTCTCGACGCTTCTCCCACCACTGATCCCGATGGAGACGAGGTCAGCTTCCATTGGTATCCCTACCGGGAAGCGGGGACCTTTCCCCTCACCATCTACTACCGCAACTTCAAGCTCGAGAATGGCGGAACCCCGGTTGCCAGCTTCGTCGCCCCAAAGGTGGCGAAGCCCGGGACCATTCACTTCATCCTCGAGGCCAGGGACAACGGAGAACCAGCGCTCACTGCCTACCGGCGCGTCATTGTGACCATCACGCCCCCGAATTAATTTTCACGGGAGCACGGGGCTGCAGCTCCCCTCCTCCCTCTTCCACGCCACTAAAAGCCAATTACCACCACCCTTCTCGCATTTACTGGTATCGCGCGATGGGGTGAGGCCTGAGGCCTCACAATGCCGGAATCTCCCTTGGCCCACCCCACCAAAAGCACTATAATAGGCACGCTTGAAAGGAGTTCCATTGCCCGCTCGCCGATCACCCCAACCCTGATCTGACTGTCCATGCTCAATCTCTTCGGAAACCAAGACCGGAACAAAACACACTGTGACGGCTACTCCCGCCGTGACTTCCTCAAGGTCGGAGGCATGGCTGCCGGGGGCCTCTCCCTCGGGCAGCTCCTCGGCATGGAGGCAAAGGCCCAGACCGGCTCCTCTCACAAGGCGGTCATCAATATTTACCTGCCCGGAGGACCGTCCCACATCGACATGTTCGACCTCAAGCCGGACGCCCCCTCCGAATTCCGGGGTGAGTTCGCCCCGATCGGCACAAATGTTCCCGGCATTGAGATCTGTGAACTCTTTCCCCGGCTTGCCAGGATGGCCGACAAGTTTGCCATCATTCGCTCGCTGGCCGATTCTGACGGGGCCCATGATTGCTACCAGTGCATGACCGGCCACAAGAAGCGCGATAATGCCCCCCCCGGGGGGTGGCCCGCGTGGGGCTCCTGGGTCTCCAAGCTGCAGGGATCCAAGCCAGGGATTCCCGCCAACGTATCTCTCATGTATCCCACCGGAAACCGGACATGGGGTGAGGCTGGCACCGGAGGCTTCATCGGCAACTCGCACGCGCCGATGGGATTGGTGGACAAGGACCCAAATGCCCGGGCCAAGAGCATGACCCTGCAGGGGATGTCCCTCGATCGCCTCATGGATCGTGAAGCCCTCCGCTCGTCGATAGACGCCCTGAAGAGCGAGATCGACACCACCGGACAGATGGAAGGACTCGATACCTACAACCGGCAGGCTCTTGAAATACTCGCCGACGGTAATCTCGCTGCCGCCCTTGATCTCTCCAATGAACACCCCAGCGTCACCGAACGTTACGGGATCAACGATCCGAAATACCAACGCGATGGTGCCCCCAAGATGATCCGTAACTTCCTCGTCGCCCGTCGGCTTGTGGAGGCCGGGGCCCGCGTGGTGTCACTCAACTACAGTCGCTGGGACTGGCATGGTGGAGATGGCCTGAACTTTCCCCGTTCGCGCGAGGAATTTCCTCTCCTCGACCAGGGGCTCAGCGCCCTCATTACCGACCTCCACGAGCGAGGCATGCAGGACGACGTATCCATCGTGATGTGGGGAGAATTCGGACGCACCCCTAAAATCAACAAGATGAACAGCCGGGACCATTGGCCCAAGGCGAACTTTGCCTTCCTTGCTGGTGGGGGAATGAATCTTGGCCAGGTTATTGGAGCTACAGACAAGCATGGCAACGAACCGGTTGAACGCCCCGTCAAGTTCCAGGAAGTTTTCGCCACTCTCTATCACAATCTCGGCATCGACCTCTCAAGCGCCACCGTTGAGGACTCAAGCGGAAGGCCTCACTTCCTCGTCGACCCCGGGGTCAAGCCGATCCGGGAACTGATCGGCTAGAGGGAAACTGCCGGTCGATGGCACATCACGGCAAGCCAGGCTTGGGGGAGTTTTCCGCCTTCTAGTGTACCGCTGCCTTGGAGAACATACTGAGGACAACCACCCCGGCTACAATCAGGCCGATGCCAATCATCGCACCGGCATCCAGCTTCTGCTTCAGGGCCACCCAGCCGATCAAGCTGATGAGGGCCATCCCGACTCCGCACCAGATAGCGTAGGCCACGCCGACAGGGATTGTCCGCAGGGTGAGGGACAGCATGTAGAAGGCCAGCGCATAGCCCCCCACAACAACGAGAGAGGGGCCGAGCTTCGAAAACCCATTCGTTCCCTTCAAGGCGGAGGTTGCAATCACCTCCGCAACGATTGCCACCCCGAGATAAACGTAAGCTTGCATCAGAATCTACCGGTTTTCCAGTTCCCGATCCTTGACAAGGCACGGGCGGACATCAAGTCCGGACGATCTTCAAAGGGAATAGGGGCACTGCTGCTTTATCTCATGCCAGCACTTCCTTGATAACGTGCCCATGGACGTTGGTCAGGCGACGCTCCAAGCCGTTATGGTAATAGCTCAGTCGCTCGTGATCGAGACCCAGCAGGTGCAGAATGGTGGCGTTGAAATCGTAGACCTCTACCGGATCTACTGCTGCCTTGAATCCAAACTCATCGCTCTCCCCATAGCTGAAACCCTTCTTAACCCCTGCCCCGGCCAGGATGCAGGTGAAGGTTCCCGGATTATGGTCTCGTCCCGTGCCATTACTCTGGAGGAAAGGCATGCGCCCAAACTCGGTACACCAGACCACGAGAGTATGATCCAGCAGTCCCCGGCGCTTGAGGTCCCTTAGGAGAGCGGCAGTGGGCTGATCCATGATCTCCGCCTGCATGGCATGGGTCCTGAGAATATCGGAGTGGGAGTCCCAGTTTGTGATCCCATTTCCCCCAGAAGGGTCACTACCGTTGAAGAGCTGAACCACCCGCACACCCTTCTCAAGAAGCCTTCGTGCGAGAATACAGTTCTTGGCATACTCCCTCTTGAGCTCTGTTCCACTCTCCGTGCCGTATTCCCTGTGAATCGATTCCGGCTCTCCCCTGAGCTCCATCATCTCGGGAACAGAGGTCTGCATTTTCCCCGCCAGCTCGTAACTTGCAATACGAGCAGCAAGATCCGCATCCCCCGGATATTTTTCAAGGTGCTTCCCGTTAAGCCTCTGCAGCAAGTCCACCGTGACCCTGTCATCATCTGCGCTAATTGATTCAGGCCGCTGCAGGTTTGCGGGAGGGTTCTTCGCATTGAAATCCGTGCCTTGGAATGCCGCTGGCAGAAAGCCGTTCCCAAAATTGTTCTTTCCGGAACGGGCAAGGCCCCGGGGATCATTAATCGCCACGAAGGCCGGGAGATCGCTGCAGGCCGAACCGAGCGCGTATGTCACCCACGCCCCGAAGGATGGAAATCCCTCCATCGTGAACCCGGTGTTAAAGAAGTTCTCTCCCTGTGGATGAGCGCTCGTCTGCGTGTGCAGCGAATGGACAAAACAGAAGTCATCTGCCAGAGCGCCGAGGCGCGGAAGCAACTCGGAGGTCATCTTGCCACTCTTCCCCCGTGGTTTGAATTCCCAGAACGGCTTGGCAATATTGCCGGAAGGGCCTTCAAAGGTCACCGCCGGAAGACCGGGAGGCTTCTTCCCGTGGAGTTTCGTGAGGGCCGGCTTGTAATCAAAAGTATCCACGTGGCTCACCGCCCCCGGACAATAGACCACGAGAACCTGTTTCGCGGCGGCCGGGAAGTGCCCCCCTCGCGGTGCATAAGGCCGATCGGGATCAATGTCGGGCCTGATCGGGGGCTTTTCGCTTGAGGCCGCCCGGTTGTCGAGTTCCTCACCCCTGAGCAGGCTGGCCAACCCCAGCGCGCCCAGTGAAAACCCGGAATGGCGCATGAAACTCCGCCGATCCAGCAACCGGCGGCCGTGGCGGGAAAGGTATTCGGATTCGTTCATCTCAATTCTTCACGGTCCCTTTCAGGTCCCCCCGGACTCTCATGGCAGGAACGCAAATTCGTTGGAGTTGATCAGGCTACGGCAGACCAGTTGCAGGCTTACTCCGCGACAGGCCTCCAGCTCGTCCTCTTCGGGAGCACGTGCGAGGAGAAGCTCAAAAACCCGCCTGACCTTCATGTCGGCGTTCCTTCCGGCCTCTCTTGACGCTCTCTCGGCGATAAATCCGGACTGCTCGGTCACAAAGGGGCTGTTCATCAGGTTCAGGGCCTGCAGCGGGGTGGTGGACACCGGGCGCCTGGCACGCACCTGCCCGCAATCGGGGAAATCGAAGGCCGTGAAAATCTGGTCATCCACCCGGCGCATCCGTTCCTGGTAAAGCATCCTCCTCCAGGTGTGGGCTCCGTGGTTGTTGACCACCTCCCACTGAGCGTAAGTCTTCTTCACGTTATGAATACGATAACTGCGGCCCCCAATGCTGGTGCGAAGCTTGCCCGAGGCCTGGAGAATCCCATCTCGAAGAACCTCTGCTGAAACACGCTGCGGCCGATAGCGCCAGAGAAGCCTCGACCCTGCATCGCTCTTCATTCCCTCCGGCTGAGGCCGGCTTGAACGGCGAAATGCATCCGAGTGCACCAACAGGCGAATCATGGACTTCATCGACCACGCCTTTGCCCTCGCCCGCGAGGGATCGACAAATTCAGCCGCCAGCCACTCGAGCAATGCAGGATGGCTGGGAGCGGCTCCCGCGGTTCCAAAATCGCTGGTCGTGGCCACGATCCCCTGCCCGAAAACATGATGCCAGAGACGGTTTACCATCACCCGGGCAGTGAGCGGGTTCTGGGCCCCGCTGATCCAATGCGCAAACTCCGCGCGGCGCTTCGCTCCACTCGCACGGGAAGTCAGCCCGAGGTCTCCATCCAGAATGAGTGGGCCGCCCGGCATCACTTCATCCCGGGGGCTCTCCGGGCTTCCACGGTGCAGCACCCGCGTCACAACGGGGTCCACAAACCGGCCCACGAAACTCGGCCGCGGGCCCTCCTCGCCAAGCTGCCTGATCAACTCCTGAATTCGCTTCAGCACCTCCCGGCGCTCCGGGTGGTCCTGGTTGAGTTTCTTGTTCGCCCACCAGGTCCCCACCAGCGGATGCCAGGTCCCGTCTTCCTTCATGACATCAAGGTCGAACTCATAGCGCGGCAGGTAGGGCTTCTGCGTCAAATAATCCGTGTCATAGAAATACTCACGGTTCGCGCTGAGGCGCAGCCGGTTGATAGTGACAGCCTCGGGAAAATCGTAACGCACCCAGGGCTTCTCCTTGGCGTTCTTATCCACCCGTCCCCTCCACGCCATCGTCCCATACTCCCCGTCATTAACACGTTCGACCGGATTACGACCTTCGCTTCCTTTTGCCGGAAAACCACTCAGCTTTGTTCCGCGATCACGCCGGGCAAGACTCACTCCCGGTTCATCCGGGCCGAAGACCTCCAGTTCATCGAGGTTTACGTTGTTCGACTTGAAGCGAAACCGGACCGCCTTGGTCCTGTAATTGTTGAAATGGAGCTCCCTGAAAGCCCCCCAGTCCTCTTCCCACGGTCCCGTCTTGCGGAGTTCACGTCTCTGCTCAGCAATCTTTGTCCGGATCTCTTCCCCCTGCCTGCGCCTTGGATGATCCCGCGCAAACTCCGGAAGCCGGCTGCCAAATTCAACATCCTGGAAAACCGCCGTCATGGCGTAATAGTCCGTAATCGAAATGGGATCAAACTTGTGGTTGTGACATCGCGCACAACTCATCGTTACCCCCATGATGGAAGCCCCCACCGTCTGCATGATTTCATCCATCCGATCAGCGCGCGCCTGCCGGATAGCGGCTGGTTCCCGGCCCACCGTCGCCGCGGGCACATGTGGCCCAGCTACCAGGAATCCCGTCGCATCGCCCGAACCCAGCGAATCCCCTGCGATCTGCTCACGCACGAACTGGTCGTAGGGCAGGTCATCATTGAAGGCCCGGATTACATAATCCCGGTAAAGCCACGCGTTCTTCCGGTAGAGATTCGCCTCAGAGCCATTGGACTCTGCCCAGCGGATGACATCGAGCCAGTGTTGCGCCCAGCGTTCCCCAAAATGTGGTGAATCCAGCAATTCCTCCACGAGGAGCGTATACGCTTCGTCGGGATTCTTTCTGAAATCCGCTTCAAACTTCGCCACCTGCTCCGCCTTTGGTGGCAATCCGGTAAGAATCACCGCCACTCGCCGAATAAGCGAACGGGCATCTGCGGCTTCGTTCGGTTTCAGACCCTTCTCGGCAAGCGCTGCATTGAGAAAAGCATCCACCGGATTGCCCGCTTCCTTCGGCACTACCGGACGCCGAACCGGCTGAAAGGACCAGTGATCCGTCACTACTTTACCCAACTCTTCCATCTGGCCAGGCCAATTGGCTCCTTCCTCGATCCAGTTCCCAAGCAACTCGACCTCTTCTTTACTGAGCATATCACCTTTTGGAGGCATCCGCTCATCAGGGTCCACGCTCCCGATCCGCTCGAGGAGGTGGCTCTTCATCGCATTACCTGGAACAATCGCCGGAAGACCACCGTCTCCACCCCGTAGCAGGGATACCCTGCGATCTACCCGAAGTTCCGCCCTGGACTTGTCAGGACCGTGACAATCCAGACAGTGTTCCTCCAGGATAGGACGGATATCCCTCTCATAATCCACCGCACCCCGGACCGACGGGGTGAGGACAAAAACGACGAACAGGATAGTTCGTATCACATTGGAAGTTCGCCTATCCCGGGGGCCAGATCAAGTCCCTCTTGAAATCCTGCGTGAGCATTACCGTAAAGTCCTCAATTTCATGGACTCCAGCAGGCTACGGACCCGGTCAGGGAACGCTCCCGCAAGGGAATCCGTATTCCCTTCCTGGAGCCCTCCTGTTATCAATGCCAATGCATTTTCGCTGGCACCTGCTCGCATTGATCATCGGTGCCTCATTCCATTTCACCAGCTCCATCCATGCTGATACTGGAAAGGAACAGGATCAGTTCGTGGTAGCCGGCTACCTGCCACACTACCGTGTGACAACGGCAACCCCGGAGTCCCTCAAGCCCCTCACTGACCTTATCTATTTCGGTCTCACCCCGCCGGCAGGGGGGAGGTTGGACAAGGAGCCCGTATCTCCTGCCATCCTGCAGAAACTGCAGGAGATCAAGCGCCTCAACGGTTGCCGCCTGCTCCTGTGCGTGGGCGGGTGGAACCGCTCCGAGGGCTTCTCCAAGATGACTCTCCACGGGGGTGCCCGAAAACAGCTGGTAAAAGAACTGCTGGCATTCTGCCGGGAAAATGGATTTGACGGAGTCGACTTCGACTGGGAGCACCCGCGAGGCGCTCAGGAACTGGCATCCTACCAGGCCCTCCTCACCGACGCCCGAGAAAGCTTCAACCCTGCAGGTCTTCTGGTCACGGTTGCCCAGGCCAGTTGGCAGGACCTCGGAGCACGGGCTTACCGCGCAGTGGATCGGATACACCTCATGTCCTACGACCACGACTATCCCCAGGCAACCTTTGAGAAATCACTGACGGATGTGAAGCGGGTGATCCAATGGGGGTGTCCTCCCCATAAAGTAACCCTGGGGGTTCCATTCTACGGGCGCAGCAAGAGACGCGAGGCTCGTTCATATCGCAAGCTGATGGCCAGTCACCTTTCGCCTCCCTCCAATGATGAAATCAACGGCTATGCCTTTAACGGATCCTCCACAATCATGCAGAAGGTACTCCACGCCCGGCAAAAAAAACTGGCAGGAATCATGATCTGGGAAACGGGGCAGGATGATCCGCGAGAAGAGTTCTCACTCCTGAAGGCGATCGGCCGGCAGTCCGGCAGGGAATCATCTGCCGGACCCAGGTGAAAATATTTTCCCACCAGGAACCGGATCGCCGCCTTCGAGCTATCCTCGTGCCCTAACCCACCTTCGATCACTTCAGGTTGGGCTTGAAGAACTGGAGAAGCCGTCCTGAAATCGTGGAAAGAGCCCGGAATGCTATCTCCGGCAAACTGAATGTCCGCTCATCCTGCTCCCGAGTTCGAAACCCCTTCCCCCGGGGAGTTATCGAACCTTCTTCCCCAACTCGACGTCCAGAGATTCGTGGCGCGGGGCGGCATGGGCGCGGTCTACTACGCTATCCAGAGACACCTTGAGCGCGAGGTCGCCCTTAAGATNCTGCCCCCGGATATCGGGGACCCGGGGTTTCGCAGCCGGTTCTCCCTGGAAGCAAAGGCCATGGCCCGCATGAACCATCCCAACCTTGCCCAGCTTTATGATTTCGGGGAAGCCGAAGGATTGCTGTGGATGGCGCAGGAATGGATCGACGGGCCATCTTTCTACTCGCGATACCAGCAAGGGCCCCTGAGCGAAGAGGAGGCCGTGGCCCTCGTGTGCCAGGTATGCGACGGGCTTGCCTACGCCCACCGCCACGACATTGTCCATCGCGATGTCAAACCGGAGAACATCATGTGGAACAGCGAAGGGGTGGTTAAGCTTACGGACTTCGGCCTTGCCCGGGCGACCCGGAGTGGCCCCAGCCATCTTCGCAACGAGCANGAGGCCCGCTTTCTGACAGAGGAGTATGCCGCACCGGAAATGTTCGACCTGAATGTAGAAATCGATCATCGGGCAGACATCTTTGCCGTCGGTGTCCTGGCTTACGAAGGCCTCACCGGGAAACGGCCAAGCGGAGAATACCGGCCACCCAGTGAGGCTGAGCCGTCCTTAGGGGAACGGTTCGACCTCGTATTGGCCAAAGCCATGCAACACGACCGGGACAAGCGCTACAACGATTGCGCGGAATTCAAGCGCGACTTCGAGGCCGCCGCCCTCGCCCGTGAAGCTGAGTTTCNCAGCGCCCGGAGAAAAGCAAATGGCCTTCTGCCGCTACTCGCACTAGCCGGAGCGGCAGCGCTGCTTGTTACCGTGATCTGGATTGCTGTCAGCCTGCTGAAATCAGCTGCAGAAGACTCTCCCGGGAAACGCCAGGTCACGGAAACCCGGGCGGACGAAAAAAGCCCCGGGCGGCTGACCGGGAAAAAACCACGGAGAGCCCCTCCTGCATCCAGCACCTCTCTCCCCCCAGGCCCCGCTCTCTACTATTCCTTCGAGGAGGCCGCAGAGGGAAAGCCCCTCCGCGATGACAGCGGAAACGGGCTCACCGGGACTGTTAATGGAGCGGTTCCGGCTCCGGGGGTCCGCGGTAAGGGAGTGCTCTTGGATGGTGAGGGAGATACCATCGAGGTCCCGGCAAATGAGCTCAGGCTTTCAAAAACCAGCTTTACTATAGCCCTGTGGGTGAAGGCAGGGTTCGACAAGGTACACGGTCTGGTGGGTCAACGCAGCTTCGAGGAACAGGGACAGTATTTTCACCTTATCCTCAATAAGCAGAAACTATGGCAGGACTTCTGGGGAGGCGAACTCCTGACTCACACTCTGGACCCGGGGCTTTCTAACAAATGGATCCATATTGCCTTCAGCTTTGATTCGGNGGACCGGCTTTCAACTCTCTACCTCAACGGAAAACCCGTGGCCGACACGACTTTCACCGCCCCCCTCGATTTCGACAACGGAACCCTGGTTCTCGGTGAGTTCCAAGCAGGAGAGACCTGGAGCCACCTGGCCGGAGCGCTGGACGAGGTCATGGTTTACGATCGCCTCCTTGATNGGGAGGCTGTGGAGTCGATCTATCAGCACGGCAAGACCNCATCTTCAGACTAATCTGCAAGAACAGCTTGGATGCCGGCGAACTCTCCAGTTTCACCCGGCGTTTGCAGCAATCGCCGGGAACACCTCCCTACTCCTGCTTGCTGTTGTTACCACGGGTCGATAGCTTTCGACCATGACGCGGTTCACCCTTCCTCTCGTCTGCCTGTCGCTCTGCCTTCCTTCGCTGAAAGCCCAGGTCTCTGATCCATCCCAGCTGAAACTTGAGGGCGCGGTCGCCTTTACCGAGGGCCCCGCCTGGCACCCCTCCGGCAATGTCTACTTCACTGACATTGCCAACAACCGGATCATGCGCCGGGACCCGGAGGGCTCCATGCACGTCTTCCGCACTCCCTCAGGACGAGCGAACGGTTTACTCTTCGACCACAACGGAAACCTGATGGCGTGTGAAGGCGGAGGTGAGGGCGGCAACCGGCGAGTCACCCGGACGGAAAAGGACGGGACAATAACAATCCTCGCCATCCGTTACGGAGGAAAGAAGCTGAACTCCCCAAACGATCTCGCAGTCGATTCAAAAGGCCGTATCTACTTCAGTGATCCACGCTATGGAAACCGGGACGACCTGGAGCAGTTCGATAAAGAGGGCAGGGAGGTCGAAGGGGTATACCGGATTGATGCCCCCGGCAGGATCAGCCGCATCATCACGCACGAAGTACACCGCCCCAATGGAATCCTGGTCTCAGCCGACGACAGGTTTCTCTTTATTGCCGATAACGTGAACGATGGCCCGGAGGGGGGACTTGGTGGAAACCGCAAGCTCTGGCGTTTCGACCTCAAGGGTGACGGTTCAGTTATTGCCGCAAGCCGAAAACTCCTCTTCGACTGGGGCAGCGACCGCGGTCCTGACGGCATGGCCTTGGATTCCAAGGGCCGCCTGTTCGTTACCGCCGGGTTCAACTTTCCCAAGCCGCCGGTGGAAACAGGCCTCAAATACAAGGCTGGCGTCTACGTCTTTTCCCCCACGGGGGAACTCCTCCAGACCATCCCCGTTCCCGCTGACATGATTACCAACTGCACCTTCGGGGGATCAGAGCTCAAGACTCTCTTTGTCACCGCTGGCCACAAGCTCTGGAGCCTTCCGGTCAAGGATCCCGGCTACCTTGCCTGGCCCCGGGCAAAATGATTAGGACTCCGGGTCGATGAAGGCAAGCAGCGCCTTGCGAGGCGCTGCCGGCTTTCTAATGAACGATGGTTACCCTTGTCCCGATAGGAGCCTTTCCAAAGAGAGTCCTTGCCATTTCACGTGGCATCCGGACACAGCCATGAGAGGCAGGCGACCCCGGATTCGGAATCGGTCCGACGTGCATGCCGATCCCCGAACCGGTAAGTCGCATCCAGTAAGGCATTGAGCACCCGATGAACTTGCCTCCCTTCGGGACCGGGTGCAGCCGGGTATCCGCATCCGCGACCTTCAAGTTGCCATTCGCATCGTAAATCCGCCCGTAAAGTGTCGAACGCTTGGATGCCACTTTCTCCGAGATGGTGAAGGATCCCGTGGGCGTCGAATGTCCTGCCCTTCCGGTTGCGACACGGGACTGGCCCACCTTCACATCCCCCCGGAAGAAATAGGCTGTCTGGTCGCTCAGGTCGATCCTCACCCTCAGGGGCGCACCGGCTCCCTCGTCTGACCAGTAGGAATACTGGGTTCTCACGCCCCCTTCGCGAAGCTGTTCGACCCCCGCGGTGCTGGCCTGGACCAACGAGGTCCGGTGAGTCGAGGTAGTGCAGGCTGGCAGGAGAGCGAGAAACGCGGCTGCTGCGATAAGAGTATTACGGTTCATGGTGTGGTTTTGCTTGGTGGTTGAGAGGAAGAGAGCGTGGCTCCCTGCCCTTCTCACCGGGAAACCCGTTCCTCTGTTTCCAAGTTTTCCCCAATTCTCGTCAAAAATGTCCTGAAAGGACCGAATTCTCGTCAGACGGAACACAATGCGGTAGATCTGCCGGGCCCATGGTGACCCCTGACAATCCTCAAATCGCTCCTCTGCGGGACCTCGACGAGTGGGAGGATGACCTCCTCCGGCGTTATCCCGAGAAACCCGGAACCGGACACAAGTTTCGTGACTATGAGGCAGAGGCTCGACCGGGCGTCCGCGATTTCTACCGGCTCAATCATCGTTACCAAACCATGGAGTTCGTCCGGGAGAAACGCGCCGAGTATCTCCCCCTCCAGAAGCGCTCAATGACGGTATGGGAGGCGATGGAATTCCTAAACACCCTCGTGGACGACAGCGACCCGGACATTGACCTGCCTCAGATCGAACACCTCATGCAGACTGCCGAGGCGATCCGGAGGGACGGCCACCCACGGTGGTTCATCCTGACCGGCCTGATTCACGACCTTGGAAAGATCCTGTGCCTTTTTGGCGAACCACAGTGGGCCGTGGTGGGAGACACCTATCCCCTCGGCTGCCGCTTCTCAGAAAAAATTGTGTATCCCGAGTTCTTTGCTGACAACCCCGACTCAACCCGACCGGACTATTCCTCTCCCCTCGGGATCTACAAAGAGGGGTGCGGACTCGATCAGGTCACCATGTCGTGGGGGCACGACGAATATCTCTACCATGTCGTCAGGAACCACCTGCCCGCACCCGCCCTCTACATGATCCGCTATCATTCCTGCTACCCGATTCATAAGGAGGAAGAGTATGGCTACCTCATGAATGAACAGGACCGTGAGATGTTCTCTTGGGTCAGGGCCTTCAACCCATACGACCTCTATACCAAGAGCAGCGAGCGAGTGGACGTCGCTGCCCTGCGACCCTTCTATGAGGACCTGATTGATGAGTATCTCCCGGGAAGGCTGGCGTGGTAAACGTCCAGCAGCAGGCAACTCCCTTGCGTACTTCGGGCCCCGGTCTATGCCAGTATCTCGTGAATCACTTCTCCTGCCACATCCGTCAGTCGGAAATCCCGCCCGGCATACCGGTAGGTGAACTTCTCATGGTCAAAGCCCAGAAGGTGCAGGATCGTGGCGTGCAGGTCATGAGCTTCAACCACGTTCTCAACCGCTTCGAATCCGAACTCATCAGTCGCCCCGTAAACCGTACCTCCTTTTACGCCACCTCCCGCCATCCACACCGTGAATCCATAGGGATTGTGGTCCCGCCCCAGCCTCGACTTCCCTGAACCGTTCAGTTCCACGGTCGGAGTTCTCCCGAATTCTCCACCGAAAATGACAAGGGTGTCTTCAAGCATACCCCGCTGCCTGAGATCCGTCAGAAGCGCGGCCACCGGCTGGTCCAGTTCCCCGGCCAGCTTACGATGATTCTCTTCGATCTTGTCGTGGTTATCCCACGGCTGTCCTGCACCGTGCCAGAGCTGGACGTAACGCACCCCACGCTCCAGAAGGCGGCGCGCGATCAGCGTCTGGCGTCCGTGGACGCCCCGCCCGTAAAGATCCCGGAGATAAGCAGGCTCGCGATCCAGGTCGAAGGCATCCGTAGCATCCATCTGCATCCGGTAGGCCAGTTCAAAACTCTGGATCCGGGCATTGAGCTGATCGTCCCGCCCTCCCCTCGACGCAAGGTGGCTCCGGTTCAGGCCTTGGAGAAAATCGAGCTGTGCCCGCTGGCCCCCTAGTGACTGACCTCTATTTCGGATATGTTCGATGAGTTGTTCGACCTGCTCGTGTTTGCTGTCGATAAAAGTACCCTGGAAGCTTCCGGGCAAAAACCCCGCCTGCCAGTTCTGTGCCCCCTTGATAGGATACCCTCCGGGCGACATCGCAATGAAAGCCGGGAGATTTGCATTCCCGGTTCCAAGACCGTAGGTCACCCAGGACCCGACGCTCGGGCGGCTCAGAATGGCATCACCGCAATTCATGAGCATGAGGGATGGCTCATGATTGGGCAGCTTCGCCTTCATCGATCGAATGACCGCGATTTCATCGACGTGTTCTGCAACCCTGGGGAAAATGCTGCTCACTTCCGTTCCACTCTGGCCATGAGCATGGAACTTGAAAGGTGAGGGAAAGGCGGCCCCGGTCTTCCGCTCGGTCCGGAACTTGCCGCCTGGCAACTCCCTGCCAGCATGGGCCTGCAACGCAGGCTTGGGATCAAAGGTGTCCACATGCGATGGCCCTCCGTTGAGGAAAAAGTGAATAACCCGCTTTGCTCTGCCGGGAAAGTGCGCCTGCCGGGAGCCTCCATCGGCAAAAAGAAGTTCCCCGAGGCCCAGCGAGCCAAGGCCCATTCCGCAACGCCGCAGGAAGTGGCGTCGGCCGGGAAATTGACGGTTCGTGCTGCTCATCGAAGGGATCCTCCTCAGTCCAGAAACATGGCTTCGTTGGAAATCAGGAGAGCCTGGGCCAGGCGCTCCCACGGGCCAAGAGCCGAGTCTCCATGTCGCTTCCCGCCAAACTGGGTCCTGGCATCCCAGATTTGCTCCTCTCCAATAAGTTCAAGCCGTGGAGCCCACTCGAAGCCGTCACAGAAAAAATTATTGGCTCCCCCGCAATCAACGACGAAATCCAGAACCTCTCCACCCCGCACTTCCACCTCATCCAGGTTGGCCGGCTTCGCTTCGCCGAACTCCACCTGCCATGCTCCCAGCAACCCCTGACGGCTGCTGCATAACCACCCTCTGATCCCATCCCCACAATCCTCAATTTTCCTGATCGTGCCGGTAATTCTTATCGAGCCATCCTTCGGAGAAATCCACCGTCTTACCGCCCCATGCTGTGCCACATTGCCGGCATGACCGCCCACCGCTGTCAGCCGAACCCAGCCGAGGCTTCCATCCGGCCATTTCTCTCCACCACCCCACGCCTTCCCGTTGAAATAAGGCAGGGGGTGGAAAACCGTGATCCGTTCATTCTTCTCATCAATCTCACCATAACCATATCGCCAAGTTTCTGCCCCTGAATCCCCCTTCTTCGATTCTCTCCCTGTTCCGGCATGTATGAAAGCATGGGCGCTCTCTCGCTCCTCTGCCGTGGGTCGGCGGGCCAGAACATGCAGAAACATTCCTTCGATGCGTTCGATTTCCTCTTCTGCCCGGAATTCTCCAGCTACTCGCCGGGCCAGGGCTCTCGCCCGGGCGACTGTAAAAGGCGCATTCATCAGAAAAAGAGCCTGTTGCGGAACGTTGGTCCGGTAGCGCCGGGGGGAGTGCAACTCCGGGTTGGCGAAGTCAAAGGACCGAAGGACCGAGGGCAGATACTGCCGGTCAATGCGACCATAGAGACTCCGGCGCACGGAAGCCTCTTCTCCAAAGAGCTCCCCGGGCGGTCCGCCAGCACGTAAATCCAGTTCCCCCGANGCCGCNAGCATCGAATCGCGCATCGCCTCGAAATCCAATCGCCGACGAGGATATACCGAGAGCAGTCGATTTTCAGAATCCTCGCCCGGAGGAACTCCCGCACGAATACGATACAGGGCCGAGGTGGCAATAAGACGCTGAACGTGCTTCATGGACCAGCTGTTAGCCATCAGCTCCGAGGCCAGATAATCGAGAAGGGCTGGGTGAGTTGGACTCTCACTGCGTTTCCCGAAATCACTGCATGTCCGCACCAAACCCTCTCCAAAATGTTCCCGCCAGATCCGGTTCACGATCACCCTCGCCGTCAACGGATTTCTGGTATCCGTGAGTTCCCGCGCCAGGGAGAGCCGGCCTGAGCCCTCGTGATAACGTGGCCGCCTGCCATCATGCAGCATCCCCAGTGAACCGCGGGGCACTTCTTCCTCCTGGTTGAGATACTGGCCCCGTCCGAAAACGCGAACATTCCCTGCCACGGATCGGTCAACCAGAGCAAGGGCATGGGGAACCTGCTCCCGCAGCTTGATCACTTCCCGGTCCAGGGCTGCTTGCGCCTTTTTCAAGGGGCCCTTGTTCTCATCATCAAAAAGCCACTCCACATCGTGAATGTATTCCCGGGGAATACGGATGGGAGATCCCGGTCCTTCGACCACTTCCCGAAGTTCCTGCCAGGGGCCCGATCGATTCTCCTTCTCTGCATTAACGCTCCTCCGCAGTAGCTCCTGATAGCGCTCCGCCATTACCGTCAGCCCGCCGGACCGATCACCCAGAGCCTCCGCGACAAGAGGGTTTACCATTGACAGGTCCGGGACTTCATTTCGAGCAAGGGCGACCCAGGGGCCAAAGACCGGATCCTGCCTGCGCTTTTCCTGCGAGAGAAACTCATACCATCGCCGGATCTGGGCCGGGATAAGGTCATCTCCCTCGATGATCTCCGCAAAATCCGGCGGTGGCACCTGCGAGATATCCAGAGCCGCCACCATGTAACCCGCAGCCCGCGCAAGGAACCGGCCTTCCATTTCGGTCGCCCGCTTTTCAAACTCCGCCGCCAGGGCTGTTCTTTTCCTGAGCAACTCGCCGTGCTGTCCCGCCATTTTCGGATCAAGGGCCTCCAGGCTTTCCCGCGAACTCTTGAAGACCCCGTAGAGGGCATAATAATCAGCTGTAGGAATCGGATCGAACTTGTGATCGTGACAGCGGGCACAGCTTACCGTCAGGGCCAGCACTCCACGAGTAACCACATCAATCCGGTCATCAATGATATCCGGTTCCACCCCGAGAAACCGTCGACCAAGGGTGAGAAAACCCATGGCTGCAAGATCAACCCGGTCACAGCTCCCCTCTGCAAGAAGCAGGTCGGCAGCCAGTTGGCGCTGGATGAAATGGTCATAAGGCAGGTCCTCGTTAAAGGACCTTACGACCCAGTCACGATAGACCCACGCGTGAGGGAAATTGAATTCTTCCCCGGCATAGGCATACCCCTTGGTGTCGGAGTAGCGGACTACGTCAAGCCAGTGGCGAGCCCACCGTTCACCGTAGCGGGGCGAAGCGAGCAGCTCATCGACCAGTTTTTCGGCCAGGGACTGGTCATCTCCCTCAAAGGAAACGAGTTCAGCAAGGGCCTCATGACCGGGCGGCAGACCCGTCAGGTTGTAGTGGAGCCTGCGAATCCAGTCACGACGTTCCGCAGGTGGCGCGCTCTCCAGGCCCGCCTTCCTGATCCCTTCCCCCACGAACCAGGAAACCGGATCCGCGCTGGCGTGCCCCGGCACGTCCGTCCTGACAACCGGCCGCAGGGACCAGTGCTCTCCTGCCGGCGCCAGAAACGGCACCAGAAGGGCGGGAACCAAAAGCTGTAAGAACCTCCCCATCAGGATTAGCAAGGATGAGTCCCTCCCGGGCACGCACCAGCAAAATCAGCCTCCTAAGTTCCATGCCAGGGCTCCCCGGCAGGAGGGGTTGACCTCAACGGCGGGATTGCCGAACCTCCCCTGCGGCAGAAATATTCCCTGCCCGTCAGGGCTCCTTCAGCTTCAGGCAGAGCCCGGATCCCTTCACCCATGAGCCTTCCAAAAGTCATCATTACGGACTTCATCACCGAACCCCTCACCATCGAACGGGACGTCCTTGGAAAGGAAGCAGAGCTGGTTGCGCTCGACGCCATGAGCGAGAAGGATCTGGTCGGGCAGATCGAGGATGCCACCGCCCTCATCTGCTACCACTACCTCTCGATTACCCGGGAGACCCTTGAACGTCTCCCAAGCTGCAGGGTGATCGTCCGGGGTGGGGTAGGTTATGACAACATCGACCACGTCACCGCCCGGTCCCACGGGATTCCGGTCTGCAACGTCCCGGATTATGGGACCGAAGAGGTTGCGGATTCCGCACTCGGCATGATTCTTTCCCTTGCGCGGGGCACTCACTTTCTCCAAAGCCGCCTCCGCCGGGGAGTGGGCGAATGGAGCGTGGAGCAGGCCCAACCCATTCCCCGCCTGCGGGGACGCACCCTGGGCATCATCGGGTGCGGCCGGATCGGGTCCGCCGTCGCCCTGCGCGCCAAGGCCCTTGGCATGAAAGTCCTCTTCCATGACCCCTATGTCCCGGACGGTCTTGACAAGTCGCTCGGGATTGAACGGGCCGACTGCCTGGACGAGTTACTGGAGCGGTCCTATATCATAAGTCTCCACTGCCCCCTGACCCCCGAGACCGCAAACATTATTGGAGCGCAGGAACTGGCTTCCATGTCTGCCGGAGGCTTTCTGGTCAACACCGCCCGGGGAGGAGTGGTGGATACCGCCGCGGTGGTTGATTCAATCGCCGAAAACCACCTCCGCGGGGCAGGCATTGACGTGCTGGAGGAAGAACCCCCATCCGCTGATTCTCCGGTTCTGGCGGCCTGGCGTGACCCCGAACACCCAGCCCATGACCGGCTTCTTCTCAATCCTCACGCCGCCTTTTATTGCGAGGAAGGCAGCACAGAGTTCCGCTCCAAGGCAGCCCGGGAGTGCCTGCGAGCCATTCGTGGCGAACCGCTACGCAACGTGGTCAACTGACTGCAGGCATTACCCCCTCTCGCCATCAATATGTCGCGCGACCCCCGGAAAGATCGAAGACTCCGCCCGTCGTGAAGGAGCAATCCTCCGAACAGAGCCAGGCGGTCAGGGCCGCCGCCTCCTCGACCAGCCCGAAGCGCCCCATGGGAATCTTGGAGCGCATGTAGTCTACATGCTCCTGTGAAATCTGCTTGAGGATATCGGTTTCTATCACCGCCGGGGTAATGCAGTTCACGATAACCCCATCCTCCGCGCACTCCTTGGCAAGGGACTTGGTCAACCCGATCACTCCTGCCTTGGCAGCACTGTAATGAGAAGCATTGGGGTTTCCCTCCTTTCCCGCGATGGATGCAATATTAACGATCCGGCCATACCCGTTCGCTAGCATCCCCGGCACCAGGGCCCGGCAGCAAAGGTAGACCCCGAAGAGGTCGATTTGCAGGACTTCCTGCCACTCATCCGGAGAGCATTCCCAGAGCTTCTTGCTGCACCCTGCGATCCCCGCATTGTTAACGAGTATATCGATGCCGCCCACCTTGGCCGCAGTCGCCTGCTTTGCCTCATTCACCGATTCCTCCCTGGTTACATCCACCGCAATGGCCACCGCCCCGGGCAGCTTACTGACTGCTTCACTGGCGGCCTCCTCGTCCCGGTCCCAGATGATGCAGCGTGCTCCCGATTCGGTCAGGCGCTGGCAGATGGCGTAGCCGATACCGCGCGCACCGCCAGTAACGACCGCCTTCCTTCCCTCAAGGTTGATCTTATTCATGATGNCTAGGCTGGAAGGTGCTTGCTCAGGAAGCGAATGAAATTGCCGTGCAGGACCTTGTCGATGTCTTCNGGAGAATATCCGCGCTTCTCNAGCAGATCTCCCACCCGCTGCAGCGCGGAAATGGACTGCACATCCTGNGGTNTNTGCTCAATNCCGAAACCCCCATCCAGGTCCGAACCGACCCCCACGTGATTGGCATTTCCTGCCAGTTGGCANATATGNTCCGTATGNTCCAGCAAATGCTCAAGNTGTAACCCNGCCTCCCNGGGNGTCGTAATTCCCCTCTGCCAACCCGGGACCATCATCCATGCGTCCAGAGCTCCTCCGATCACNGCGCCCCTNTCAATCAGGCGCANNATCTGCTCGTCCGNGATCTGCCGGGGATCGTNCACCAGGGCCCGGCAGTTCGAGTGACTGGCCCAGACTGCCCCCNCGTAGAGGTCAAGCGCCTCATGGAAGGTTCGATCGCACAGGTGCGAAGCATCNAGGATCATTCCGAGACCATCCATTTCGCGGAGCAACTCCCTGCCNGGATCAGACAACGGCCCATCCTGNTCATGNCCCAGCGCATAGCGCCCGACTCCATAATGAGCCGGCCCNAGGGCCCTCAGTCCCTGCTCCCAGGACTGCTCCAGATGACGTGGCNTCCGGATGGAATCCGCTCCCTCCAGACTCAGGANATANCCNATCGGNCCTTCNNCTACGCCNTGCTGNCANCNNCCCANNACCCTCTGCAGGGNNCNCTGGTCCACGATCTGCTCCAATTCCCCNGCCTCTTCCATGGCCCGGTACCAGGCCAGNTGGCCCTGGGTCTGACTCCAGGCGATCTCAGGNGAATTCCATCCCGATNCCACAGCCCCCGGCTTCATGCACNCGGCCAGCAGNGTCGCCACNCAGAGNCCNACTCCTCCCCGTCTCATCTCCGGGAAACACACTGCCCCCGANCCCCGCCCNCCCAGGTCACNGAGGCCTTTTTCNTCATCCCGGATTTCATCCAGCTCCTTCCGGAGNTCCCGGTTATAATCGANCGCACAGAGCGANAGATCGAGGTGGGCGTCAAAAATCAGTTTCATGACTACCCGGGTTAAACCGTCAANCGACGATTGCGGGCGGTCACTTCCCAGCTNTCACCGGTAACTGCACCGTCACGCACCANAACCGCTTCCTGATGAAGCGCAACCGTTGGACANATGTGATAGGGCACTCCAAGCAAAGCGTCGCCCACTTGATAATCCCCCGCTTCCTCCAGCTCGAGCACNAGATGCTCCTCGCTGTGGCCTGCCACCCGGGCCGACTCCAGCCCTGGCAGGTAAACCCTCCTCTCGGGANCGCNCTCCGAGGCAATGGCCTTGTGCCCGAGNTCGAGGCACAGNCGATTCGGNCCCGGCTTGCTGACAATACGGGTCAGCACCATGGCNGCNTTCTCAAAAGGAAGATCCGGATAGGCACTGCCATANCCATGATCCCAGAAAAGCACNGTTCCCGGACTGCATTGCCATCCCCGCTCCCCGGCATGAAAACCAAAGGTCGGGGAGCCTCCCCCAACCACCTCCCGCACCGCGATCCCGGCTTCTGCCAGCGCGTCNAGCAGGGCCTCAACGNACGCCATGGCCTCCGACCANGTCCCCTTNCTGGTTGCCACCCCGGGATCGCGCACATGGCCATCATAAGCNTGNACNCCGGCAAAATGAATGCCNTCGGTTTTTGAAATGTCCTCCGCCAGCAGGACCGCATCAGCAACCGAGGAAGTTCCCGTGCGAGCCATGCCGCAATCGAAGTCNACAAATACNCCCAGCTCCACTCCCNCGNCATGACANCATGCNCCGANCCCGGGCAANAGNTCACGGCTGTCNACGAGACAGGAGAGCCGCGNAGCGGNATAGGTCCGGGACAGTTGGACGAGCCGNNCCTGATTTGGCCCCACCANCGGNTAGGCCAGGAGGACATCCTCCACCCCGGCCGCGAGACACATCTCCACCTCCGCGATCGTCGAAGCCTTGAATTTTTCGATCCCTGCCTCCAGCTGGAGACGGACAACCGCATCCATCTTNTGGGTCTTGACGTGCGGTCGCAGTCGTTCCGGACCACCGCACAANGCGACCATGCGAGCGATATTGGCCTGCACCCGGTCGGGCCAGACCAGCAGAGACGGCGAGGGCACGCTTCCGAGNTCAGCCCNCTCCAGACCGGGAATGGGTTTCATTCCGGAATGATCTCNACGATCATTTCTATCTCTACCGCAATGCCCCCNGGAAGGGTGTTGGAAGGAAGNGCGCTGCGCGCGCCCACCCCGATCTCGGTGCCATAGAGCTCAGCAAAGAGCTCNCTGCATCCGTTAATAACCTTCGGCTGATCCACGAAGTCGTCTGCGGAGTTNACGAACCCGAGGGTCTTCACCACCCGCTTGACCCGGTCGAGACTGCCCAGGGCATTCCGAAGGGTCGAAAGCAGGGCNAGNCCNGTATGGCGAGCCGCATCATAGCCTCCCTGCAGGTCCATATCCTCCCCGACCCGGCCCACCACCAGGCTGCCATCCGTCCTGAGGGGACCATGCCCGGAGAGATAGGCNATNTGNCCGTCAAAGACGATCGGCTTGTAGACNCCCATCGGCTTTGGAGCTNCNGGCAANTCNAGATNCAGTTCCTTGAGTTTTTCTTCAGCGCTCATTGGTGAAGTNGAAAGTTAGCAANTGNGNCCATGGGCGCGACTCGAAATTCATGCCCCACTGGCNATCAGGTNCCAAAATAACGCTCCACCAGTTCCTTCTCCGGTTTACGNCCCATGAAAGTNATCGCGATGATCACCAGCANGTTGGCCNCGGATGCCCAGATGAAGGGATGNATNTCAAAGGGGCTGTAGGCACTGAATTCTCCGTTCACTTTCCACCCGATGAGATAGAGGAGCAGCATGAGTAGCCCACCGATGAGCATCCCTCCCGCTGCNGCGCTGGCCGTCATTCTCCGCCAGTACAANGCCAGNACAACCGGCACCAGGAAACAGGCCCCNAGTCCCCCCGAGGCAAATACAATCAGGGTCTGGAGAAACTCGGGAGGGTTCAGCACGAATAGAACCGCAAGAACTCCGACGATCAGGGTCGTCCAGTAACTCANCCGTGCGATCGTCTTCTCCGGGACCTTCCGCCTGGAGCCCTGCTGGTAGATATCCCGGACCACCCCGGAAGACACCAGGAGAAGAAAACTGTCCACACTCGACATGACCGCTGCAAAAGGAGCTGCCACCAAAATCCCCGCCAACCAGGGGANNCCTGCATTACTGGTCACCAGGCTTGCCATCTCGGGCATGATTCGNTCCGGGGCAATCTCCATCCCNGGCAACAGAACTCGCGCACTNGTGAAGATCAGNACGAGNGGCAGGTAAATAAGGGTAAAGAAAANCCCCACGAAGAGAACCGANCGCCGNAGNACTANCGTATCCCGGTANGCCATCTGGCGGACCATNTAACTNGGCTGACCTGCCCCCGANAAGTTCCAGAANGCNAAGAAGCTCANGGCGAGCAGAACCGGNAGGAANCCCTCCGGCTTNGTGCGGTGTGGCCCCGGGGTGGTCAGGTAAACGCCTTCCTGTCCAGCNCCATACTTGTANGGCTCNCGTTCCAGGATCCGCNCCGTGACATCCCTCCGAACTTCCCCGGCAAGCTGCTTCGCAGTCTGGCCGGAAGTCATGATCAGGACTTCAATCGGTCTTCCTTCTCCCGATATGGTGCCGGTCTCCTTGAGACGCACGGCCTCTCCGTCCTCCGAAGCCAGCCAGGTCCCCTTGGGAAGAGAGGCCTCTTCGCTCCCCGGCCCGGCAAGAAGAATTGCGGTGCCAAATTCCGGCGGGGTCTGCTTCTCCAGTTGCCGCGTTGCATTTTCCAAGCCTCCTACCTGGGAAAGAGTCAGACCTAGGAGAATAAGAACCCCAGCCAGCATGACGAGGCCCTGCATGACGTCGGTCCAGACTACTGCGCGGAACCCCCCGTAGGCGGTGTAGGCAATTACTGCGAGCGCGAAGAAACAAAGGCACACAAGGTAGTCCCCGTCTGCGCTACCGATCCAGAACCAGCCGTCTACCGTCTGCTCAACCGCCGTTACCACCGTCTGATAGATGGGAATTCCCCCAAAGAGCGTGGCCATGATGGCCGCCCCCGCCTTGAACTGAGCGAGGATGTAAAAGAAGGTGAAGAGCACTACCAGAACCGTGGCAACATTGCCGACCTGGTTACTGCCAAAACGCCTGCGGAGGAGTTCGGGAACTGTAATCGCCCCGGCGATCCGGCCCACTTGGTTGATGCGCTTCGCAATGAGGCTGAGGCCCACCAGCGGCACCACCATATACCCGCAAATCCACCAGGCCAGCGACCAGCCATGGGTGTAGATCAGCGCTGGAAAACCCATGAAGCTCCCTCCACTCGCGGCAGTTGCTGCATAAGTCAGGGCGAAAGCCCACATCCCAAAATTGCGACCCCCCAGATAATACTCTCCTACGAATGACCGGCCCTTCCGCGCCCGCCCGGCCAGATAGGCAATGACAAAGACCACCCCGACGTAACCAAGGAAGCAAACGAGGGCCGAATTCGATGTCCCCGTTGCGGCCACGCCCAGATGTGAACCGCTCATGGGAGCTCAGGGCTGGAATCTTCCAAGGAATCATTACCGTCCGGATCGAGGTCGGTATCCTTCATGTAAAACATCGAGAACCAGAAGGTGAAGCCGCAGGCCGCGATCCACGGCAGGATCACCCCGAAGAAGGCCCAGCGAGGAATCCCATAAACGGTTTCCACCACCTTGGCCGGCTCCAGACGGGACCCCAGGCCGCAGACCAGACCGGTCCATGACAGAAATACCAGCCAGGCGATGACAATGACCACCGTTTCGCGACTCGTCTGACGAAAGGATTCGCCCAGCCGCCTGTTACGGTCCTCTCTCTTCATCAACCTACTCCGGCCTCCCCCTCGGGTCAGGCTTCTCTCCCTTGATCAACCTCACGGCCTGGCGGGCAAGGCGACGACCAAAGAGATCGTAGCCTTCCTTCGTATAGTGGAGGTCGTTCACCTTCTTCCCATTACGCTCCTTGTCGTTGGTGTCATCGGTGTCGGCCCAGGCGCCCCGCGGGTCGTCGTTAGCCACCTTGACCTGCGCATCGCGCACCCCATTCCACTGATCGTGATTGAGATGGTCACAAAGGCGACCAATGACAAAATTCATCTCCGGGGCTTCCAGGTCTTTACGCAGGTTCGCAATCAGGGTCTTCATGCTCTCCTCATAGGCCGCCGCGAGGCCAGTCTTGCCATCTCGTTCTCCCTGCATCCACAGGAACGTAATACTATCCGGCTTGCCTTCCGCAATGCTGGCCTTCGCCTGCTTGAGCACCACGTCATAGAATTCTGCAGGATCATTGAACTGCTGGGTGAGCTTGTTCTTCCTCGCGATCTCATCCCAGGTTTTCACCCACTTGCGAATAGGCTGACCTCCCCGCGCAAACTTGACGTGCTGGATGTCCGCTCCGGGCAGGAGTTTCTTCAACTCGGGGAGAACGGACGTCTTCTCCTTGAGGCCCTGCATGTTGCTCTGGCCCGAGAGAATGAAGAGATGACGGTCCCCGGCCTGGGCCGCGGCACAGAAAAAGGTCGCTGCCGCGACGGCGAGAAAGGTGGGCATTTTCATTCCCTATTGGTTAGAGGGTCACTCCTCCCTTGTCAGTGTGAATCTTCCGGCTCCACGAAGCCCGGTGCTTGCCCTGGCATGAGCACTTCCCTAGAACTTCTGACCATGCACGCCCGCCTGCCCTTCCTGACTGTCGCATTCACCATTACCGCTACCCTTTCTCTCTCTGCTGCCGAGGCCCCCGATGACAAGATCGATCTTCTGGCCGACCCTTCCTTCAAAAACTGGGTCTTTCACCTCAGTGAAAAGAATTCCCTCAGCACCAGGCGCGAGGACGTCGCCGTGATCAAGAACGGTATTCTCCAGGTCACCGGGAAGGGCTTCGGCTACTTCCGCACCAAAAAAGCCTACCGGGACTATCACCTCGTCCTCGAGTATAAGTGGGGCGATCAAACGTGGTCAAAGCGCGCCGACCGTGCCCGGGACTGCGGGCTGCTTCTTCACAGCCATGGACCTGATGGAGCCTTCGGGGGTGCCTGGATTTCCTGTATCCAGGCCCAGATGCTGGAAGGTTCAATGGGAGATATCAATGTGCTGCAAGGGAAGACGAAGGATGGGAAACTAATCCCCACCCGTCTGACCTGCGAGGTAGAGAAGACCCCCAAGGGCCCCCGCTGGAAAAAAGGCGGAACCCCCATGACATTTCCGCCCACGGGCAAGTCAGTAGCCAGCATCCGGTGGAAGGATCGTGATCCAGACTGGAAGGACGTAAAGGGATTCCGCGGAAGCAACGATGTCGACAAGCCGGTGGGAGAATGGAACCGCATGGAAGTCATCTGCGACGGAACTTCCTACCGGATCCTGCTCAATGGGACCCTCGTGAACGAAGGCCGCGACGCCAGCCCGGCTGCCGGGTTCATCGGAATCCAGAATGAGTGGGCCGAGTGCTTTATCCGCCGCCTTGAACTCTGGCCGGTCGGGGGCTTCAGGGAAAAACCTGTGAAAGCTCCCATCACTCCGGGATCCGGCTCCTGACGAATCAAAATTTCCATCCGCCCCGCCGGAAGATGTCTGCCCCGGAAACGGTCGAGATTGTCAACTGTCACGCCGAGGGAGAAGTCGGTGACGTCATCGTGGGCGGCGTCGAGCCGCCCCCGGGCCGAACCCTCTGGGAACAACGCACCTTTCTTGAGCAGGACCAGTCGCTGCGCAACTTCGTTCTCAACGAGCCAAGGGGAGGAGTTTTCCGGCACGTCAACCTCCTCGTCCCAGCGCAGCACCCCGAAGCCGACATGGGGTTTCTCATCATGGAACCGGCTGACACGCCCCCCATGTCGGGATCAAATTCCATCTGCGTCGCCACGGTCCTCCTCGAGCAGGGAATCATTCCCATGACCGAACCGGAAACCAGGCTCGTCCTTGAGGCCCCGGGTGGACTGATTGATGTTCGGGCCCAGTGCCGTAACGGCAGGGCCGAACGTATCACCATTAGCAACGTGCCCTCCTTCGCTGCCCGGTTGGAGGTGCCCCTCGAGGTCACCGGGCTGCCAACCCTCCGGGTGGATACCGCCTATGGGGGGGACAGCTTCGTGATTGTGGAAGCGCAGGACCTTGGCCTTGATCTTGCGGGCAGCGAAGCAAGGGAGCTCACCGGCCTGGGAATGAAAATCGTGGCCGCCGCGAATGAACAACTGGGATTCGTTCATCCGGAAAACCCGGAATGGGGCCACCTGTCCTTCTGTCAGTTCGCGGGACCTCTCGAACGCGAGGGCAATACCCTGACCGGCCCGAATGCGGTGGCCATCCGTCCCGGCAAGATCGACCGCTGCCCCACCGGGACAGGCTGCTCGGCGCGCATGGCAGTTCTTCACCGGAAAGGTATCATGAACCTTGGCGACACCTATCGTGCCCGTTCCCTGATCGGGTCGGAATTCCTCTGCGGCATCGATGCCGTCGCCACCGTGGGTGATATTCCCGCCATCCATCCGCGGATCTCGGGTCGGGCCTGGATCACCGGGACAACCCGCCATACCCTTGATCCGGAGGATCCCTGGCCCACTGGCTACCGACTTTCCGACACCTGGCCGGGAGCGTGAGAACGTCTCTTCTTCCCCGGCCCTCTTCCTGATTCATTCGATCCCGCCCGGACGAGACCGGGGCCGCTCCGGTGGCCGTCCTGGTCGACGCTCACCCCGGGGCGGACCACGACGTCCAGAAGGAGGGCCGCGACGCTCACCTCCCGGCCGGGCTCCCCGTCCTCCGCGGTGATCGATCACGCCATCGGCATCACGGTCTTCGCCGTAGGGCATCCCGTTTTCAAAGTAAACCCTCTCCCTGCGGCCCTCTGCAACGTGCTCACGGTAGACCTTGCGTTTTTCCGTCTTGGCGAATGAAGCATTGGCCTTGAGCAGAACCGCCTTGAGGTCTCCCAGGTCAGATCCCAGAGGCAACTCTTCCATCACCTTTCCGGTCTGCCCAAAGGTATTCGCCCTTATCACAAAGAAGCCCGTCCGGCCTCGCTCACCCTTAACTGCATCACGCCACTTCGCGTCCGGCTCATTATCCGCAAAGTCGGTATGAAATTTCCCAACGATTTCCCCGTCACTCATCAGGGGCCGCAGGCTGGTGCGCAACTTCCCGCGGTCGTCTTCCGGCGCCACCACATAGAGTAGTAGACGCTGATCTCCCGAAGCCACGTTCAATGCCTGCCGGAAACTATGGAAATCCTGTAATACTGCTCCCTCTCTTGACCCCTTGGGCCGATATTTATCGGCCACCTTCTTCATGGCCTCGACCACTCCATCATGCCCGGCTCCCCCTCCCCTGTTTGGCCGACGATTACCACGCCCCTGACGCAGCCCCTTCTCAGGGCTACGGCCCGTTCCAGACAGGCGGGTTTTCCCATCAGGGGCGAGCAGACAGAAGGCGGTATTCTCAAAGCGCCCATCCAGGAACGACCGGACCATCTTCTGGTGCTCCTCATTCTCATAGGACTCAAGACGAACACAGACAAAGGACCGGGAGGCCTCAATGAATTCCTTTTGCGAAAACAAACTGTTCTGCGTGCTGGTATAGCCCGGTCAGAACACCCCCGAAATACCGCTACAGGTCGCTGCCGCAGCCATGAAGAAAATCGGGCGATTGGACCTCCTCGCCTCATCCAGGGCGGTATCCCAGGTAGTATACCAGGCCACTCCGGCCTCGCCGATCGGCTGAGGGCTCGCTCCGAGGTCATCCGGGCGGGGGCCGCCCTGCCCAAGAACAATTCCTCCGGACAAGGAGGTGACCAACAGGGCGCACAGTAGCTTCATGTGGGAATAAACGACAAAACTCCCCATAAGTTGCGCCGGAATCACGCTGGAGACCCTCCCCGCCCGCCCACCGGCAGGCACCAATGGCAGTTTCCCCTTGAATTCGAACCTAGGCAGAGCCTGACTGCGATTATCATGAATGCAGAACAACCGCCCTCTCAGTCATCACGGCGTCGTTTTCTCCAGAGCGCGGCCGCGGGTAGCGTCCTCGGCTTTCCCGCCATCGTCAGCGCCAAGTCGCCCAACTCAAAGCTCGATGTGGCAGTCATCGGCTGCGGCGGACGCGGAGGTCACAACATGCGCACGGTAGGCAATACCGAGAACATCGTGGCCCTCGTCGATGTCAATGATCGCAATCTCCGGGGAGCCGCCTCCCGCTTTCCCAAGGCCTCCACCTATCATGATTTCCGGAAGTTCTACGATAAGCCCGGCAACTACGACGCCGCGGTAGTAAGTACCACCGAGCACACCCACGCCTTTGCCATCCTGCCCGCCCTCCGGGCAAAGAAGCACGTCTACTGTGAGAAGCCCATCACCCGCGATGTTTACGAGGCGCGCCTCGTAACCGAGACCGCCCGCAAGGCCGGTGTGGCGACCCAGCAGGGAACCCAGATTCATGCCGGAGGCAACTATCGTCGCGTCGTGGAGTTGATTCAGGCTGGTGCGATTGGCAAGGTCAACGAGGTTCATGTCTGGGTAGGCCGGGCATGGGGATGGCAAAGCCCCGAGGATGCCAAGAAATACCGGGATATCGTCAACATCCAGAACCGTCCTGAGGAAGCGCAGCCCATTCCCAAGGAGCTCAACTGGGATCTGTGGATCGGCCCCGCTCCAATGCGTCCCTATCACTCAGTCTACTTTCCGGGACCGAAGTGGTATCGCTGGTGGGACTTTGGCAATGGCACCATGTCGGACCTCGGCAGCCATTGGAATGACCTCCCATTCTGGGCCCTGAATCTCGATGCGCCCACGACCATCGACGCCGGGGGACCGGACCCACATCCTGAGATCGCCCCCGCATCCATGTGGGCTCGCTACGAATACCCCGCCCGGGGAGAACGCGGACCTCTCACCCTCACCTGGTACCAGGGAGTGGAAAAACCGGAAATCTGGAAACAGGGCGGCATCCCCAAATGGGGCAGTGGAGTCCTCTTCGTCGGCGATGGGGGAATGCTTCTCTCGGACTACGGCAAGCATGTTCTGCTCCCCAAGGATAAGTTCAAGGACTACAAGCGCCCCGAAAAGACCATCCCGGAATCAATCGGACACCACCAGGAGTGGATAAGAGCCTGCAAGACCGGAGAACCCACCACATGTCATTTTGACTACGCGGGTCCTCTCACCGAGGCCAATCATCTTGGCAACGTCGCCTTCCGTGCCGGGCAGAAGCTCGAGTGGGATGCAAAGAACATGAAATTCCCGAATGCACCGGAGGCAGAAAAGTTCCTCAAGCGAGACTACCGCAAGGGTTGGACCCTCTAGGTAGCCTGCCTCCCACACCGAGAAATTCTTGCAAACATTGAATAGCCCACCGGAAGTGGAAGTCCAAGGGGCAGCAGGAACGCTGGAAATGAAACGTTTTACAGCTTCCGCGATTGATTAACCCCAGCCGAACCGCTAGAATTCCAGCACTATGAAATTATCCCTTCTCCCGCGCCCACAACTTCTTGCCGTAGCCTCAGTTGCGGCCTTCAGCCTTTCCAGTTGTGTCACCGAAAATCCCTATACAGGCGAACAGCAGATGTCCAAGACGACCTCCGGGGCTCTCGGCGGAGCCGCGGGAGGAGCAATCCTTGGCGCGATCATCGGCAACAACGTTGGAGATGGTGATGCCGGACGCGGGGCCCTCATTGGCGCCGCTTTGGGCGGGTTGGCCGGTGGAAGCATCGGCAATTACATGGACCAGCAGGAGTCCATGCTACGCAGGGAGTTGCGTGCCAGCGGGGTGAGCGTCACCCGGCAGGG
>PAQU01000018.1 GCA_002709395.1 Roseibacillus sp. | reverse complement strand
CCGCTACATGGATGACGAGAACACCCCCCCATCCTCGCATCGTTCCTTCCCCACCTGGGCGCCGGTGGCGATTGTGGCGCTCCTGATGACCGCCCTTGGCCTGCTAGTGGCCCGGCGTTACGACCCTCCACCCGTAGTTCCCGCGGACGCTCCCGGGAATATCTTCTCCGCTGAGCGAGCCTTTCAGCACCTTCAGCGTCTTATTCCCGACTCTCAGCCACGGCCTCTTGGCTCTCCCGCCAACGACCGCTTCCGAGAACGTCTTCTCCTGGAACTGGCGGACCTCGGACTTGATCCCGAGGAAAATGAGCACTGGGTTGCCTCCAGCCGGGGTACCGGGGGCACCACCCTTGCCCTCGCCCGCAACATCATCGTGGAGCTACCATCCTCCAATCCGGACCTTCCCGCCCTTCTCCTTTGCTGTCATCACGACTCCGTAGGAGCTGGACCTGGCGCCAGTGACGATGGAGCTGCGGTCGCCGCCCTGCTTGAAATCACTGGGATCCTTGCCAGGGAAACACCACTCCCACGACCCGTCATCCTCCTCTTTACCGATGGAGAGGAAATTGGTCTGACCGGTGCACGAGGATTCTCCCGGTTCAATGAAACCGCCGATCGTGTCGGGATGGTCATTAATCTCGAAGCCCGGGGCTCTTCCGGAGGCAGTCTCATGTTCGAGACCTCAAGGGGAAATTCATGGATAATCGACCAGATGTCCCAGGGCCTTCAACGGCCCATGAGCAGCTCTGCCTACGTCACGGTCTACCGCACCATGCCCAATTCCTCGGACCTTACCGTCTTCATGCAGCGAGGTCTCAAGGGGGTCAATTTCGCCTTCATCGAAAACCCAAAGCACTACCACACACCTCTCGACAACCTCGACAATCTCGACCAGCGCAGCCTCCAGCACCATGGAGAGAATGTCCTTGGGATGACTCGCCAGTTATTAACCTCCGACTGGAGGGACCCCGCAGCCAAGGAAGATGCGGTCTATACCGACATAGCTGCCCTGTTCATTATTTCCTGGCCGGAAAGCCTGTCTCCATGGTTTTCCGGGGCCATTCTCCTTGCCCTTTTCCTGCCCTTTTTCCGTCTCTGCCGCGAACACCACTGGACGGTGAAGCAGCTCTCGCGGGGAACTTACTGCTGGATCCTCACTTCTCTTGCGGGATTGGTCATGGGCTGGCTTGCGGCCTCGGCTCTGCAACGGCTCGATCTCACTCCCACCCCTTGGCCCACTGCAATGCATCTCGACATGCTTGTGCCCTGCTGCAGCGCAGTCATGGGAACCCTTCTCAGTATCTTATTCATTCGACCGGAACCGAGACTCTTCTGCTGCCTTCACGGACTGGCCCTCGCCCTTGGCTCCCTCGTTGCCAGTTTTACCGCAGAAGGCTTCTCCTATATCCTCATGATTCCCGCCTTCATTGCGGTAATCTCCTCGCTCTTTCTTCTCAATGACCAGCGGAAGAGCCCCACTCTCCTGATGCTGTCCTGTCTCCTGACTGGCTCTATTACCACCATCCTCGCAGTCCCATTCCTCAAGCATCTCCCCCTCGCCCTTGGGGTTGCCATTTCTCCTCCACTGATTTCCGCACTAGTGGTCTTGCTAACCCTTCCCCTTCTCCCTCTCGCTACCTTGCTCCCAAGAACAGCCCTGCTCTGCACAGCGCTCGCCCTCGCCTTGGGGGCCGTTGGATCAGGATACCTCGCGATCCAGGCACCGTCCTTTACGACGGCCTCCCCCCAGCAACTGAATATAACTTATCTTGAGGAAGCTGACCGGGAAGACGCAAAAGTTTCCGTCTCGACCTGGGAGGGGGCCATCCCTCCGGAACTCACCACCGGACTGATTCCTCTGGAGGACAACCAGAGCGCTTCCTACCCTCTGGATGATTCGGTGTTCCAGACCAAAAAGGCAGGGCTTTCGGCTCCGGGGATTGAATTGCTGAAATGGGATAATGACAATGGAGTCCAGAGTGCCCGGATCCGGCTCACCCCTACCCTCCCAGCACAGGAAATCGTAATTGGGTTGGATGACAGCAATGAACTTTCGGACCTTAGTTCCCTTGGCACGAACCTTCCCCTTCCACAGTCGGACGGTCAAACCGGCAAACGGTGGCTTCGCTTCCGGGGGATTCCGGAGGATGGTCTTGAGATCAGCCTGACATGGAAAACGGCACCAAGCCTCCTGTTCTCACTCATCGGTATCAGCCCCGGGCTGCCCCCCCATCTCAGTGGACTGCGTAGCAGCCGCGATAAGCTACCCGGGGTTGCACACAACCCCGGAGACCGCTCGATCACCCTGCGCTCCGTCCTTCTCGAATCGCCGGTATTCTAGGCAAATAACAGGGGGAGTCAGGCCGCCTTCTGCACCGCGGGGCGACACACAAGCTTTCCTTCCACCACCATCATCTCGATATGGTCTCCTTCCACGAAGTCCCCTTCGAGAACTGCCAGGCTAACCGGATCGAGAAGGTGTTTCTGGATGGCCCGCTTGAGCGGTCTCGCCCCGTAAACCGGATCGTAACCCTGGTTGGCCAGGAACTCCTTCGCATCGGAGTTCACAACCAGCCCAAGCCCCTGCCTTTCCAGTCGTTGCCTGACACGTTCAAGTTGAAGTTCCACAATATCCCTCAACTCTTCCCGGCCTAGCCGGTCAAAGATAACGGTTTCATCCACCCGGTTGAGAAACTCTGGGCGAAAGTGCCCACGCAGGGCCTCCATCACTCCTGCTTCCCTCTGCTCCGCATTATCTTCACCGGTAATGAGCTGACCACCTATATTCGAGGTCATGATCAGGACCGTATTACGAAAATCCACTGTCCTCCCCTGACCGTCGGTCACTCGTCCATCATCCAGGACCTGGAGAAGAAGATTGAAGACATCAGGGTGTGCTTTCTCGATTTCGTCAAAAAGAACAACCGAGTAGGGATTGCGCCTTACTTGCTCGCTCAACTGACCCCCTTCTTCATAACCCACATATCCGGGAGGAGCGCCGATCAGTCGTGCCACGCTGTGCTTCTCCATGTATTCAGACATGTCGATCCGCATCATCGCCCCTTCGTCGTCAAAGAGAAACTCAGCCAAGGCCTTGGAAAGCTCCGTCTTGCCCACTCCTGTCGGTCCCAGGAACAGAAAGGACCCAATCGGCCGGTTCTCGTCCTGCAATCCCGCCCGGGCCCGCCGGACCGCATTGGATATCGCCCCGATCGCCGACCTCTGTCCGATAACCCGATCCCCAAGCCTCTCTTCCATCGTGACAAGCTTGCACCGCTCCCCTTCCTGCAGCCGGTTCACCGGGATGCCCGTCCATGAGGCCACTACGCGGGCGATATCCTCCTCGGTTACCTCTTCCTTTAGAAGTTGTCCCCCGAACGAGTTTCCGCCAAGGCGACCCTGGGCCTCCTCCAGATCCTTCTCCGCCTCTGGGAGAGTTCCATACGCAAGTTCCGAAGCCCTGGCCAGATCACCAAGGCGCTTGGCCTGCTCCGCTTCCGTCTTGACCTGGTCGATGTGCTCCTGAAGGCGACGAACCTCGTCAATAACCTCCTTCTCCTTACGCCACTGTCTCATCAGGACTTCCGAGCGCTCCTTCAGATTTTTCATCTCCTCCAGCACCTTTTCCAGCCTCACTGAACTTGCAGAATCAGGCTCCTTTTCCAGTGCCTGGCGCTCCATCTCAAGCTGCATGACCTGCCTTTCTATCTGGTCAATTTCCGTAGGCATCGAATCGAGTTCTATCTTGAGCCGTGACGCCGCCTCATCCACCAGGTCAACTGCTTTATCCGGCAGGAAACGTGCCGAAACGTAGCGGTCTCCCAGATTTGCGGCCGCAACCAGAGCGCTGTCCTGGATCCGGACCCCATGGTGTACCTCGTATCGCTCCTTGAGGCCCCGGAGAATCGCAATGGAATCCTCTACCGTAGGCTCTTCCACCTTCACAGGCTGAAAACGGCGCTCAAGAGCGGCATCCTTCTCCACGTATTTCCGATACTCGTCGAGTGTCGTCGCTCCGATGGTCCGCAACTCGCCCCGTGCCAATTGCGGCTTGAGCAGGTTCGAAGCATCGACTGCACCTTCGCTGGCGCCTGCCCCCACAATAGTGTGAAGCTCATCAATAAAGAGAATGATATCTCCTTCCGCCTCGGTCACCTCTCTGAGGAAAGCCTTCAGCCGGTCCTCAAACTCTCCTCGATATTTCGCCCCGGCAATCATTGCCCCCAGATCCAATGCTATAATTCGCTTTTCCTTCATGGAATCAGGAACATCTCCGCTCACGATCCGACGGGCCAAGCCTTCCACGATGGCGGTCTTACCCGTCCCTGGCTCCCCGATAAGAACCGGGTTATTTTTTGTCCTGCGTGAAAGAACCTGTAAAATTCGCCTGCTTTCCTCATCGCGACCGATAACCGGATCAATTCTTCCCTTCCGGGCAAGGCTACACAAATCCGTCCCATACTTCTCCAGGGTCTGGTATTTCCCTTCCGGATCCTCATCGGTAACCTTCTGGCTTCCACGCACCTCGCCCAAGGCTTGGTCAAGACTCTCACGAGTCACCCCGGCTTCCCTCAGGAGCTGGCTGGCTGCCCCCTCACTCTCTATTGCGCCCAGCAGAAAGTGCTCCACACTGAGAAATTCGTCATCCAGTTCAACTTGAACAGCCCCGGCCGCATCAAGAATTGATCTCAGTCCAAAGCTGATCTGTGGTTGTGCACTGGCACCCTGCATCCGGGGCTCCCGGTCCAGGCAGGCAATGGTTCTCGCCTTGAGCACCGGAAGGTCCACCCCTGACTTCTCCAGGAGCGGGACTACAATCCCTCCTTCCTGCTGCATAAGTTCAAGAAGGACATGCCCACTCTTCAATTCAGAATGAGCTGACTTTGATGCCAGTCGTTGAGCCGCCTGCAGCGCCTCCTGAAATTTAATGGTCAGTTTATCAAGGCTCATGCTCTTCTCCTCGCAATCCGCGGGCCAGCATTCGTGTCCATGAAATCAAGGGTCAAACTCCCTCAGCGGGACAGCCTGACCCGGACTCTGTGACAGCATGTCGGGTCGATTTGTCCCTCATTACGTACCTTGCCTCCGTGCTTATTAACGGAGATGCTCCCTGCGCATGACCCCCCGCGAGCGATTTCTTCTCATTGTGCCCGGAGTGCTGTTTCTCATTGCCTTCGGAGCATTCGAACTCGGTCGCCTGGCAAGCCGCAAGGAAGCCGAGCGCAAGGTAGCCGCGCGGCAACCCTCCTCAACTGCGACCTCAAAACAGGACGACGCCACCTTAATCAGAAGCTTGAAAGCGCAGGATCTGGACCAACGACGGTTTTCCTTCTCAGCCGTTATTGAGGGAGCGACTGGGAATAAGATCATTCCCTTCAACCCGAAGAATCCTGCCGCCCTTCTTATCCTCGAAGCTATCCGCAAATCCGCAGATCATGCCATGCAGTTGCATAGCCAGGAGGGATCAGACCTGCGTGGTCTGCGCCGCATCAACGAGGGCTCCCGTTTTTTTGAGGATACCTTGCGTGAACAGATTGATGCCCATCCTGCTCTTCTATGCTCCATTCCACTCACCAGCGACGGCCGGGAACAACGCATGGGATATCCAGACCTCCGGATCGAACATGTCGAATCAGGGCTGGTAACCTACCTCGACCCCAAGCTTTACGAGGAAGGAAGCCGAGCATCAACCCTGCGAAGTTTCTATTACAAACTGGGAACACAGCCTTCCAAGGTTTCCGAGGACGCTCAACACCTTCTTCTGGGGTTCGCCCACGACGGGGCAGATGGAGCCTGGACCTTTACCAGTTGGGACCTCCTCGACCTCAGCAACCTGACGGTGGGCCTGAAGGCGGAATTCCAGGCCTCCAACCAAGACCTCTATGAGGGAGATTCCGGTCTGGCATCTTCACGACCGGCAGAAAGCAGTCCCCAAGAAAGCGTCCGGTAAATTGTGGTTAAATTCCGTGCGCCGCATCCGATTCACCCCTAGGCTCCGGCCGTGGGATCCAATCCTTCCCGGACTAGTGGTAGTGTCGCCATGGACGACTACCTCGAGCAGATTCTTCATCTTATCGAGGAAAAGGGATATGCCCGCCCCGTTGACATCTCCCAGCGACTGGGAATTTCCCAGGCCAGCGTGACCAACATGCTCCAGCGCCTTGACTCCGAGGGCCTCGCAAAACACGAGAAATACCGTGGCACCATCCTCACTCCCGAGGGAGAACAGATCGCCCGCGCTATCATTGATCGGCACGAGCTCCTGACCGAGTTTCTCAGACTTTTCGACATCGACGAAAAAACAATTTACCGTGACGTCGAGGGCATGGAGCACCATGTTTCCAGGGCAACCCTCAATGCTCTTCGGGCCGTCACCGAAACGCTGAGAGAAGCTCCCGACATCCGGGCGCGTGTACTCGACCGACTTGGCGAGTAAAAGGATTCCTCTTGCGGGGACCCTCCCCACCCGGTCAGATTGCATTAACCACTTCTCTCAAGCCGTGAAGTTTCCATTCCTTGCTGTACTCTTTCTTCTGTGTCCTTCCCTCTTCGGCTCCGAACTCGGTCAGGTTGCCAGAGTAGAGGCCCAACCTCTCATCGCACAGATCAAGCGCCTCACTCAGGCTCTCGAGTTCCTCGGCAACCCCCTTCCAGCTGACCGTCAGCAGGCTCTCGTCCGGGCCCTCTCTGCAGAGGATGATGCCTCTGTGGGGAATGGTGTGCAGGCGGTTCTCGACCCCCTCTGCCTCGCTGGAGTCACCATCAACCCCGAATCCCGCGTCAAGGTCGCTCCCGGTCCGGCCCGGCCACTTCTGGTAGAGGCCGGTTGGACAGTCTTCCTCATCAAGGTTAGCAACGAAGCGGGTGTCACGGCACCCCTGCGCGTACAAAGCCCCAATGCCCTGAGCATGCATAATTCCCCCAGAGACGACCTGCGGGATCGCTGGCTCGATCTCTCAACTTTTGACAAGCAGCCACTTACTGCAACCCTCGGTGGGCTCGAACTGGAATACCGTATTCTATCTCTCTACAGCCGCGACCGCGGCAAGAGAGAGGGCAAGCTCCAGTTCGACGTAGGCCAGGGAACTCAGGACCTGGGATTTCGCAATGAGATCGACTTCCTTTTCACCTGTCAGGCCGCTCATGAGATCAAGCTCGAGGTTCTTGATGAAAATGGAAAACCAACGACTGCAGCCTTCGAGGTCCGGGACAGGTGGGGCCGTGTATATCCCTCACAATCCAAGCGCACCGCTCCGGATTTCGCCTTTCATCCCCAGATCTATCGAGCAGATGGAGAGTCCATCCGGCTTCCTTCCGGCAGCTACACTATCAGGAACTATCGGGGCCCGGAGTCCATTCCCCACGAACGGCAGGTCAAAATCGACGAGCANACAAAAAGGATGTCGTTCANGATCAGGCGCTGGATCGACCCCTCACTCATGGGGTGGTGGTCGGGAGATCACCACATTCATGCCGCAGGATGTGCACACTACAGNAATCCCACCGAGGGAGTCCATGCCCCCGACATGATGCGCCACTGCCTGGGAGAAGACCTCAAGGTAGGGTGCAACCTGACCTGGGGACCGTGCTTCGACTATCAGAAAAAATTCTTTACCGGGAAGAACGACAAGGTTTCCCGCTACCCCTACCTGCTCCGCTACGACATTGAGGTTTCCGGCTTTGGCTCACACCAGAGNGGGCACCTTTGTCTGCTGCGGCTCAAGAACCAGATGTATCCCGGTGGAGACTCCAAGCACCACTGGCCTAAACTCTGCCTGAACACTCTCCGGTGGGCCAAGAAGCAGGGAGCTCTGACAGGGTCTGCCCACTCCGGATGGGGACTCAGCGTGCCGGGAAGCGAATTACCAAACTACAATCCGCCGCCATTCGATGGAATAGGAGCCAATGAGTATATCGTCGACGTCACCCATACCGTGGAAGGCCCCGATGGTGATCAGGTGCCCGCAATTGATTTCCTTGCCATGGTCGACACACCCTACGTCTGGGAACTCAGCATCTGGTATCATACCCTTAACTGCGGCTTCCGGACAAGAGTCAGCGGAGAGACCGACTTCCCCTGTATTTATGGAGAACGGGTTGGACTGGGGCGCTCCTACGTCAAACTCGAAGGCAAACTCACCTTCGACCAGTGGTGCGAAGGCATTAGGAAGGGCCGCAATTACGTTGGAGACGGTCGATCTCATCTCATTGACTTCTACGTCAACGACCAGGAAATGGGCGTCGGTGACAGTACTTTACACCTCAAGCAGGCCGCCAAGGTCACCGCCCGCGTGAAGGCCGCGGCCCTCCTCCCAGAGACTCCGATCCCCGGCCTCCGGAACCTCCCCTACGAGCAGAAACCCTACTGGCATATAGAGCGGAGCCGCATTGAAGACTCTCGGGACGTCACGGTTGAAATCCTTGTGAATGGCGAACCCGCCGCCAGACGCAAAATCCAGGCGGACGGCAACCTCCGGGACCTTGCCTTTGAGATCCCCATCGAGAGAAGNTCCTGGGTCGCGGCCCGGATTCTNCCATCCTGCCACACCAACCCGGTCTGGGTCACCGTAGCCGGGAACCCAGTACGGGCCTCCCGGAGGAGCGCCGAATGGTGTCTTCGTGGAGTCAATGACTGCTGGAAGCAGAAGGAAAAATTCATCGACGAGGATGAAATGGAGGATGCTCTTACTGCCTACGACCACGCCCGTGCGACCTACCGGCGTATTATAGAGGAATCTGATATCCCATGAACTGGGATTCCTCCGGGATCATCATTCCGCATGGTTGACAGGAAGCCGTCCGGCAACTCAATTGGTGGCGCAATATGACTTGGAACGAACAATTCATTGAACTGTTCGACCGCTGTGTCGAACGTTACCGGAGTGGTGATGCCGCATTTGAGAATTACTACAACGAGGATGACCTCCAGTTTCTCCGCCAAATTGGGTGNAAACCTCGGGAACTCTTTGATTTTGTCGAGGATCAGGTGGACGAACAGGATCCCTCTCCAAGCACGGCCCTGCTCATCGCTGCCGTCCGCCGTGACTACCTGCAGGTCGTGCAGGGAGGGGTTCTCAGCGAAAAGGAGATTACCCGGGAGGACCTTCCCAGCTTTGGTGATACCCTTGGGGAGTTCGCCTATCTTCCCCGGATCCTGACAAAGGCCCGCGCCAAGCTCCGCGGCGAACTTGATCCGGACCTTATGTTCTGTTGCGGGGGCGACCGTAAATTCCTCAGGGAGCACGGAATTCATCCTGCGGACTTTCTCCGCCACGTCTGGTCCGCAGGTGAAGATGACGGAAAGATCATCGACCTTGTCCGTACATCTTGCGCAACAGAGGCAGGATAATCTCCTGCTTTTCGACAGTTCTTAACAACTGTTCCCATACGGAAGTCAATTTAGCGTTTCGAAACGCCTCGTTTNCATTCCAGCTTGTGCCATGTCCAAATATGACGGCGAACAGATTCTGGTTGTCCCTCGTAGCCTGTTCGACAATCTCGGCTCCTTCCAGGGTTTAACCACCGATACCGAGCGTTACATCCCTTCACTCCTTGACCCGTCCAATAATTTCTTCATGGACCGTGAAGCTGCGGAGGAGGATCCAGGCCACAAACAGATTATCCCTTATTCTCTCTTCCGTCACCGGGACCGCTACCTGCANTACGTCCGCGGCAAATCAGGGGGCGAGAGCAGGCTTCACGCCCAGGGCTCCCTTGGTATTGGAGGACACATCAATCCCGTGGATGAACGGAGCGACCCTCTCGGCCACGCCACCTACATGGCGGGAGTTGAGCGGGAGATCGATGAGGAACTGGTCCTGCCCTCAGATCCGAAGCAACGGATCGTCGCCCTCCTGAATGACGACAGCAATGCAGTAGGCCGGGTCCATCTCGGGGTCGTCCACCTGTTTGAATTAACAGATGATATCGCCAGCGCCCGCGAGGACGCCCTCTGCGACTTGCAATTCCAGACCATCACGGACCTGAAAGGACCCCTGTATGAATCCCTCGAATCCTGGTCCCGCTTCTGCGTGGACGCCTTGGATAACTTCTGACCCAGATCCTCTCCGGTGGCTCCGGTTCACTATCCGGCGTAGGAAGACTCCACCCGGTGGGCGACATCCCGATACCCATAGTCGACCTCGTAGATCTGCTTGAAGCAACTCAGCGCCTCATCTCCACTCTCTACCTTTTCGTGGATAATACCCAGTTCGTAGAGAACCTCCTTCTTGGTCTTATCCATTACCGTAAGCTCGGCATTGGCATCCGAGAGCTGCTTGATTGCCATGTCACTCATCCCCTTGGCATCGAACGTCCGCCCCAGAAGGAGAAGAACGCGGGTTCTGATGTGCGGGTTGCGAGTAGCCTGCTGAAGATGCGGAATGGCCTCACTGTATTCCCCTGCATGATAAAGAGCCTGCCCGAGGTCATAGCGTAGCTGCGGATCGGTCGGATTCTGGTCTACCCGGCGTCGACGCTCGTCCACCTGGGCCGCGGCTCTCGTATGCTGATACTCATCCAGAGCCGCCTGAGCTTCTTCATCATCCGGATTTTCCTCAACCCGGGCCTCGAGACTCCTCACCTCCTCTTCTCCGGCTCGGTCCTTCATGTTATTGGCCTTCATCTTGAGGGCCGCATCCCCGGCTGAGAGTGAGTGCGCCCACTCAAACATCTGCTGGGCCATGGCCCAGTCTTCCATCTGCTCGTAAAGGGCTGCCAGTTGCTTGACGACATCGAAATTGTTGACGTCCTCGTTGTACTGCTGAACCAGTTGATCACGCTTCTCCTCCATCTGGTCCTGAGTCATGGCTGCCCGGGAGGCCTTTTCCAGTGCGAGAGCTTCATCATCATCCTTCTTAACCAGGGCCCCCGAGGCATCCTGACTTCGAGCCATGGAGGCCCGTGCGGTCATATCCTTCTCGCCTTTAACGGCGTCGGTGTCAGTCGGGTCAACCTTGACAATGTCCTTGTAGACTCCGGCTGCCTCCTCCGGCATGTTGCGATTCTCGTAAAACTGAGCAAGCTTGTGAAGGAGCTTGGTGTTATCCGGAGTGGCCCTTCGTACCGTCTCAAGCGCGAAAGCCGCCGTGTCCAGCATGTTAAGATTGAACGCTACCTCGTGAAGCAACTCATTGAGGCCCGCATTGTAGGGGTCCTTTTCCAGTTCCCTCTCGATATCATCAATAACCCCCACCGGATCCTTCTTTGCCTTCCCCTTCAACTTTCCAGCCCCGCCTCCACCAAAGAGCCCTTTCTTCTTAGGAGGACCTGCAAGCTTCATTTCCGAGGCACGCAACTTTCGGCGCCCTTCGACGAAGCCTGGCTCCGCCTTNAGGACAGAGAGAAAAAGTTTTACGGCATAAGCCAGATTGTTCTGCTCGATAGCCGCATCAGCCTTCAGGACAAGGTCTCCCAGACTCTTTGGAAGGTCTGCTACTCCAATTTCGGTAGGACTCGATGCTTCGGTGGATTCTTCGGCCATGATGTGGGATTTTCGTGGGGCGCTTAATGAAGCGACTTCGGNTTAACATGGCAAGCGCCNNGTTGNCTCAGGGAAAATATCCCTGACCATCCGGGCGCACCAGGAATTCTCTCCGTTCGGCCCTAACGCCGCTTCTTATTGCGCATCGCCCGGTGGACCGGAGAAGTCATGAGAGCTCCCCGGGAGGCATCCTCACCCGCATTTGGGTTAGCGCCCGACTGCAACGCCCCTCGCGGAGGAAGAACACCCTGCTGGACCGAAGCCCGCGCCCTGGGTGCCACCTTGCTATCCGCATCATAGGCCTCCTGGAACTTCTGGACGTCGGCAGGATCAGTCAGAATCGAGGGATGTATGAGGATCACCAGTTCTTCCCGGAGGACATCCTTGCTGTTGACTCCGAGAAACTTGTTCAGCAACGGAATGGAACTCAGGATCGGAATCCCTGATCCCGTCCGCGTATCCGACTCCGTGATAAGACCACCCAGCACGATGGTGGATCGGTTCGGGACCGTTACTCTTGTTGAAATCTCATCTGTATCAATATCCGGCACTTCTCCGAAACCCTGAATGGCGCGATTATCTCCAATGTTGTCCCTTACCAGAGAAATCTCGAGGGTCACCTCTTCCTCGGAGTTCACCAGCGGACGCACTTCCAGCTCAAGAACGATGTCCCTGAATTCGACGTTGGTCGAAAAGCCGGTCTGAGTCCCTCCTTGGAAGGTACTTGTGGGCACCGCGATCCGGGATCCCGAACTAATCCGGGCAACTCCATTGTTCGTCGTGAAGATTGTCGGGCGCGAGATGGCCGTAAAATTCCTGTTGCTCTCCAGGGCATTTACGAACACCCCGAAGTTGTCACCAATCACCGCGTATGCTGAAAGCCCGCCGGCTGCCGCACCTGGAGCTCCAAGAAGCGAATTGAAATCCAGAAGGGTATTCGGATCAATCACGGACGGCACCCCGTTTCGGTTCTGTATCGCCCCTCTGAAGTCGCTGTCACCGCCCAGCAGTCGGGCCAGATCAACTCCAAAGCTACGATCCTTTCCAAGATCGTAACGCGCAAAAACCGCGGTAATAGCCACCTGCTCCGAGGGCTGGTCCAATTCGTCTACAAGGCTCTGCACGATCTCAATGTGATGAGGAGGACCGTTCACCACGATGCTGTTGGAAATGTTATCTCCTACCAGAAGGGTCTTCCCGATCAGGATCGATTCCGGGGCAGTCTGGATATCCTGCTGGGCAAGTTGCGCACGGGAACCTCCCCCTGTGCCCCCGATTCCACCACCTCCGATACTATTACGGCTACTGGTGGTTGATCCCGTAGTTCTCCGACTACTGGTGGACCCCGTTCGTCCCGTCAGGCTGGAGGACCCTCCCCGACGCGCACTACTCCCGCCCGCGCCGGATGATGTCTCAAGCGTTCGTTCCAGGGCATCCGCTGCCACCGGAATAAACTCGGTCACCGGAAGATAGCGTAGCTTCTTGCGCAGGAAGTTACGTTTCGAACTGGGAGCATCGAAATCCGCAATCAAGCCTTCCACGAAAATAATATCTACAGGGCGCCCCATCAGGAAGATGCGACTCGTCCTCGGCTGCGGAATGATATTTATGGGAGTATCCTCTCCGGATGATGTAGCACCCCCGGGAACATTGGCTGCATTTGCGGCCGCAGGTGCGTTCGGCAGCGGAGGCCCCGTATTGGTCGGGGTTGTGGCCCTGCGCACCCCTGCCGTGGCGTTGTTATTCTGTCTCTGGTTATTGAAGATCTCGTTCAACCGGGCAGAGAGGTCCTCTACGTCTGCAAAAGTCACTTCTACGAATTTTGTCCCCACCTGAGCCGAGGGAACATCAATCCGGTCCTTCAATTCCACCAGCATGCGAACAAGGGGCAGGTTTCCTGAAATCACCACTGATCCGGCATTCGGAATCGCTGCCACCGTCCCAGCAGATCCAAACTGCTGCACGACCGACTGAAAGGCACGAAGCGCGTCGTCAGGCTTGAGATACTGGAGAGCCATAACGTAGGTCACGAATCCGTCTGCTGATACTTGATTCGCGAGCTCATCGATATCATCCCCGACCGGGGGACCCAGGGGCTTGGGCCCACTGGTCTGGGAATTGGCCAGAACCAGCTTCACGAAACTAGGGTCGTCATCGTCGGGAACAATTTCCAATCCCTCCATAACGAGCCGCTTCTCAATCACCTTCGCCGCTTCTGCATAGGTCATCTGCCCCGGCACGATGAAGGAAACTTCCTGACCCGATGCTTCCTGGCTTACCAGAACCTTCTTCCCGGTATAGGTATAATAGAGGTCTGCTATATCCTGCCCATTGAGGTTAGCCGCGTTCAACTGGGCTGGTTGGTTCGGGTCGGGGGCATTGGGAATAGCAGCGGGGGCGCGACCGGGCACCGGATCCTCCGGGTCAGGATTTGGAGGATTCTCCCCCGGAGCAGGTGGCACCAGTCCAGGAGGAGCCGGAACAGGTGGGTTCGGTGGCGCGGGAGGGGCAGCGTCCTCCGCAGGTGGCGCGGGGGGGGCATTATCCTCAGCAGCTGGTGCAGCAGGAACAGGAGGGGCAGCATCCTCCGCGGCAGGAGCGGCAGGAGCAGGTGGCTTCGGCGCCGGAGGTGCGTTGTCCTGCGCAGCAAGCGGCTGCATCAGGGCGAACAGGAGGCTCAGTACGATCGTTGGTCTCATGGAACTGTAAATGAAATGAATTGAGGAAACCCTAGCGCTTCGGTGGGCTCGGAATACGCCGCACTCGCGGCTTGCTGGCTGAGGAGGAACTGCTTGGGCGCGCCGACGGAGTCGGCGCCCGGCTGGTCGGCGGCTTCTGACCCGGCTTGACGACCGGCTTCTTGCCCACCGGGGCCCTGGGCGTGGCCTTTTTCAGGACGATGAACTTCTTGTCATATTCCACACTTCCAATCTTCCCGCTACGATTCTTGATCTCAACCCGGGTGTCCATGTAGGACGCCCCCCGCTCCACCTTGACCACCTCGAATCCTTCATCATTTTTTTCCCCGGGATGTAACCGGATCCGCTTATCACGTTCCTTCTTGTTGATCAGAACCACGAACCATCCCCCCTCCACCTCGCAGGTACCGGCAAGGGTGTATTCATCAAGTGGATTGTCCTCCTCGACCTCCACGACTTCCTTCACGGGCGGAATGGTGAAAGCGGAGTTGGTCCAGAGTTCACTGTAACGCGACAGGACCGGCTTCTTGGGAACATCGCCATGCCCCTCACCTGCACCGCACATGAGGCAGAGCACTGCTAAACTGAAAATACTGGGAATTGCCTTCATAAGTTTTCTCCTCCTTGACGATCAGGTAGTAGTTTCGATCGGATCGATTGTTTCAGGGACAAACCACTGCTCGAGCCGCACCTGACAATCGACCTGGGTATCATCATCCTTCTTCGGACTGATAATCAGGCTGGTGACAGCCCTCAGATCGGACGGAGAATTCAACCGGTCAAGCCACTGGAAAAGCACCTGCTCTCGACCGCTGACTTCAATTTCCACCCGGGCCCGGTGAAGATCAAGCGCCTCGAAATCTGCCGCGTTCATCGGTTTCACCTGCTTTACGGTCAAGCCCCTTCGCTGAGCCTCACGGTTAGCAAGTGACTCAAGGTCAGCGAGAGCCTTCTGCCAGCTCTTGATCAGTTTCTGCTCATTACGCTCGAGCCACTCGACCTGAGGCTGAATCTCGACAAGTTCGACCTCCTGGACCTGTGCCAACGCAATTTTGTCCACATACTCTTTTTCCTTGGACTCGGCCGCCTTTTTACGAGGGCTGTAAACCAATGACCACGCGGCAAGGTTGAGAATCAGGAAAACGATGATCCCCACCAACACTAACAGCTTTTTCTCTCGATCATTCATGGTCACTGGTCTTCCGGCCCCTTAATCCTTGCTTCGTAGAAAAACCCCCATTTCCCGTTTCTTTCAACCGGCACCCCCGAGGTCCACAGGTAGTCACGAAGCCCCCTCTCCCTCTTCAGGGCGAGATCAAAAGCCGTAGCCTGCTCAAGCTCGTCTGCCTTCCCCTGGATTCGTATATCCCGTATCAGGGTAAACTCAATTGACCCGTCAGGACTCTCCTCTACCTCGACCTGATTGGAAATCTCAGCACGGTCAAAGCGAAGCCCCGCCTCTCCTCCCCGGGCCCGCATGCAATGATAAAACAGTTCGAGCGGGCCATGCTCCTGTTCAACCACTGGTTGTAGCGATGCCCATTTTTCTCTATGGCTTGAGAGCAGGAGGTCATCCGCCTCGTAGGGTTCGTAGGCCACCCTCGCCTGATTCGCGTCTTTCTCAGCGCCCCTGAGATCCGCCCATAGAAATAGGATCCCAAACACATACGCCGCGGCCGCCACCGCTGAGACCAGCACGGCCTGTTGTTTCTTACGCTTTGCCGCACGCTCGGCACGAACGTCTGCCGGAAGCAACTGGCTTGATCGGGCTGGAGGAACAGGAGCTGGTTTTGAGGCAACCGTTACGGGAGCGCTCAGACCTATCCCCTCACCGAGGGCCTGAAGCTGTTCTCCACTGGGTTCGGCTTCTTCCTGCCCTAGCCAGACCGTGCAGTGTGCCGGCAGGGCGTCGGTGACCCCCTGCAACTCAAGTTGCATGAGCGTGATACGAATCTCCCTGCCCGCCTCTTCACCAAGTTGGTTGATTGCGAGGGCCTCGAATTCAAGTGCCTGCCCCTCCACAGAGAGAGCGAAGACCCAGCGACCCAGTTCCTGCCAGATCACCAGCCCATCACCTGGCAGGGGGAGGCAACGGGCAGAAATATCAAAATTCTGCGGAGCCCTGCGGGGCAGGTCTCCCTCACGCGGTGGTGCCAGAACTATTGGAACTGCAAGGCACTCCTCTCCAACCGTAGCCACCTTGAACACATCGCTCAGCACCCCGGCATTGATCCCCGGACGCACACCCATGCGCTCGAGATGCATCTCGGCCAGGTCGCTGAGAAGGGCATCATCCGAAGTGGGAGCCCGGAACGGAAGGGCCGAGACATCACGCACCGGAAAAGCCATGGTAAGCTCTCCTGGCGGAATGCCTGTGACATCAAGAACCCGCATGGTTCCGGAACGCTGGCTCAGGCCGAAACCAGTTGTCTCCGACCCCGCAGTCCACACCTCCCACCCATCAGCTCCGGGTAGCAGGAGGACCTTCTCGCCTTTCTTTTTCACCTTTGAGCTCATGGCACCTGTTCCACTGTTCTCTCAAGAATTGATGGCCGACCAGTTCGGTTCCTTACAATAAGGGTAATGCGGCGCTTGATCTGGGCTCCACCCAATCCAGACCATCCAGTCGATTCGATCCGGGTAGTTGGGTCATTGGCTGTAAGACGGGGCTCCACTATCATCCGCTGAATGTCTGGGACACCTAGCAAATCGAGGACCTGTCCGCTATTACTAAAAGGCTGATCGTCCTCCGTGCCCCGGATCATGTCTGGACCGAGCACCCGGTCCCGGATGGACGAGGCATCATCAATGGACACTTCCGCTGCCCGTGCCAGCTTTTCCGGATCCGCTTCATTAACATCCAGTCCCCCGCTGCTCCAGATGGTGAACCAGTCCCTCCAGCCGGGATAAAGACGCTCCAAGTCCTCCATTCCCCGCACCAGTCTCATTTCATCAAGCGAATAAAAGGGGCGGTTGTAGGGGCGGTTAAGGAAGCCAAGCTCTTCATAATAGGGATACTCGGCCCCATTGAGCTCCTCCAATTCATCCTCATCGACCCAGTCCACCAGGGCATCCACCACTTCCTGGGCAAAATCCTCATCAGCCCCCCATTCAACGAACATTTCGCGCAGGAGGGCCTTGTCCGGGTCCGCCCCATCCCCGCGGCTCATGAGCAGGGAGTTGATATTGAAGCGGGATCCCTCCGACTCGATTTTTGCGGTAAATCCAACATCTCCCGGGAACTGCTGTTCAAGAAGAAGATAATCCGAGCGCTCTACCACCGGATTGCAAGCCACCGCAATACCCATTTCAGCCATCTGGTCTGCCCGTGACCCATCAACCTGGCCCGAGATCAAACGATCCTCATAATCCAGCAACTGGATCGCAGTGAAAATATAAAGCGCCATGACGCTGATGAGCCAGAACACAGCAACCAGGGTGCTTCCCCGACGACTCCGCACACGAGAACGCCCGGTCGTCTCGACCGTCATCCCTGCCTGCACTGGAATATTTACTCTCATCTTCCTGGGGTTCCCGGCCTCGGTGGACCGGAGCCACTACCACCCGAGGAAGAGGGCGCCGACCTTGTTCGAGAACCGCTGCTCCGACTGCGCGCATCGCCTCCATTACTGCCTCGCCCGCTATCACGTCCAGAACTGCTCCGACTGGAAGCTCCCTGGCGCCCCTGCGGGGCGGCACGCCGTTGTGATCTCACTACACTCTCCGGGTTCAACTTGGGAGGAATCCAGAAATGGTGAATGATCTCGTCGGAGCTCTCATCAAACTTCACCCGTAGTTCCATCTGTATCGGAAGACGCCCCCGGACATCCCAGGTCTCCGTGTATCCCTGGCTATCATCATTTACAGCCCGGCCGTCCCGCGCATACCATTCAAAGAAGTAAACATCCCTCAGGAGCACGATCTCGGCAACAGGTTCAGCATTCACGTTGGCCGTTGAGTCGCTATCATCGAGAATCGCTTCCTCGTAATAGCGCAGGACAACATCAATATCTCCGCTTCGGGTCGGCACGGTGGAAATCTGCACTGCTTCCGCCGAAATAGCCTGGCCGGACCATGAGAATGAGGTGGGGACATTCTGAAAGGTGAGGTCGCTCAGGATGTGCGAGCCTGCATCCTCGCGCAGGAGTTCCATCTCGGCATTACCCGGCAACTGACTGAAGTTCCTCCCCAGAAAGGTAAGCAATGCCTCCTGGGTCATCTGCTCCCGACCGTCGTCAGCCATCACGTTCGACATCTCCAGGGCTCCATCGACAATCCACATGATCGTGACCAGAAGCATCCCCGCGATCGCAAGCGCGAGCACCGCCTCCAGCAGAAGCATCCCCCGCCGGGATCGACGGAAACGGACTCTTCCGCTGTTACTGTTGGTAGAGTCTCGCATAACGCCAGGTTTCCGCAGTCCGCTCCTGATACTCCCGGTTTTCATACCAGGTACCGATAACCTGCAGATGAAACATCTGCTGCATTACCCGTCCCTTTTCCGTTGTCATTCGCTGTTCCTCCACCACGTCCTCCAAGGGCCTGATGATGACCTGAATCTGCAAGTCGTTCTTTTCCTCAAGCTCAATCACTTCCTCCAGTTCCTGGATCTCGGGCAATGAAGCATACTTCATCAGTTCGCTGTGCAGGATCCGGCCCATCTTTGCGTCACTCCTCATCTCACGCAGAATGTCGGCTATGTCATTGAGCGCGACCATGTAGGAAACCCCTACCATCGAAAAGACAGTCAGGGCGATCATCACCTCCATCAGGACAAATCCGCCACGCCGGCGTACTCTGCGACCTTTCCTCATTGCTCAATCAGGGACTCCTCTTCATCAACCCGGGCCGTCAGGGGATTCATGTGCATGACGATGAACCCGTCTTCTCCCGCCACCCGGATTGAGACCGGTTCACATAACCCCGTGCTCTGGAACTGCCAGATGACCGACTCTCCCTCCTCGGGACGGATCCAGGCATCCTCCTGTGTACCCCATCGACGGAGGGCCACCGCGGCGCCCCCGGACTCGAGGGTATCATAGATCTCCTCGTTGCTCTCGCTGAATTCCCCATCTTCCGTTAATCCTTCCGGAGCATCCACGTTCACAAGGTCCTGACTCCGGACATCCGCCCCTGCGAGAACAACCTTGTCATGTTCAATACGAAGCCAGAAGGGCTTCTGGTGAAGTACCGACATTGCATGACCCCGGGAAGCCATGGCCTCGATCTTGATACTTGTCTTTCTAAGCAGTTCCTTCTCCTGGGAATTGAACCGATACACCAGACCCAGGCCGATCACCATAAGGATGATCGACACTGCCAGGATGACCTCAAGGAGAGTAAATCCTCCCGGGCGGTGAACCGGCCCTTTACAACTATTTCGCATCCTGACTGCTTATATCGTCATCCGTCCCGAGTTCACCGTCCTTTCCCTTGGAGATGACCTCTGGTTGGCTCGGATCCTTGGATCCGGGATACTTGTATACAAAGTCCTGCTCCCATCCGTCCTTGGGCAAGGTCTCAAATCCCCTTTCCCATCTCCGGGGCGTGGGGGCGGTAGTAGGCCTCTCAACCAGGGCCTGGAGGCCTTGCGACTCCGACGGAAAATGCTTCGCCCTGATCTGATAGGCCTTGAGAGAAGAGCTGATGGTTTGAAGGACCCCCTCAGTTTTCACCTCGCGCCCGAGTCCCATGAAGTTGCCACTCAGTCCGATTGCCGCACCCAGGATCAATCCGATGATCCCAAGAACGATAACCATCTCAAGAAGGGTGAATCCATGCGAACCCGAGGTCCGGACACTGCGCTGATGCTCAAACTTAACTTTCATTAAACAGTTGTTGGTTTTGGTCAGTAATTTACAGGGATAATTGCGCCTTTCGACTGAAAAATTCTACCCACAAACCAGCTAATTCGCCTGATTCACGGTCGTTAAATTCCACGGCTTCAGTCATGCATGCGAGAAACAGCCCTTATTTCCGCAGATTCCCTCATTTTAGGACTTTCCCGGATGCTCGCCCAAGCCCTCTTCGACTCTCGGCCGATCTTGAGTCTATTACCCCGGGGACAAGCAGCTACCTCCTCAGCCCCGGAACAAGCTGTGCTTCCTTTACTGGCAGAAAGGGCCGATGGGCAGCCTTTATAACCTCGTAATCCGGGCGACCGGCCACGTTCTCCCACTCATTTGGATCAACTGTGTGATCGTAGAGCTCTTCCGATCCGTCCGCATAGCGGATATACCGCCAGCGCTTACTGCGCACCGCGTGATTTCCCCGGCCGTATGTCATCAGGGCAGGACGCTTCCACTCATGGTTCGGATCACGAAGAAGAGGAACTACGCTGACTCCATCACATTTTTCCGGGGAAAGACCACCCAACTCCAGAAGGGTCGGATAGATCACGGAAAGATCCACTGGCAGGTCACAGCGCACTCCCTCCCCGGTTACTCCCGGCGCCACTACGATGAAGGGCACGCGATTACTTTTCTCCCACAGGGCGAACTTCTCGATGTGATCCTTCTCTCCAAGATGGAAGCCATGGTCGGACCATAGCACCACGATGGTCCTGTCTCTTCGAGAGCTTGCATCCAGGGCGTCAAGAACCCGGCCCAACTGAGCATCCGCGAAGACACAGCAGGCCGCATATGCCTGGACGAATCGCTCGTAGGACCCCGGAAGCCTGCGGTCGAGGTTGGCCATCCCCCCCCAGAACCACTTCGTCCTCCGCATGAGTGACTGAGCACCCCCGGGAAGATCACCCCAGTCATCAGATCGCCGCACAGGAAGCCCTACCTCATCCAGCCCCTCGAAATACTCCTTTGGAGCAAAGAAGGGTGAATGCGGCTTGAAAATCCCGCAGGCAAGAAAGAGCGGCTTATCTTTAACAGGATCCTGCAGCGCCTTTATGCAGTAGTCCGCCGTTCTGAAGTCGATGGTCTCCCTCTCATTGGGTGGCCAGACGCCCCAGTCCGTGTTCCGTGACCCATATTCGGGAGCCTGATTGAGCTTCCTAGGCGGCATGTTCTGGGGAGCCATCATCTGGAAGTCGTCGAAGGAGGCCTCATCATGAAAACCCTTCCCCTTGTGATGAAAGATCTTACCCGCCCCACGCACACTGTATCCTGCTCCCTGGAACTGCTGCATGATGGTGCGGCGCTCTGGAAGAGCCCTGCGCCAGTCGCTGTTGTTTGCGTAGACACCGGATGTCGACGGCCGCAACCCGGTTAGCGTAGCAACCCGGGAAGGATTACAGGCCGGCGAGATGCAATAACCCCGCGTGAAGAGCATACCTCTCCCCGCCAGACGCTCCAGATTGGGCGTTCTGATCGGTGACTCGGGATCCAGCAGGGAGATCCAGTCATTCATGTCATCAATCGCAATGAATAGAACATCCGGTTTTTGCCGGGACTCCCCGGCCCCGGTGACTCCCGTCATCACCAGCACCAGCACTGCGAAGAACACCGCGCATCCTGCCCCAGTTCCTCCGACAGCACGACAACCCAGCTTTCTCATCTACCCTTAAATTGGGGATTCGGCTTCATGGCCTGAGCGCCCACGTCCGCCTTCCACCCCTGCAGCATTGCACTCAACTCATTCACCCGCGCCTTCTCCTTCGCTGCCAGGTTAGTTTTCTCACCCAGGTCACTTGCAAGGTCATACAATTCGAACTCGCCCCGTTCGAGGAACTCGATCAATTTCCACTTCCCCTTTCGCACGATTGACACCGGGGCGCTCTGGGGGTGCCTGTTGTAGTGCGGATAATGCCAGAAGAGGGCCTCACGAGCGACTATCCCCGAACCTCGAGCAAGCGGCGCAAGGCTCATTCCGTCGGCATGCTGGTGAGGGCGGAGCGGCAACCCCGCCATCTCCAGAACGGTCGGATAAAGATCATTCGTAATCACGGGTGTTCCACTGACTCGACCCCCTCCCTTCACCCCGGGCCCGGCCATGATAAGAGGCACCCTGATGCCACCCTCATAGTGCGAGCCCTTGTTGGCACGGAGCGGATCATGACTCGTGGCACCAGCGAATCCTCCATTGTCGGAGGTGAAAATCACCAGGGTGTTCCCTGCCAGTTTCAGCTCCCCCAGTTTTTTTACAACCCGCCCCACACTCTCATCCACGCTTGCCACCATGGCGGCATAGACCGGACTGCCCTGGCGTTGATCCCGGGGGATGCTGCTGAAGCGGGAAATCAAATCCTTTTTTCCCTGCAAGGGGGTATGAACCGCATAGTACGGAAAATAGAGAAAGAATGGCTGATCGCTGCTCTCTTCGATCAACCTGAGGGCCTCGGAGGTCAGTCGGTCGGTAAGATACTCCCCCTTCTTTCCGTCCGGCAGGGTGATTTTCTGCACCCGTTGCTCCGTGGTCGGAATCTTCCAACTCCCCTTGTAAGGATAGAAGTAGTGCCCCGGGGCGCCATGCTCACTACCTCCCACATTTACATCAAACCCGTGATGAGCTGGCAGGGAAAAGGGAGGTCCTCCTAGGTGCCACTTTCCGACGTGCAGGGTTCGATAACCACCCTCACGAAGAGCTTCCGCAAGAGTCACTTCCTCCAGCGGCAGACTACGCAGGAAACGCCCCTCCAGCATCCGGTGACCGGTTGCGCTCCAGCGTCCGGCGGGCAACCACTGGGTCATCAGGTTCCGGGCCGGATATTTCCCCGTCATGATACTTGCCCGCGTCGGAGTACACACCGCACAAGCTGCATAGGCGTCCGTAAACCGAATGCCTCGCGCCGCAAGCCGGTCAATGTTGGGCGTACGGTAATAGCTGCTTCCCTGGCATCCGAGATCCATCCAACCCAGGTCATCAACCACGAAAAGAACCACATTGAGGCGATCCTCCGCCACTACCGCCATCATTGGCAGCAGCAGACTGACAAAAGCAGTAAGGACATGGCGCATCATCACCGTCCAGCCTGCACGCTTCCCGCCATCTTACCATCCCAAACGGCAACCCTCTCCTGACCTACCCGTTCTCCAGCAACTTCCAGCAATACCACTGCATGCGAGGAAGGTGGAATGGGCCCTTGAAATGGTTTCCCTTCGCGGTGTTGGAGATTCTTCCATCACGGTGCGCATAACCAAACCACTCTCCATTCTCCCCATCGGCGAAGGTCCGGTGAGCGTAACCATGAACGAGGCGATGCCATTCCGCATAACGATCTTCCCCGGTCATCCGGTAGGCCAGCAGGGTCGCTATGGTGGCCTCACAGTGCGGCCACCAGAACTTCATGTCATGCCAGTATTCCTGGACCGGATTACCATGGACATCAACAAAGTGGAACAACCCGCCGTGCTGCTCATCCCATCCCCTCTTCCACATGTAATCGAGCATCCGGCACCCGAGCGCGGTAAGTTCTTCGTCTCCTCCCCTCCTCTTCGCCTCGTGCAGGATGAACCACGCCGCCTCGATGGCATGTCCGGGATTCATCGTGCGACCGTCCAGATGATCGTTCAATGAACCATCCGGCGCAATCTGCTCAAAAACACATTTTCGCTCATCATCCACGAACAGGCGGATCTCCCCGATGAACTCATCGATCACCTCCTCAGCCAGTTCATCACCCACGGTCTCCACCAGTTGCTGGGCAACATGCAGGAAAATCATGGGAACCCCGATCGAGCGGGTCGCTCGCTCCTCCATCCACTTTGCCTCGCCCGCCGGAAGTCGCCCCTCGATATACTCGAGGCACAGGCGAAACAGTTGCCGGGCCTGCTCCGTTGAGTCCTCGCACCCCGCGGCCGCCCCGTAGGAGGAAAGAGCCATGACAGCGAAGGCCTCGGAGAAAAAGTAACGCCTTTTGCGGAGCGGATTTCCCTCCCGGGAAACCAGAAAAAACATCCGGTCATCTTCGTCGAAACAATGATCCCGCAGGAAATCGACTCCGCTCCGAGCCGCCTCGAGCCACTCCGGCCTGGGCTCCACCGTCCGGTGCAAGGTCGACAACAGCCAGGAAAAACGCCCCTGAAACCAGACCGGCTTGTCGTCATCGAGAAGGGATCCGTCCCCTTCCCGCATGGTCAGGTAGCCTCCGTGCATGGTATCCAGTGCCCGGGGCAACCAGAATGGCAGGGTGTCATCCAGCAGGCCCGCCCGGTAGAATGACGCCAGTTCGGCAAGGTCCCCCTCCTGGTATCCGTTCATTTTATCTCAGACGCCTCCCTTCCACCTCCCAGCAGAGAATTCACTCTGTATCTATCCTCCAGCCTTCCCGTGGATGGACAACTCCTCTCCCTGCTCCGTTCCTCCTCCCGTCGCCAGACTCGCGAGATACC